>CAXSDZ010000001.1:0-587 GCA_964235505.1 uncultured Chthoniobacteraceae bacterium
CGTCAGGGTCGGGATGAAGCGCTTTTACCAGTTGCGCGTCGGGCTGGAAGGCGACCGCACGTTTGAATACATCCCGGTGCATCTCAGCGCTTTTGCAGAACGCGTTTCGCTGGAGCCCGCGCACACGACGGAAGCGGCGGTGCAACTCGAGCTCAGCGAGCTGCTGGAGTGGCTCGATGTGCGGCGTGCAGATGTCGCGCAACCAGCGTAGCGGCAGCCAGCCGCACTGCCGGACCGCAACCAGCGGCGCATATCAGCTTACTCTTGAGCGTCGAGCTCGAGCCGGGCAGCGGTGATCTGTTTTTTCTGCTCGGCGCTCAGCTTTGGGAGTTGGAATTTCAACGATTCCATTGTCTCGATCACCGCATTCATCACCACCACGCGGGTGAACCATTTGTGGTCCGCCGGCACGACAAACCACGGCGCATCCTCGCTGGCTGTGTGCGTCACCGCCTCCTCGTAAGCGGCCTGATAATCATCCCACCGCTCGCGCTCGCGCACATCCTGGATAGCGAATTTCCAGTGCTTTTCCTTGTCGTCCAGCCGCTCGCAGAGGCGCTTTTTCTGCTCCGCCTTTGACACGTGCA
>CAXSDZ010000001.1:597-16290 GCA_964235505.1 uncultured Chthoniobacteraceae bacterium
CAGAAAGAATTTCCGCACCACGACGCCGTTACGGCTGAGGTAGCGTTCATACGCGCGAATGTCCTCGAAGCGCTCGTCCCAAATCCGCTTCGTCACAAGTTGCTCCGGCAGCTTTTGTCGTTCGAGGATTTCTGGATGCACCCGCGCCACGAGCACTTCCTCGTAGTAGCTGCGGTTGAAAACGCCGATGCGTCCGCGCTCCGGCAGCGCGCGATTTGGGCGCCAGAGAAAATCGTGATCGAGCTCCTCCTCACTCGGCGCTTTGAACGCAGAGACGTGGCAGCCTTGCGGGTTCACGCCGGAAAACACGTGCTTGATCGTGCCGTCTTTTCCCGCCGCATCCATCGCTTGAAAGATGCACAGCACCGCCCAGCGATCCTGCGCGTAAAGCAGCTCCTGCAACGCTGCAAGCCGCTCTAATCCTTGTGCAAGGAGTTCCTGCGCCTGCTCTTTGTCCATGCTGCGCGTGTCGCCCGGGTCAGTGTTTTTGAGGCGAAACTTTTTGCCGTCCGTGATGCGGAAGTGATTCGCCAGCTTGGCGCCGTTGTTTTTCATGGGTCGGGAAAAGAAGCGCCGCAGCAGACGCGCGCGGCACACGAAGATCGCGCAGCGCCGTTCCTTTGAGCGCACCGGCTCCCGTTGTCGGCTGCACAAGTGGAGGGCGCTCCGCGGTCTCCGACTTCCGTCGGCTACGACACTTCGGACAACGGAAGTCCGGGATTACTTTGCGCGCTGCTCGCTGCCGGTGAGCGTTTTGAGAAAGGCAACCAGCGCGTGCTTTTCTTCGGCGCTCAGGCCGAGTCCGCCGGTCGCGAAATGCTTGGCCAGATTGGGATCGAGTGTGGCGCATGGCTTCACACCACAGTCGTAGTGCTCGATCACCTGCTCCAGCGTCGTGAAGCGCCCGTCGTGCATGTAGGGCGCGGTGAGGGCGATGTTACGGAGCGAGGGGACGCTGAATGTTCCGCGGTCGATCTCGCGGCCAGTGGCGCGTGAGCGGCCTTCGTCTTTGCGCGTTTCATCAGCGTCGAGGCCGTTGTTGAAGAAGCCGTGATTCGAGAAGTTTGCGCCGCCGTGGCAGTGAAAACAATCGGCGCCGCGGATGCCGCGCGCGGGATCGCTTTCTGTGAAGAAAAGCTCGAAGCCGCTCTGCTCCTCGGCGGTGAATTCCACGCCGCCGCGGAGCGCGTGCTCGAAGCGCGAGTCGCTGGAGATCAGCGTGAGAAGGAACTGCTCGAGCGCGAGGCTGAGCCGCTCGGCCGTGATTTCGCGGGTGCCAAATGTCTGCTCGAACTCCGCGCGAACCGCGCCGTCCGCGTCGAGTTTTGCCACTGCGCAGTCGAGCGTTTCATTCATCTCGTGCGCGTCCTGGATGGGCACGAGCACTTGATCTCGCAAGCGTTGCGCGCGACCATCCCAGAAGAACGCCGGCTTCCACGCGAGGTTGAAAAGCGGCATCGAGTTGCGTGTGCCGGAGTGGCCGTCAGCACCGATGCTCACGGGCCGCGGATCGGAAAAAGCGAACGCTGGATCGTGGCATGAGGCGCAAGATTGCGAGCCGTTGCGCGACAGGCGCACGTCGTGGAAAAGGCGCCGGCCGAGCGCGACACCCGCGGCGGTCGGCAGGTTGTCGGCGGGCCAGTCGGCTTGCGGAAAGTGCGGCGGCAGCTTGATCTCGACCGCGCCGGGGCGTGCCGGCAGGACGTTCTTTGCAGCGGGCGGGGCGCCCGAAAAATCGGGCTCGATGCGCAGCAGGGAAAAGGCGCGCACGGCATTGTCCGCGAGTTGCGCGGCGACGGTGTCGCCCTCGCGCGAATGCGTCGCGGGTGTGGCGGCGAGGTCCACGCGGTGCGCGGAATCGAAGAGGCGCGCGGCATCGCAGACGAGCGTGAGGGCGAGGTCGCCGCCGGAAATATCAAGAACGGCGGGAACTTCGATCGTGCCGCGGCATGCCTCGCCGGCGAGATGATAGGAGAAGCCGCCGCCGCTCGCGAGCCGGCCTTCCGCCGCGAGAAAAACGTAGCCGCCGCGCCAGCCCCAGTGCAGGCCATTCACCTCTGGGTGGAGCGGATGACCGGGAGGGCGCGCGGCGGGATCGCTGCGGTCAGTGGCGGGATCGAGCCCAAGATCAAAACGCAGCGCACGGTATTTGCCAGCTGGCACGCCGGACAAAGCAAATGCGGTGCGGCCCTTTTCCACGTCGAGAAATGCGGACCAGTTGCCCGCGCCGATCCAGCTTCCGTCCTCGCGCTGGAGCTTCGCGGCGGAGAGCAGATACGCGAGGCGCGTGACAGAAAGCGGCGTGGCACTTCCGCTCGGCGGGAGACTTTGTCCGAGCACGAGTGCCGTGCTCTGCCAGCGATGCTCAACGCGCACGGTGAGCTGTGCGGCGCGCACATCTTTTCCGCCGGCGAACGCTCCGCAGAGTGCAGCAAGAGCAGCGCCCCATCGCCAGAGCCTGGCCGCCGTGGCCCGGATCCCGCCACTCCGCTTCGGGTCACGCGCTTCAATGATGCCACGCCGCTTTGCCGAAGGTCCGGTCAGGATGACACCGTTTCGAAGCGGCGGTTGCTCCCGTGATCGCTGCTCCAAGCCCGGAGAACCGCGCTCCGCCGATCGCGGAATAGACGACTGAGCGTGCGCCCACGGACGCCGCTCCCGTGATCGGCGTGCCTTGCACCGGTCGGGCTGCGCTGTGTGCTCCGCAGACATGCGCGGTCAGCGCGCGGGCGTTTTCTTCAGCGTGCGCGTGGCGGTGAGGCCCGCGCCGCTGGTCACCGTGAAGGCATTCGCCAGCGAATAAGTCACCGACGCGCTTGGGTCGTCCGGCGGGCCGGGGAAGACGACGCTTACGGTCTGTGGCCCGGTGGTCGCATTCGCGGGAATGGTGAAGACCGCCGTCACCTTTGTCTGGCTGACGTGCGTGCGGGAAGTGCTGGAGATCGTCCCGATGCTCACGGAGTTCACCGGCGCCTGTTGCGGCGGTGGATTCACCGAGGAGTCGAGATTGATCGTCAGCGTGATCGTCGCGCCGCGCGCTGCGCTGGTCGGCGAGACGCTCAGGATTCCACTGCTGGTGCTCGTCGTGCTTGCCACCGGGTCGTAGGTCGCGAGCGCCGTGCGCGTCACGCGGTAAAAGCGCTGCGTGCGTCCCGTCGCGCCGCCGGTTTCCGTGAAGCCCGTCGCCACGCCCGGTGACGCCGCGACCGTGGAGCTCACCGTGCTCCAGGCAGTGCTGAGATCGTTCGTCGCCTCCAGCTTGTAAGTGCCGCCCTCCACGCTGCTCCAGGCCAGCGCCACGTTGCCGCCGCTCACGGCGGGTGAGCCCATCTGCTCTTGCGTGTTCGGGCCGACGTTGAAGTTCGTCGTCACTGTTTCCGTGATGCTCACCACCGCGCCGCCGCTCGGCGTGCCGTAATATTGGCGACCCAGATTGTAAGGATACGTCGGCGTGCCCGCCGCGGTGATCGCGACAAAGTAGGCATACGTGCCATTGGGAAACTCCGGCGTCACGCACGTGCGCCCGTTGTATTGGTCAAGGTCGAAGTCAACGCCCTGCGTTTTGCCGAGATCGCCGAGGTAATCGTTGTCCTCCGTGTAGCGGCCGAGCGCGAAGCTCGTGCTCACCGCGGGGCCGTATTGACCGGAGGTCAGCGTGGCCGAGCGGCCCTGCGTGCGCGCGGCCCACGCCGGCAGCGTGGTGCGGCCGGTCGTCGCGAGATTGGTCGTGCCGTTCGTGCCGTTGCGCGGGACGAAGCCGCACACCATGCGCCGCAAGCCGCTCGTCGCGTCGGTCGCAGTCGCGTAGCCGTAGGGTCCGTAGATCGGGTAGCCGTCCTTTGCCCACGCCACGATCGGCGAATGCTTCGTCACCGCCGCGGTGGATTCGGAATACCGCTTCGTCGTCGGGTTGAAATCAATGTGGTCGCCGAGCAGGAAACGCGTCGCGATCGGGTTCGCGTGGTAGTGATAAACGCCGGTGTTTTGCTGGTGCGCGAGCGCGGGGTCGAAGGTGATCGCCTCGTTCATGTAAGCGTCGCGATTCCAGATGCCGTCACCGTTGACGCCGTTTGGAGTGCCCGGCGCGTCGCCGTCGCGGGCGCTCGCATTCGAGTAAGAGACCGCGTCGCGCGCATCGAACATCGTCACCCCATCCACAAAGTATCCGCAGTCACCGCCGCCCACGTTCACCTTCGTCGTCGCGGCCACCGGCGTGCGCGGCACGCGGTAGATCACCTTCTGGTTTTTGGGAATGTTGACGAACAGCGCGGACTTCGCGGCGTTGTCATACCACGGCCCCATCGTGTGAATCCCGAGCCCAGTCGTGCGGATATAAACGAAGGCCGCGGAGGACGAAACCTCCTGCACGCCGACATACGCAGGCAGCGTCTGCGCGATGTTGTTGCGGCTCCACGTCGTCTTCGTGTTGTTGGCGAGCAGGTCCGCGTCGGTCTCCACGATGCGCGCATACTTGCCGGAATAGGCGGTGATCCACGAGGTGAGGCGCGGGTCGGCTTGCGAGAAGGCGCTCGCGGAAAGTGCGAAGAGGGCGAGAAGGAACGATCGGGTCATGAGACGGGCGGAGTGGGGAGGTGGGCGGAGATTCCGCGGGAAGGCGCGGACCTTTCGCGCGACAGCGGCACGGAGGAAAGCGGTGAATTGTAAAGGAAAGGTAAATGATGCGGCGGGCCTGCCGGGCGGGCAGCGATTGCTTTGGCGCGGAGCCTCCGCGATCCGCTGCACGGCACGACGTTTCACGCCGCACGCGAGTCGACGCGAGCGCCGAAACTTGCGCTGGCGCTGCTACCGACCGCGCTCCAGCACACAGCGGAAGCCAGTCTGCGCGCTGCGCTCGCCAACGCGCACGGCGAGCATCTGGTGCAGCCGCAGGTCGTCCGGCGTGCTGCTGGCCCAGCTCCCGCCGAGGCGTCCAAAGCTCGAGCTGCCGGGCGGGCCGTCGTAGCACATTTCCCAGACGTTGCCGCTGAGATCGTAGATGCCGCGGGCGCTCGGTTGCGAGCGGCCGACCGGCGCGGAAAAGGCAAAGCCATCGCGCCACGCAGGGATGACCTGCTGCGCCGCGCCAGCCTGGCGCGCGCTTTCATCCGCGTAGTTTCCGAAGCCCAGCGGCGGCGGCCACATCTGCGTGCGCCAGTGGAAGGGCGGTCCGCCCTCGCCCGGCATCGGCCCGCCCTGCCCCTGCGGTGGTCCCCCGGCAAACTCGCCGCGCGGCCCGTCAGGCGGCGGGCGGAAACCATCGCCACCTTCAAACCCCGGGGGCCGCTCACGGCCTTGCGGCGCTGCACCGTCGCGGAATTCGCCGTCCTCGCGCGGGGGCGGTGGCGGCCTGCGTCCCCCGCCCTGCCCCGGCGCCGCATCAAAGGCGCTGTCCCACTCGAAGCGCGTCGGCAGCCGGTAGGTCTGCATCGCGTCGATGCGGCCAGCCTTGCGTTCTTCGCCCGTCAGCCAGGCGCAAAACCGCGTGGCGTCATCGGTCGTCACCCAGACCACGGGATGCTCGCCATCCTGCGGAAAGCCCGGCGCGCGCCAGCCCGGCGCGCCAGTTTTTCCGGCGGTGGCGGCGGCCTGCCCGGTCGCATTGTGAAAGGCGGCGAAATCGCGCACCCGCGTTTCCCAGATCGAGACGGACGCGTCGGTTCCCGGGATCGCCACAAACTGCATGCCGAGGCCGTTCACGATCGGAGGCGCCGCGGGATTGGCCCCAGCGAAAACTGACTGCTGCCCCTGCCCCGCGGGCGCAAAGGCCGGCCGATGCTCTCCACCGCCAGCGGTGCCGCGGTGCGCACTCCACCAGAGCGCCGCGCCCGCCGCCACGGCTGCTCCCACGACCGTCGCGATCGAAATCGCGAGCACCCTCCGACGCGCCAGCGCGCGCTTTCCTCCGCCTGCAACCGGCACGGCGGCGGGCAGCGCGGCACCGAGCGGGACGTAGTTCCTCCTGTCCCCCGCCAGCAGTTGAATCGCCTGCTCGATCTCGCGCGCCGCGTCCAGCGCGGTGGCGGGGCGCCCTTCGCGATCCTTGGCGAGCAGACGCCGCAGCACCGCCAGCAGCGGCTCCGGCGCGCCGGCGAGCGTTTCAAAAGGGGGCGGCGCGCTGACGTGCGCGCGCATCACGGAAAACATCGAGCCCGAAAACGGCGTGCTGCCTTGCAGCAAAAACCAAAGCGTCGCGCCGAGCGAATACAGGTCGGAGCGCGCATCCAGCGGCTGCTCTTCGCACTGTTCGGGGCTGGCAAATTCCGGGGTGCCGAGAAAGCCGCCGGTCATGAAAGTCGTCGGTGCGTCGGAGGAGAGTTTGGCGAGGCCAAAATCGATCACCTTCAAGTGCGGCGCGCCACCTTCGTGATAGGAAGTGAGCATCACATTGCCGGGCTTCAGGTCGCGGTGGAGCACTCCTTCCTTGGCCGCAGCCACGAGTGCGAGCGCGATCTGGTGCGCCATCTGGAGCGCATGCACCGGCGAGATCGGACCGACGCGCTGGAGGTAGTGGTGGAGGTCTTCGCCGGCCACGAGTTCCATCGCGTAAAAGCACGCGCCGGCTTCCTCGCCCTGGAAAAGCACACTCGCGATGTTCGGGTGCTGGAGCCGCGCGGCCGCTTTCGCTTCGCGGGCAAAGCGCGAGCGCACCTCAGGATTATGCACGCACTGCGGATGGATGACTTTCAACGCCACGAGCCGCTCGAGCTGCGTGTCAAAGGCGCGATACGTGATCCCCATTCCGCCGCCGCCGAGAGTGTCGAGCTCGCCATCCTCGCGCCGATGGATCACGAAATGCCCGAACCGCTCCATGGCGCCAGCGGAGCTCGCAGGGGCGGTGGGGAGCGCGGCTTCGATCGTGGCGTGCCGCGTCGCCGCGGTGGAAAGCATCGACTGCATGGGCAGAAAAGGAAGAAGGCCGCGCGAGACGATTTCAGACGATCGGGTAATCGCCATTCGCGAAGCGCGTCTCCGGCGCGAAACGGCGCGACGACGACGGCGGCTGTTGCGCGGCTTCGGCTCCAGCCTCGGGGGTCACGAGGCGGACGGGCGGCGCTTTGCGGAAAGCGGAAAGCACCGTGCGCGATGCCTGGAGAAACTTCACCGCCGGCACGAGGATGATCTCCGGCAGCACGGAACCGTGGCTCGGCATTTCCGCCACGACGATCGGCGCGGGCGCGCCTGCGACTGGCGCCTCCGGCTTCAAAGCGCGGCGCAGGATCGTGCCCTGGCCTTTTTCAAAGTGCAGCACGCGGGGCGCGGATGGGACCTTCGGCGCGGGCGGCAGCGGCATGGGCGCTACGAGTTCGGGCGCGATGGGCGCAGGCGGGCTTTTGAAAAGCTGCGCGAGCATCGTGAAGAACGACGGCTGTGCTGGCGCGGCGGGTGCGGTTCCGGGTGAGGCAGAGGTGGGCGATTTCATGAGCGTGCCGGCGAGAAGAGGCAGAAACCGAGCCAGTGCGCGGACCTTTACAATTGAACTCCGAACCGTGCGGCCCGCGTGTGGGCCGCACACGCCGCAGCGCCAGCATTCGCCTTCTGCGAGGCGCACCCGCAGAGGCAGCCGGACGGTGACTTTTTCCCTTTGCCGCGCACAGGCGACAGCCCTGCTTTTAGTGCTGCAAAAAGATTGAGGCGACCCCGTCTGTGGGTCGGTTGACACATCCACACGGACCCTTTATCTCGTAAGCCACCCTTCCGCCTCATGAGTAAGTCCCTGATTCCAGACATCCTACGCAAGTCCGAAACCGATCTTTTAGCCGCCTGGATGAAGGAGCAGCTCGATGCCGACACCATGCGGCGCGACCTGATCGGCGAGGAGGAGCTCCGCGTGCAATCGCAGGAGTTTCTGCGCCGCATGCAGCAGGCCGCGCAGGGCGGCGAGCTGGAAAACGTGCGGAACGCCGCGTGGGCGCCGGTGCTGGAGCAGCTCGGCGATCTTTCTCGCGCGCGGGGCCGGATGGGCTTTTCGCCGACCGAGACTGCCGTCTTCGTTTTCTCGCTCAAGCAGCCGCTGCTCACGCGGCTGCGGCAGGCGCACGGCGATGATGCCGGCGCGCTTTTCGACGACCTGTCGCGCGCCTCGGTGCTGCTGGACAAGCTCGGCCTGCACACGATGGAAGCCTTTCAGCAGGCGCGCGAGGAAGTGATCGTGCGACAGCAGGAGGAGATGCTCGAGCTTTCCACCCCGGTCGTGAAGCTCTGGGACGGTGTGCTCGCCCTGCCGCTCATCGGCACGCTGGATAGCGCGCGCACTTCCGTCGTCATGGAGGCGCTCTTGCAGAAGATCGTGGAAACCGGCTCGGAGATCGCCATCATCGACATCACCGGCGTGCCGACGGTCGATACGCTCGTCGCGCAGCACTTGCTGAAAACGGTGGCCGCCGCGCGGCTCATGGGCGCGGACTGCATCATCTCCGGCATCCGCCCGCAGATCGCGCAGACGATCGTCCACCTCGCCATCGACCTCTCGCAAGTGACGACCAAAGCATCGCTCGCCGAGGCGCTCGCCACCGCGCTGAAGCGCTCGGGATTCCAAGTCATCAAAGGCGCGCCGCCCGTGCCGGGGAGCCTCGCCGCGCGCTGAAACCGGGCGGGCAAAGTAGGCAAGGGGTCAGTGCTCAGTGCTCGATGTTCTGAAGCAACGCACCCCTGACTTCTGACCCCTGCTTACTAACTAACTACTGGCCACTTCCCACTTCGCACTTCTCCCACATGCACGAACGCATCCCAATCCTCCGCATGGGCGAGTTCCTGCTCGTCACCATCCAGGTGGACATGCACGACCGGCTCGCGCTTCAGCTCCAGGACGATCTCACCGCTCGCATCTCCGCCACGGAGGCGAAGGGCGTCCTGATCGATATCTCTGCGCTGGAGATGGTCGATTCCTTTATCGGCCGCGTGCTGGGGAATATCTCTGCAATGGCGCGCATCCTCGATGCGCGCACAGTCGTGGTCGGCATGCAGCCGGCCGTGGCGATCACCCTCGTGGAGCTGGGTCTTTCGCTGGTCGGCGTGCATACCGCGCTCGATGTGGAGCGCGGCATGGCGCTGCTGCACGCGGAGTGAACGCACGAAAGCATCCCCTTTTTTGTTTAAGCCGGAAGCTTGAGCGGCCCGCGTATCCCTCCCCTCATGGCGATTCCCTCAAAGGCAGCCACGGTGCCCATCCGCACGGAAAGCGACATCGTGATCGTCCGGCAGACGGTGCGGGCGTGGGCGGTGGAGATGCAATGCTCGCTGGTGGACCAGACGAAATTCGTCACGGCGGCGAGTGAGCTCGCGCGCAATACGCTCATCTACGGTGGCGGCGGCGAGGCGAGGCTGGAGCTGGTGCGAGAAGGGATGCGCCGCGGCCTGCGCGTCACCTTTGAAGACCACGGGCCGGGCATCCCGGACATCGAGCAGGCGCTGCGCGACGGCTTCACGAGCGGCGGCGGCATGGGCCTCGGACTTGGCGGCGCGAAGCGGCTCGTGAATGAGTTCAGCATCGAGTCCACCGTCGGCGAAGGGACGCGCATCACGATCACCAAATGGAAGTAACCGGCTGCGCCTTTCTTTCCGCGCCATGATTTCCTCGCTGCACATTCACGTCACGGAGCAGGGCCAGGCGGGTGAGGCGCGCCGCATCGCGCAGGCGTGGGCGCTGGAGGCGGAGTGCGGCCCGGTCTTCGCTGGCATCGTGGCGCTGGTCGTCACGGAGCTGGCGAAAAACCTCGCGCTGCACACCAAGGAAGGCGGTTCGCTCGTCGTGCGCAGGCTTTGCGGCGAAGACAACTGCGGTGTCTCGATTCTTTCCCTCGACCGCGGGCCGGGCGTGGCGAACTTCGGCGCCTGCCTGCGCGACGGCTACTCGACCGCCGGCACCGCCGGCATCGGCCTCGGCGGCGTGGGCCGCAGGTCGCACGTCATGGAAGTGCATTCGCAGCCCGGCGTCGGGACGGCGATCTACTCGGAGCTCTGGGCAAAGCCGCCTCCCCGGACGGTGGAAAAAGCCGGGTCGCAAGCGGGTGCGGTTTCCGTGCCGATGCGCGGCGAGACGGCGTGCGGCGACTCGTGGGCGGAGCAGCACGGCGCAGGCTGGTCGCGCTTCCTCATCGCCGATGGGCTTGGCCACGGCCCGCATGCCGCGGATGCATCGTGCGCGGCCAGAGAAGTTTTCTGCGAAGGGGCCGCGCTTGCCCTGCCCACGCTGCTCCAGCGCATGCACGAAAAGATGCGCCACACGCGCGGCGCGGCGGTCGCAGTGGCGCATCTGGACTGGACCACGCGGCAGGTCACGTATGCAGGCGTGGGGAACATCGCCGCCGCGATCGTCACGGCAGAAAAAACCAGCAACCTTGTTTCCCACAATGGCACCGTGGGCGGCGCGATGCCCAGCCAGCCGCGCGAGTTCACCTACCCATGGCCGGCCGATGCCCTGCTGCTCATGCACTCCGACGGCCTGAAGCAGCACTGGCAGCTCGAGCGCTACGCCGGCCTCGCCACGCGGCATCCCGAGCTGATCGCCGGCGTGCTTTACCGCGATTTCAACCGCGGCAGCGACGACACGACCGTCCTCGCCGCCCGCCCCTGCGCATGAGTGCCGAAGCCACGCCCATCCGTCCGCTGCGGCTGCTCCGGTTCGAGATCCGCTCCGAGCACGATCTCGTCCTGGCCCGGCAGCGCGCGCGGCAGATTGCAGCGGCGCTGGGTTTTGACTTGCCCACGCAGACGCGCATCACCACCGCGCTTTCGGGGATCGCGCGCAATGCCTTCAAATACGCCGGGGGCGGCACAGTGGAGTTTGCCGTGGAAAGTGAAACTCGCGTGCAGCGCGCGGGCGCGCCGCCGCGGCAGACGCTGCTCCTCACCGTGGAGGATCGCGGGCCGGGCATCCCCGCCGCGGCGCTCGCCGGCCAGGCGGGCCCCTCGGAAACCGGCCTCGGCCTCGGCCTCATCGGCGCGCGCCGCCTCATGGATCGGCTGGAGATCCAAAGCTCTCCCGCCGGCGCCACTGCGGTGATGCGCAAGACCCTCCCCCCGCAAGTGGCCCTGCGCACTCCGGCGCAGCTCCAGCGCATCGTGGATGACCTGGCGAGCCAGCCCGCCGCCAGCCCGTTGGAAGAGATCCACGTGCAAAACCAGGAGCTGCTCCGCACGCTCGAAGAGCTGCGCACCCGCGACGGCGATCTCACGCGGGTGAACCAGGAGCTCAACGAGACGAACTCCGGCGTGCTCGCGCTTTACGACGAGCTGGACACGCTCCATCGCGTCGGCCTCATGCTGGCCGAGCGGCACAATCTGCTCGACCTCCTACAGACCATCATCGACGCCACCACCGAGCTGACCGGCGCGGAAGTCGGCGCGTTTTACTACCACGACGCCAGCTCGGCGGCGTGGCGTCTCCACGCGATCTCCGGGAGCGAACGCGCCGCGCTCGACCGGCTGCCGCTGGACAATCCGGCCGGCGTCTTCGGCGACGAAGCTCGTGCGCACGAGTTCCACCGCATCGACGATTTGAAGCCTGGCACAGCAGACTGCGCCTGCTCGCACTGGGCCGTGCTGCTGGCGGGGAGCTTCGCCGCGCGGAGCTGCCTCTTTGTCCCCGTGCTGATGGCAAACGACGAGCTGGCCGGTGCGCTCGTTTTCGGCCACTCGCAGCCGGAGCGTTTCACGGAGCGCTCCGAGCGGATCGTCGCCGCCATCGCCGTGCAGGCTGCGGTCGGCATCGAAAAAGCGCGCCTTTTCCACGGCCTGCAAACCGCGAGCGAAGCGAAAGACCGCTTCCTCGCCATGCTTTCGCATGAGCTGCGGACGCCGCTGAATCCCGTCACCGCGATCCTTTCGTCGCTGACCGGCGACCCCACGGTGCCCGAGCACCTGCGCGAAGATGTGGCCGTGATGCGGCGCAACATCGAGCTCCAGGCGCGGCTCATCGATGACCTGCTGGATTTCAACCGCATCATCCGCGGCAAGCTCCAGCTCAGCCGCACGGAGGTGGATGTGCATGAGCTCATCCGCGCCGTCATCCTCATCTGCGAGCCCGAGGTCACCGAGAGCCGGCACGCGCTGCGTGTCGAGCTGGCCGCCGGGCGCGCCAATGTCTCCGGCGATACCGCGCGGCTCCAGCAGGTGCTCTGGAACCTGCTCAAAAACGCCGTCAAGTTCACGCCCCCCGGCGGCACGATCACCCTCCGCACCTGGCTCGAAAGTGAGGACGGCCCGCTCTGCATCGAGATCGCCGACACCGGGCTCGGCATCGCCCCGGACGTGCTGCCGATGATCTTTTCCGCCTTTGATCAAGGCGCTCTCCAGCCGGGGCGGCACGGTGGCCTCGGCCTCGGCCTCGCGATTGCCAAGACCTTCATCGACCTGCACGGCGGCGACATTCGCGCGGCCAGCGCAGGCGAGGGGCAGGGCGCGCAATTCACGCTGCGCCTGCCGCTGCTGCCAAAAGCGGAGACGGACCTCGCCGCCGCTCCTTCCGCAGCGTCCGACGAGTCCGCTGCGCCTGCCGCCCGGCGCATCCTGCTCGTGGAAGACCACGCCGATACGCTGCGCACACTCGCGCGCCTCCTCACGCGCCGCGGCCACACGGTGGCGGGCGCCGCCACCTGCGCCGAAGCGCTCGCGCTCGCCGCCAGTGCGACCTTCGACATCGTCATCAGCGACGTCGGCTTGCCGGACCGCTCCGGCCTGGAGCTCATCGCCGAGCTCCGGCGCACGCACTCCATCCCCGCCATCGCCCTCAGCGGCTACGGGATGGAAGCCGACGTCGCCAACTCGCAAGCCGCCGGCTTCAACCGCCACCTGACGAAGCCGGTGAACTTCCCCCTGCTGGAAGAAGCCATCCGCGACCTCTGCAGCGCCGGGCAAAGCGCCGCCGCGGACGAGTAGGGCGGGGTGCGCGGGCTTTCCAATCGCGGGGGCGCAGCGGGCGAATGCGCCGCACCGGACCCAACCGCCGCCGAAAGGAAGCCGTGCTTTTGCACCTCTGCTCAGCGCAATTAAGCAAACCCGCCCCATGAACGCCCACACCGAGTCCTTCCAAGTTTCCACCCGCGGCAAAGGCACCACCGAGATCACGGATGAGGTCGCGCGGATCGTCCGCGCGAGCGCCATCGCCACAGGCATCGCGACCGTGTTCATCCAGCACACCTCGGCCTCGCTGATCATCTACGAAAACGCCGATCCCTCGGCGCGCACCGATCTGCACGAGTTCTTCGAGCGCCTCGTGCCCGAGGATCAGGACTTCTTCGTCCACACCGCCGAAGGCCCGGACGACATGCCCTCCCACCTCCGCATGGTGCTCACCCGCACCAGCGAAGTCGTCCCCATCGCCGCCGGCCGCATGACGCTGGGCACGTGGCAAGGCATCTTCCTCTTCGAGCACCGCCGCGCCGCGCACCGGCGGACGGTGGTGGTGAGTGTGGTGGGAGTGTAAATGGCGGAGCGAGGTTGAAGTTGCCTACGCTCAACCGCTCACCCACCCTCTGCCATCCATGGCCGAGATCGATACCCTCCCCGAGCGGCTAAAAGCCATCCGCCGCGAGATCCGCGACGAGTATCTCCAGCCCGGGCCGCGCCCATGGATCATCGGCTTTTCCGGCGGGAAAGACTCGACGCTGCTCGCCCACCTTGTCGTCGAGACGCTCCTTTCCATCGCCCCCGACCAGCGCACTCGGCCCGTCTTCCTCGTCTGCAACGACACCCTCGTCGAGTCGCCGCTCTTCCATTCCTTCGTGGAAAAGATGCTCGTTCGCATCGAGGAAAATCTCCCCTCGCTCCACGTCCCCATGCAGGTCGTCCGCACGCACCCGCTGCCGGAAGAATCCTTTTGGGTGAACCTCCTCGGCCGCGGCTACCCGGCGCCGAACCGCTCCTTCCGCTGGTGCACCGACCGCATGAAGATCCGCCCCACCTCGCGCTTCATCCGCGAGCAGGTGAGCCACGCGGGCGAGGCGACCCTGCTCCTCGGCGTCCGCAGCGCCGAGTCCGCCCAGCGCTCCGGCAGCATCGCCCGGCACGCCGAGAAAGCCGTTGGCCGGCTCTCCCCCCACAGCGGACACAAAGGCGTCTCGGTTTTCTCTCCGATCAAAGACCTCTCGACCCAGGACGTCTGGATTACCCTCCTCAGCGCCCGCGCGCCATGGGGGCGGCTCGTATCACGATGTCGTCACCCTCTACAAAAATGCGCTCGGCGGCGAGTGCCCCTTCGTCGTCTCGAATGACGATGCCCCCTCCTGCGGCACCAACTCCGCCCGCTTCGGCTGCTAGACCTGCACCGTCGTGGAAAAAGACAGCTCCATCGAGTCCCTCATCGCCGCCGGAAACGACCACCTCCAGCCGCTCGCCGACTTTCGCAGTCGACTCAAGTCCATCTCGGAAAATCCCGAATACCTCAGCAAGGCCCGCCGCAACGGCCAGCCGGGGCTCGGCCTTCTCACCTTCGCCGCGCGACGCCTGCTGCTCGATGAATTGCTCGCGATCCAGACGAAGACAGACATGGAGCTGATTACCGGCCTCGAAGTGCGCCTCATCCGCGAGCAGTGGGCGCAGGATGAAGCCACCGCTGCCCGTCGCGAGGTGGACGTGGATTTGCGTAGCTTCTCACGGCTGGCATTGGCGGAAGTGTGAGCGATGAGCGCTGACGAGCAATCACAGCACTGGCTCGGAAAGCTCACCCGCCTCAATCCAGCCAGCGGCAAAGGCGAGCGCCGCGGCAAGGCCCCGCACAAGCCCCTCCTCCTCCTCTGCCTGCTCGACATGGCGGAAAGCGGCGAGTTGCCCGCCCGCACCCTCACCCGCTCGCCGGGGCTCGTCCTCCGCTTCCGCTCCTACGGCGCGCTCGTCGCCGACCGCTGGCCCACGCGGCTCGATCTGCGCCTCCCCTTCTTCCACCTCTCCTCGCAGCATTTCTGGGAGCCGCTCGATGCTGAGATGCGCCGCGCGGGCTCGCCAGAGACCTGCGCCGTCTGCGATCTCGACGCCGATTTCTTCGCCTTGCTCGCCGATCCCGGCTTCCGGCTCAAAGCCCGCATGGTGCTCGTCTCGAAATACTTCGACCCCGGCGAGCGCATCGCCCTTTTCGAGAGCCTCGGGCTGCAATCCGGCGGCGACGCCGCACCCGGCGCGAGCCGTGTGATGGAGCAAGCGGAAGAAGCCGCTAAACGCAAAGGTCGCTCCGCGCGCTTCGCCGTCCGCGTCTGCTCTGGCTACCGTTACACCTGCGCGCTCACCGGCTACCGCTGCGTCACCGGCGACGGCACCACCATCGTCGACGCCGCCCATATCGAAGCGTTGGCCGCGACGCAAAACGACGATCCCACCAATGGCCTCGCCCCTTCCAAAAACGCCCACTGGGCCTCGATGCCGGCCTCTGGAGCGCAGATGAAAACCTGCGCGTCGTCGTGAACACGCGCCTTCACCGAGCACGGCCCCGAGTCCTATTGCCTCGCCACCTTCGCCGGTCGCCACCTTCAATTCGATCCCGCTGCACGTCTGCGACCCGCCCACGAAATGTTGAAGCTTCATCGAATGCGCTTCGGTTTCTTTGGCAATTCCTGCATTGCTTAAGACAAAGCCGAAACCTAGTGTTCACACGAACATGAGCGATAATTCCAAAATCGAGTGGACGGACGCTACGTGGAACCCGGTTCGGGGATGTAGCAAGGTTAGCCCCGGCTGCAAAAACTGTTACGCGGAAACATTTGC
>CAXSDZ010000001.1:16300-42899 GCA_964235505.1 uncultured Chthoniobacteraceae bacterium
ATTAGCGGAACGGTTTCGTGGAGTGCCGGGTCACGCTTTCGAGTTCGGGTTCGACCTCCGGCTCGTCCCAGAAAAACTCAGTCAGCCGTTTCAGTGGGCCACCGCCCGACGGATCTTCGTGAACTCCATGAGCGATCTTTTTCACGATTCCGTTCCTGACGACTACATTGAGACAGTTGCTGCGGTGATGTTACAGGCGGATTGGCATGTTTTCCAAGTTCTCACTAAACGGCCGGATCGGCTTCAGCGCCTATTATCCGGAAAGCTCCGAAAGGCTGCTAAGGCATCGCACATTTGGTGGGGCGTGAGTGTCGAAAATCGAAAACACGGGTTGCCGCGGATTGATATGTTACGCAAATCTGGCGCGGCGGTGAAATTTCTCTCAATCGAACCATTGCTGGAGGATTTGGGCCGATTCAATCTTGCTGGCCTAGACTGGATAATCGTTGGCGGAGAAAGCGGCCCGCGCGCGCGACCGATGGAAGTCGAGTGGGTCGAAAACATTCATCGGCAATGCTCAGCCGCGAGGGTTCCATTCTTCTTCAAGCAATGGGGCGGTGTCCGTAAAAGCCTCACCGGTCGAACTCTGCACGGTCGCACCTACGATGAGATACCAATGATTCCTGAACAACAGGTGCCGACCATGCGCGAACGCGACGCACGTAGGCGTCTCACAATCAGTCCGATAGCCGCATAACGCCTGATGCCGAGGCAGGACATAAATGAGAAGCCCTTCGACGAAGGGACAAAAACCAAGCTGGAAGTTTTCCAACTTTACGTCCGCGAGTGGCTTCCAGTGTTTCTAGCTCGCGAGAAGATCATTTGGCGAGAGGTGCATCTGTTCGATTTCTTCTGCGGTTCGGGAGCAGATTCCAACGGCGTGCCAGGCAGCCCCATCAGAATCCTTGAAGAACTGGAAAAGCAACGTGGTTGGCTTGCTCGGTCGGACGTAAAAACGACGGTCCATTTCTCCGACGAGAAACCCAAGAAGATCGAGATTCTCAAAGCCGAGATCGAGAGCCGAAAGCTCGGAAATCTGCCGATTGGGTATTCGGTTAACGCAGGTGATTTTTCAGAGGCGTTCGCCAGCGCAAAGCTGCTACTCCAATCGCCGGATACAGCGTGCCTCGTATTCCTTGATCAATACGGAATCAAAGACGTTTCAGAAGAAGTTTTTCGGCTTCTGTTGGGCTGCCCTTGCACAGATTTTCTCTTCTTCATTTCCTCCGCGATCTTCACGCGGTTAGGAAACCACCCATCCATCCGTAAATACCTTGATCTTGGTAAGCCTGAGGATTCGCACGGCGCTCACCGCGCCGTAGTGGATCACTTTCGGCGCTTGATTCCGGCTGGCACGACTTACCACCTCGCGCCCTTCTCAATAAAGAAGGGTGCGAATGTTTACGGCCTTGTCTTTGGTTCAGGGCATCCGCTTGGAATGGAGAAATTTCTGCGGGTGGCATGGAAGAAGGATCAGTTGACCGGCGAGGCGAACTTTGACATCGACCGCGAAGGCCTATCTGTAGAGCAACCGACCCTCTTCAATGAGCGTCCGACTAAAGTAACAGCCTTTGAGTCCGATTTACGCGCGGCTATTCTTTCAAAGCGACTCGGCAGCGAAGCAGCCATTTATCAGTTCTGTATTTCCAACGGCATGACCCCGTCGCATGCAGAGCCTGTAATCAAAGAACTGAAACGTGAACGTCATGTTGAATGCGCATGGCACGTTCCGCAGATTGACAGTTTGAAGGAATCTCGCCCGTTCGCAGTGCGCTCGTGAGACAGATGTGTCGGCTTCGCTTCTCCGCGGCTTAACCCGACGGGTGCATAGGCAGGGGTGTCGGTGAAAGAATGACAAGGGGAGCTACGCAAAGTCGGCAGCTGGAAGCGCTGTGGGAAGTCAGGGCGCGAGGCGGTGGCGCTCGACTTTCTCCCTTCGTCAACCGAGGGCAGCGTGAGCATCGCTAACGCCGCGATGCGGCTGCGCGACACCATCGCGCTCTGCTGCAAGTCGCCCGGCGATTTGCAAAAAGACCTGCTGCGCACCGCCATCCAGGAAGTGATCGCTGACGGCACTGACCACAGCCTCGAAGCGATCCGCGATGTGTATGAGCGCCACCTCGTGGCTGCTGGCAAAGGCCCGGACAGCATCGTGAGCCGGCTGAACGAGTTGACCGGGCTGCCGTGCTTCGCGCCGAGCATGCCGGCGGCGCAGTTTTTCAGCCAGTCGTGGGTCATCAGTTTCAAGGGGCTGCCCGAGGAACTGAAGCGCCTCGCCACGCTCATGCTGCTGGACGCCGCGAGCGGCTTCCTGCTCGACCAACCAGATTCGCCCGTGCCGGGCGGCTTCCGCACGCTGCGGCATCTGCTCGTGGTGGATGAAGCGCGCAAAGTCCTGCAGGAGCGCCGCTCGGAATCGCTCGTCGATCTCATCCGCGCCAGCCGCTCGAAAGGCAGCGTGGTGATGCTGCTCTCGCAAGACCCGAGCGATTTCGAGGGCGAAAAGGACGACTTCCTCGGCCAGATCGGCACCGTAGTAGCCTTCGCCTGCGGCCAGGCGCAAAAGGGTCTGCGCTCTTTGGAAGGGCCGTTCGAGCGGAAAGTGCAGTCGCAGGAATTCGGCGACACTTATCTCCCGCCCGGCCTAGCCTTCGTGAAGCTCCCCGGCCGTCCAGCGGAACGCATTCGCTGCTAGCAACCACCGCACTCAACGGCCGCGTCCTAATGCACCTCGCGTATCGCCAGCAGCTAGTCATAGCAGAGCTGCGTTGCTCCACGAGCGATGCGGCGTTGATCGAAACATCATGCGCGATCACGTTTTCCACAGCACTCTGGACTGGCAGAGCGAGGCAGAGTTGAGGCGCGGAGCTCGCGAGGCGTGGGCGATGCTCGAAGCGGATCGTGAGTTGTTCGAGAGCCAATGCAGTGCGGTGCACCGACTTTTCCGAGAGGGAAAGCGCGCCCAAGCGGAAGGTAAGTTTCCTTCCTCGTCTACGCTGTAATGAAACTCGTCCGCCTTGGACTCTATCTTCTGCTGATCGTGCTAATCGGCGGTCTGGGCGTTTGGATTTCGCTCGTGCAATATTGGCGAACACCGCCCCCTCAGACGATTTACGCGTTCCTCGGCAACCTCGGAACGTTTTCTATTTCCGTCGCAGTGATGTCCTTTGCAGACTTTCTACTGATGGCGAGTTCCGGATATAATTCCACGCGCGCGCTCTTCCTTCTGGTCTGGATGGCCGTAGCAGTCGTGGCGAGCGCGACCGCGCTGGTCCTGCAAGTGCCGCTAATGCTTGGTGTGGCAATCGGTGCGTCCGTGATGGCATTGACCGAATGGGTAATTGTGAACATCAACAATCCCTCTTTCGATGTGGCAGCAAATCCGCAGGTAACTTTGGGGGGAAATCTAAACACGCCATGATCGGGTTTCCATTGCGACTTCAAGCCGTCAAAGTCACCCAACCAATGGGTGAGTTTTACGCTGTCGCCCTACCCGCCCGGTTATTTCGCCAAGTTGTCTATCTCGACCCGACTCGCATCGCTTCGGTCGATCGGCAGTCGTTTCTTTACAAGCTTCTCGGCAACCAACGAGAAGCCTCTGGCCCGCGGGCGAAGAAGATCGCCGAATACATTAACACGGTTGAATCTGCCTTCCCGAACAGCGTAATCCTCTCTGCGAACTACAACGACAACGGCGCATTGCAGGAGAATCCGGAGAGCCGGTGGCGGATCGAATCGGCCACATGCGGGGACTATCTGGTGATCCCCTCAGACGCACGAATGGCGAGTGTGATCGACGGACAACATCGCCTGCTCGGCTTTGATCACTGCAGGGAGGAGCGCCGCGACATGGAGCTGCTTTGCTCGGTCTACATGGACCTGCCGCAGGCTTATCAAGCCTATCTGTTCGCAACGATCAACATGAACCAGCGGAAGGTGGACAAGAGCCTCGCCTACGAGCAGTTCGGTTATAATCTCGACGACGAAAAACCGGAGGCTTGGGTGCCCGATAAGTTGGCTGTGTTCTTTACGCGCCGCCTTAACGTGAATCCAGCTTCACCGCTCCATGGACATATCAAGATCGCTCCGCTGGAAGCAGACTTGGTTTTTCCATGAAACGAGACAGGCGCGTGGATGATTTCAACGGCGTGCGTGGTCGAAGGCATACTCACGTTGATCTCGTCGCGACCGAAGGATGACCGCGACAAACTGCACGCGCGCGAAGCAAACAACCGCAAACAACCGCAAACGCGCGCTGCTTGCGCAGGATAGCGCGCCGCTGCGCGACCTTTATTTGCAAGGTCAGGATGAGCAGCTTTGGGATTCAATTTTAGCCTTTTTGGAGCTCGTGAAGGGTCAGCTTTGGGCGCGTGCGTCCGAACGATCTTACATTCGAAAGACAATCGGAGTGCAGGCACTTTTCGACGTTTTCCGCTATGTGGCGCAGCGGACAGCGCCAGAGAATTTGCTTGCTGAACTCGACCGCGTCTTCCGAGCGGCTGCACCGATTGATTTTGCCGGCCAGTTTTTCCAAGCATCCGGCAAGGGGAGGGTGCGAGTGAAAAACACCATTCTGTTCGCCGCGAGTTTGATCACGGAAGGCGACCTACCGGACGCGGATCGCGCCGATTACGCGCATATCGTGCGCACTGCCAGTGAGACAGGTCCGTCCGCTTGATATGCGCAGATAGTGGGCACCACACCGGCCCACAATCGTAGTTGCTGTGACTAGCACTCAAGCGAGTCGAAAACGCTTCCCGCTGAGGGACGACGCCCAAGCGGATCGCCCTGCATCTTCCCTTCGGAAGGGTGTTTCACTCGACGACATCATACACCTGCCATGCCCGGATGGTCCTCACCCGCACCAGCGAAAGCATCCCCCATCGCCCGCGCGGCCCTCACCCTCGCCACGTGGCAGAGCATCTTCCTCTTCGAGCACCGCTGCGCCTCGCATCGGCGGATGATGGTGGTGGCAGTCGTCGGTGTGTGAGGGGCTCGAGAGTTTCGCCTGCACGCCGCAAGGAACGACCCCGATCCGCCCGCCCTGCCCGCGCCGGACACCGCCGGGAATGCCCTTGCTGCCTCCACACCCGTCGCTTATAGCCCTTCCCGTTCCAAACCATGAAAGCAGCCGCCCTTCTGTCCGCCATGTTCGGAATCGCTCTTCTCACTGCCGGGAGCAGCGTGGCATCCGCCGCGAGCCCGTATCAGAGCAGCCCGGATTTTACGAAATACGCCATGAAGCTGCGCGAAAGCGCGCTGCTCAATCTAGAGCCAAAGGTGCTCGTGCCGACAAGTTCGCGCCCGCTGGGGTTCGGCGGCGATTACCCATGGAAAAAGGAGATCGTCGCGACGGTCTTTTGGGCAGGCGAATCGGCGTCGCAGAATAACCCGGTGCATAACCGCTCGTCCTCGTGGGATGCGAACTGGGCGACCTCCTTTGGCGGTTACGATGATCCAAGCACGAGCAACCGGATCGCCAACGGCAAGGATTACCGCCCGGCAAAGTTCATCCCGCAGCAGAACCCCTTTTACGTCGCGCTCCCCTACAACGACGTGACGCGCGGCACCACGAAGCCGGAAGTGCGGATGGTGATTCCGTGGTTCAAAAAGGAGTGGAAGAAAGAGGGAGAATCGATCTGCCACGATCGCTGGCTGGAGATCCGCAATCCCGCCAACGGCCGGAAGTGCTTTGCGCAATGGGGCGACTGCGGGCCGTTTCGCACGGACCACTGGCAATACGTTTTCGGCAACGAGCGGCCGAAGCCGAACTTGAACAAAGGTGCGGGGCTCGATGTGTCGCCTTCGGTGCGGGATTATCTCGGGATCGGCTCGATCGCGACGCTCGACTGGCGGTTTGTGGAGTTCCGCGACGTGGCGCGCGGGCCGTGGTCGATGTATGGCGACAACAACGATTTCGTGCAGCAGGGGCGGCAGAATGGCGGCCGCGTGGCGAGCGCCAAGGAGGCAGAGCCAAAGCGCCCTGCCGAAGCGCCGCGCGTGATGACGAAGTAGCGGCTGGCGCGCGGCGGTGGGGCAAGCCAAGGAGTGCCGCCGCTCCTTGAAGCTTGCGTGCAGAGATTACAGCTCCCGCTCCAGCCGCAGCGGATCGCCCTCGGGGAGCGCGCGTGCTTTCTCCGAAAGATCGAACCAGGGCTGCATCTGGCCCGCTTGAAAAGTGCGGCTCATGACAACGTAGATCGAGGTCTGGGAAGCGCCGAGGCCGACTGCCCGAACCGGCTTCCACGAGGAAGTGCGAAGCTCATCGACGACGTGGAGCTTCGCGCCGGCCCACGCGATGCGGCGGGAGAAGCTCAGCGGTGCGGGCTTTTTCCCGGTGATCAGCAGGCGCTGCAAAAGCTTGCGGATGAGGTCGGGATAGAAGCGGCCGACGCTGAACATCAGCGCGCGCAAGACGACGAGGTTGAAGGTCGTCATCCCCTTTGTCTTCGCCCAACCGAGCGAGCCGTTGACGGTGATGCTGTCCTGATCGAAGGCGACTTCGTATTTCCCGACGAGGTGTGCCACGGCATTGCGCTGCCTGCCCGCATCCTCCACGAGCGCGGAAAGCTGCGTGTCGGAGCAGACTAGCCTGCCGTCGCGGAAGAACTTGAAGACGCCGCCTTTGTTCAGCGCCAGGTAAAGCTCTGCCCCGTCGCGGCGCTCGATCACGATGCCGGCGTTGCGGAAATACTGGCGGCCTTGCGCGCGCGGCTGCGGCTCAGGGCGTGCGGAGACGAAGTGCCGGGAAGCGAGCAGATAGCTCCAGGCGTGGTGCCCGATGATGTGGTCGTCCGCGTAGCAAGGCGCGAGGCCATTCGCGAGCCCGGCGAGAAACTGATCGTTGATCGCGAGCGCTTCCGGCATCCACTTCCCGGCGATTTCAAAGCCGTGCGGAAAGAAGTTGTAGGTGTTGCGGCTCGTGTATTCGCCGCCGAAGGAGCCGTCCGGGTGGACGAAATGCGCGGCGAAGCGGATCGCCTTTTCCAGCGCGGTCTTCAGCTCGGGCGAGGGTGAAATCTCGTGGATCTGCGCGAGCAGACCGACCGTCAGCGTGTGGTAGCCGGGGTCGGCGCCTTCGTATTCCTGAAACCAGCCCTCTTCGTTCTGCCACTCCATCACTTTGCGCAGCCGCTTGCGCTTGAAGTCGTCCCAGCGCGCGGTCCCGAGCAGCTTTCCCGCGCGCTCCAGGCAAAGGACGATGAGCGCCTGATGATTCGTCAGCCGGCCGCTCTCGTGATGCCCTGCCAGCCAGTCCGCGCGCTTGCCGAAAAAGTCGAGGATCGCCTGATTTTGCAGCCTCAGCAGCACGTAGCTTTCCAGCCCGGCAAGCAGCGCAAAAGCCGCCGCGCCCGCCGCTTTTTCAAAAGGGAAATAGTCGTCGCAAGAGCCATCGGGATGCGCGCTGCGGGCGGCGTAGAGGATTCCCGCTTCGACCCATTCCTTGATCGCAGGCTGCTGAAAATAGGCGTTCCCCTCGATCTCCAGCGTGCAGGCGAGCGCGAGCGGCCAGACGAATTCCGCCGCCATCCCGGCGGGGAAATCGATGATCTTGTAGTGCCAGAAATTACGGTCGAAACAGCCGTAGGTCGGCGAGTGTGCGTTGCGATCCTGGAGGGTCAGGATCTTGGGGATCTGCGCGAGCGCCTCGCGGGCGAAAAGGTCGCGGTTCATGCCGTTATCTTCGTCTCTTTCTTCATCATCATCCTTTTCCGCAGGTTATTCCCAGCCCGCACCATCTTCTCGCACCCGAGCACTTCCCTCATCAAACCGGTAGCCCAGACGGTTGAGCAGGCCAGCCACCAGCCTGGCAATCTCCTCTAAGAACTCTTTCCCCCGTGCGATTTCACCCGGCACCTTGAAACGACGTGCGATCATCACATCGATACAAGCCGCACATTCCATCGTTGAACCTTGCGCAATTTGCAGAAATCTCGCCCGGTCCGCCGTGGAGAACTTAACATTTCCCTCCGCAAGATTCAGCGGGATGCTCGTCGAAGCGCGGTCGAGTTGCTCTCGAACAGCGGAGCGCGGGAGTGACTCGATCAGCGGCTGCGTCCAGGCGACGAACTCGATAGCTCGTTGATAGGCAATCAGCTTTTCATGGGAGAACATGCTGAAGGTAAAAGATGAAGATAAAGAAGGGGACGAAGATTGCTCACCGATATTCCACCCGCTTGATCCGCAACTGAATATCCTCCAGCAGCTTGCGGTTCACCGCGATCACATCCGCCACCACTCCGAAGATCCAAAGCTGCACTCCGATCAGGATCAGGATCGCCGCCAGGATGAGGCTCGGGACGCGCGCCCGGCTCGGGTCGTCGCCATACTCGAAAAGCCAGATCCAGCGCAGCCCGAGCACGAAGCCGAGCAGAAACGGAAACGCGCCCAGCCACGTGAAGAACCTCAGCGGCCGGTAGGTGATGAAGATGCGGACGATGGTGAAGATCGAGCGCTGGATGTAGGAGCGCATCGACTTCATCAGCCGCGACGGGCGCAGAAAGCCATTCGTGCGGATCGGCACACTCACGATCGCCATGTTCTTCTGCCCCGCCTGGATGATCGTTTCCAGCGTGTAGGTGTATTGGGAGAAGACGTTCAACTGCATCGCGGCCGAGCGGCTCATCGCGCGAAAGCCGCTCGGCGCGTCGGCGATCCGGGTGCCACTCGCAAAACGCACGACCCAGCTTCCGAGCGTTTGCAGCGATTTCTTCAGCGGCGAAAAATGCTCGATCTCATCGATCGACCGCGCGCCGACCACGATCGCCGCTTCGCCCCGCACGATCGGGGCGATGAGCTTCGGAATGTCGTCGGCGTTGTATTGGTTGTCGGCGTCGGTGTTGACGATGATGTCCGCGCCGTGGCGCAGGCACGCATCCAGCCCCGCCATGAAGCCGCGCGCGAGCCCTTGGTGATAGCCGAGATCCACGATGTGATCGACGCCGCTCGCTTTCGCCACCTCCATCGTGCGGTCGGAGGAGCCGTCGTTGATGATGAGCCACTCCACCTTGTCCACCCCTAGCACCTCGCGCGGGAGGGCGGCCAGCGCGATGGCGAGCGTGCCCTCCTCGTTGAAGCACGGCATCTGGATGATCAGCTTTTTCACAGGGAGCGTTGCTGGTTAGAGAAAGGCCGGGGGGAAGCAAAGCCGATATTCGCGCCTCACCTCTTCGTCCTTTTCTTTATCCTCATCTTCTTCCTCCCGGGTTTGGGAAAATGAAGATGAAGAAAAGGACAAAGGCGCCTCCTCAGAGCGCCGGAACGTGAACACCCCATACCGCATCGCGCCGGTGCGATACGCGAGCCAGATGCGGAAGGCCGTGAGCGCAAAGACCCGGTTGCGCGCGTGGCGACCGAGCACGAAGCGGAGGAAGCGCGGCGCGCGCGCGAGCTTGCGCAGAAAAACGACGGCGATCCCCGGCCAGGTGCGCGCGACCCCGTGCGTGATGTCGTCGAAACACTCGACGCAAAACCCAGCGCTTTCCGCAAGCTGCCGGTAATCGGATTCCGTGCCGAGATGCGGCATGCGGCCGTCGCGGCAGATCGGCTCCAGCAAGGACTGGCGCTGCAAGCGTGTCGGGTGCTCGCGTGCGAGCCAGGCGCAGACCACGAGCCGTCCGCCGGGCCGCAGCACGCGGTGCGCTTGCGCGAAAAACCGCGCTTTGTCCGGCATGTGCTCGGAGCTTTCGATCGCGATGGCGGAGTCGAACGCCGCGTCCGGCAGCCCGCTTTGCAGCCAATCGCCGAGCACGTATGCCACGTTCTGCGCAGCTCCTTCCCGCGCTTGCGCAAAGGCGTGCTGGGCTGGCGAAATCGTGATCGCCGTCACGCGCGCTCCGTGCTCCTGTGCGAGCTGCCGCGCGGTCGCGCCGTAGCCGCAGCCGATGTCGCAGACGCGGCTCCCCTGCTCCACGCGCGCCTCGCGCGCCACCTTTTCCACGAGCTGCCGCAGCGCCTGCTCGCGGGGTTCCGGGCCGCTGATCCAGAGGCCGTGATGCACGTGCTCGCCCCACACCTCGCGGTAGAAATGATCCAGTTCGTCGTAATGCTCCGCGACATCGCGGCCAGCGATATCCGAGGGCGAATGGATCATGTCCGCTCGGCCAGCGCGCACCGCACCCCGCGATAAACTCCGGGGTGCCCGAGCAGCACCGTCGCGCGGACCAGTTCGCCGTCTTCACCCGCCGCCTGCATGCGCGCGGCGAGCTCATGGAACTCCCGCTGGCGCACCGGATCAGGCACAGCGTCAAAGCTTTCAAACCACGCGCGAAGATCGTCGTCCTCCGCGAGAACCTGAACGAAGCGCACCAATTCCTCAGGCACCGCCGGCGCCGCATCTCCGGACGGCTGCGCTGGCGGCAAGCCCTCGTCCTCCTTCCCCACACTCACGATCTGCGGGCGGTCTTCACCACGATTTCCACCCGCCGATTTGGCGCCTGCTCTTCCTTCGATTTGTCGGCGGAAACGATCGGCTTTGTGTTACCCAAACCGCGGGTCTGGATGCGCTCGGGCGCAAGGCCCAGAATTTCCACCAGCCAGATTTTCACCGACTCCGCGCGGCGCTGGCTGAGCTGTTGATTGTATTCCGGTCCACCCAGCGAATCGGTGTGGCCCTCGATCACAAATGTCGCCGTCGGATTGCGCTCGATCAGTGCGCCGAGCTTGCGGAGCTGCTCCACGGCGGCCGGGCGCAGGTCGTGCGAGTTGTATTCAAAAAGCGCACCGCCCTGAATCCCGATGTTTGCGCTGCCCGTCGAGATCGGCCCTGTCGCGGCGAGCGCTTCATCGAGCGATTTCAGGCCCGGGATGCCAGCGCTCCCGCCGACGCCGTCGCCATCCAGGCGGCCCGGCGGCAGGGTCAGCACACGCTGATTTCTCGAAACCGGCGGCGCAGTCTTCAGCGCGAGCGCCGCGGCCGAGCCGAGGTCGCGCTCCAGGTCGCCGCGCGATGCTGCTTCCGCCGCTTTTGCGAGCTGATCCCAGCCCGCCGCGACTGCCGTTGGCTTGTCCGCAAGCACCTGCTTTTCCAGATCCACCGGCTGCGGCGCGATGCGCATTTCCTCCACCACCGGCTTGTCTTTCGGCAGCGCGATGTTCTTCACCGGCGCGGGCTTTTCCTGGAGCTTGATGCGCTCGGTTTCCTGCTGCTCCGGCACCTGCGGGAGGGTCACGCGCTTCATCAGCCGCATCGGCGGCGCGAGCTGCTCGACCGGCGCGGCGAAGTTTTCCAGCCGCTTCCAATGCGCGAACACAAAGAACGCGCCGTGCAGCGCGAGTGAGACGACCAGCGCGACAAAGAGCCAGCGGCGCATCGTCGGCAGCTCGGCGGAGCCCGGGCGGAAGGAGTCGTAGCGGATCATGGGCGGAGTGGAAAATACACGGGCGGGAGAGAGGCGCGACGGTTTAGTTCGGAGCGCGGAGGAAGCGGGAGGCGCCTGCGGCGGGCTGAACGTCGAACGTCCAACGTCCAACGTCCAAAGAAGCTGCGGTGCAACGCGAGCGTTGAGCGTTGAGCGTTGAGCGTTGGACGTTGGACGTTGGACGTTCGCCACTCTTCCTCCCCGGTCCTTCCGCCTTGCCACCCCTGCGCCCATCTCCGCATCTTCCCCGCCTTTATGAGCCAGCCCGCGCCGACCGCCACCCGCATGGAAAAGATCGTCTCCCTGTGCAAACGCAAAGGCTTCATCTTCCAATCCAGCGAGATTTACGGCGGCATCAACGGCTTCTGGGACTACGGCCCGCTCGGCGCCGAGCTGAAGCGCAACCTGCGCGACACCTGGTGGCGCGCGATGACCCGCGACCGGGAAGATGTCGTCGGCCTGGATGCGACGATCATCATGCACCCGGCGATCTGGAAGGCGTCGGGGCATGTGGACACTTTTGCGGACCAGATGGTCGATTGCAAAACGTGCAAAGGCCGCTTTCGCGCAGACCACATTGACGGGATCCCGTGCCCGCAGAAGCCGAGCAAGATGGTCGCCACTTGCCACGGCGAAAAGACGGAGCCGCGCCCGTTCAACCTGATGTTTCAGAGCCACTACGGCCCGCTGATTTCGGACGATAACATCTGCTATCTCCGCCCGGAAACTGCGCAGGCGATCTTCGTGCAATTCAAGAACGTCGTGGATAGCTCGCGGGTGAAGGTGCCCTTCGGGATTTGTCAGATCGGCAAGGCGTTCCGCAACGAGATCACCCCGCGCAATTTCACCTTCCGCTCGCGCGAGTTTGAGCAGATGGAGCTGGAGTTCTTCATCCGGCCCGATGAGGCGACGGAGGCCGTCTGCGGCAGCGTGGCGCAGTGGAGCGAAGGGGCGGATCTTTCTACTCCGCAACCGAACTGGGGCTGGGACTTGTGGCATCGCTACTGGGTCGCGCAACGCACGGCTTACTACGCCAGCATCGGCCTCGGTGCGGACGTGCTGGACTACCACTGGCAGACGCCCGAAGAGCTCGCCCACTACGCCCGCGCCACAGTCGATATCTTATTCAAGTTTCCTTTCGGCACCGACGAACTTGAAGGCGTCGCCGCGCGCGGCGACTTCGACCTGACCGCGCACCAAAACGCGAGCGGCAAACCGCAGGACGTCTTCGACGAGGAGGTGAAAGTGGCCTTCGCCAAATGGACTGATGAGCAGCGCACCGCGCTGGTCGAGCGTAAGAAAGCTGAGCACCGGGCGAAGGCGAACGGCCTCAGCGAAGAAGCCGTGCAGACGTGGTGCGAGCGGCTTTTCAAAGGCTTCTACGTGCCGCACGTCATCGAGCCTTCCGCAGGCCTCGACCGCCTCGCGCTCGCCATCCTCGCGAATGCTTTCGACGAAGTGGAGAAAACCGATGCAAAGGGAAACAAGGAAGTGCTCACCATCCTGCGCTTTCACCCTCGCATCGCGCCCACAAAGGTCGGCATTTTCCCGCTGCTGAAAAACAAGCCGGACCTCGTCGCCAAAGCGCGCGAAGTCTTCGAGTTGCTCCGCCGCCACCTGGTCTGCTTCTACGACGAAGGCGGCTCCATCGGCAAACGCTACGCCCGCCAGGACGAAGCCGGCACGCCCTTCGGCCTCACGATCGACTTCGAGACGCTCGGCGAAAAAGGCGACGAACTGCGCGAGACGGTCACCCTGCGCCACCGCGACGACGGCCGGCAGGAGCGCGTAAAAATCAGCGACTTGCTAGGGATGCTGCTGCCGCAGGTGAGCTAACGAGCTATGCAAATGTTAGACTCCTCTCCGCAACTCCCAAGCGGTGGTCCGAATCGCGCTTGGCTGCTGCTGCGGGGGATGCTTGCGGGCTGTGTGATAGGCGGCGGGCTGACGCTGCTCGTGAAGTGGCTTGGCGACATTCTGCAAGACACCACGGAGAAGCTCATCGTCATCCCGAGCTTATTCCTGATTCCGTTCGCGATCGGCCTTGTCGCAGCCCTCTGCTGGCGCTCGTTGCGGCTGCGGATTGGGCAAATGGCGCTGCAATCGCTTTTCACAACGCTGGTCGCACTCGTGGGAGCGGCGGTCATCTTGCGCGAAGGTGCCATCTGCCTTGTGATCGTCTCGCCGCTGCTGTATGCCATCATCCTCGCGGGGGTTGCGGCGGGCCGCATCTGGTTCCGTGCGGACTCCGACGATCTGCGCCTCAGCATCCTGCCGCTCGTAGCGCTCCTCACCATTGGCGAAGCGCACCTTCGCTCGGATAGAACCGCCGTAGTGACGGACGAAATCCTGATCCGAGCTCCGCCTGCCAAGGTCTGGCCTTGTGTGCTCGCGTTTCCCGAAATTCCCGAGCCGCCGAGCTATTGGCTTTTCCGCATCGGCCTTCCCGCGCCGATGCAAACCACCAACGGCGGAAACTTCGTGGGCGCAGACCGGCAGTGCATCTTCAGCCACGGCATCGTCGTCAAAGAGCGCGTGGCCGAGCTGGTGCCAAATGAACGGCTGACCTTCGACGTGACGGAACAGCCTTCCGACCCGGAAGCCTACGGACACCTCACGCTGCACCGCGGGCGATTCCTGCTGCGCGACAATGGCAACGGCACCACGACGCTCATCGGATCGAGCTGGTATACGCTGCACGTGCGGCCGCGGTGGTATTTCGATCTCTGGATGCGCGACATGACGCGGGCTGTGCATCTGCGAGTCATGGAGCACGTGCGCCGACTGGCCGAAGCCGGTGGATAGACTGTTCCGCTGTGTGGTGCGGCGCGTGCGATGGCTGGCGCGCATTCCCGGAGCGCCGCAACTCTTCGACGCGGCGCTGCTAGCATGGACCGCACTCTTCCACCGCGAGCGGCTGGCTGCGATGGAAAGGGTGGAAACCGCCGCGCGCACGCTGCCCGGCGTGACGCTCCGCGTGCATCGCCTTGGCGGAATCGGGTTTGCTGCGGGCAGCAGAGAGCTCGCGCACCTGCACGGCAATGGGCTGCTCGATTGCCGCTTTCCATTGGAACAAGCGCAGGCGCTTGTGCGTGAAGGGCGCGCTGAGCCGCACCACGTTTTCCCGCGCTCCGGCTGGATCAGCTTCTGGCTTCGCTCGTCAGAAGATGTGGCAAATGCAACCGAGCTTCTGCGGCTCTCCCTCAGCTCGCTGCCGGCGCCGCCAATGCACCAGTCACCGCCCGGATGCAGCGCGGCTCCCAGACCATGAGCGGATGGGCGAGGCACCAGATGCGTTCGTTGTGCTCGCCAGGCACGACGCAAGAGCGCGCGGGCACCACGATTGTATCCAGCGGAGTCCAGAAGGAGGTGAACTGCACTCGCTTCCACAGCTCGCCCTCATCACCCTGCAGGTCGCGGAGAAAAGCGCTGCCGGGGCGCATCTGGCGGATGCCGGGGTTGCCCAAAAGGTGCGCCAGGCGCGAGCCGTGGTGCGGCGTGGAGACGGTAACGAAACGCTGCACGCGCTCCGCACCGCCGAGCCGCTGCAGGTAGAAGCGGCTCACCAGCCCGCCCATGCTGTAGCCCACGAGATCGAAGCGCCGCTCCGGGCCGAAGTTGCGATCGGCAAAGGCGGCGACTTGCCTCGCCAAAACCTCCAGCCCGACCTGGCCCCAACTCGGTCTGAGATCGAGGGAATGCACCTCCCAACCTTCACGCCGCAGATGTCGCTCCAGCAGGCCGAGCGTGCGCGCGTCATCGCCGAGTCCATGCACGAGCAGCACGGGATTGCGCGCGGCGGACGCTTGCACCGCAGGCTCACCCAAGCTCACGTGCGACTCAGCGGCGAGCGGACCGAAGACGAGGCCGAGCAGCAAGGCAGTGATTTTCATGAGGTGATGGATCGGTTGCGAAAGTGGCGCACTTCAAATTCTGGGTGCCGCAGCACGACATCCACGAGCGCAAAGTCGCTTTCAAACTCGGGGAAGAACGCGTCGCCGTCCACCTCGCGCTGCACCACGGAGAGATACAGGTCCGAGCAGCGCGGGAGGAGGAGCGCGTAGATTTCCGCACCGCCGATCACCCACACCTCGCGCGGTGCAAAGGCCGATGGATTCAAGGCTGCAAGATTGCTGATGGTTTCCACACCGGGAATCGCCGCACCGCGCGTGAGCACGACATTCGTGCGATTCGGCAGCGGCTTTCCTAACGACTCGAAAGTCTTGCGGCCCATCACCACCACCTGCCCGCCCGTGCATTGCTTGAACCAGCGAAAGTCCTCCGGGATGCGCCATGGGATCTTGCCCGCGCTGCCGATCACGCGGTTCAGCGACATGGCCGCGATCGCTTTCATCGCGCCTCTCCGCAGCAGTCGCGAAGCGACGGCCAGAGAATAGCCCAGCGCTTCAGCGCTGGGTTTCCGATTCGGACTAGGGTGAGTCGCGGAGCGACGAAAGCCGGACCGCTCGTGAGCATTCTTCCGTCGCTTCGCGACTCGCCGCGGCTCGCGCCCACAACCCAGCACTGAAGTGCTGGGCTATTCTCTGACCGTCGCTTCGCGACTCGTCCCCAGGGGCGAGGCCCAACCGCAATTCCAAAACCTGAGCGGCTGCTGTCACTTCTCAGTCTTGCGTGCCCTTCGCACCTACGACCTGTTCTGCGTCCTCTGCGTCCTCTGCGTCCTCTGCGTCTCTGCGTCTCTGCGTTTAATAACGACCCACTCATATCGCGATGGGCGCCCTGATCGCCGGGTGCGGGTCGTAGCCGGAGAGCTCGAAGTCTTCGTAGCGAAAGGCGTGAATGTCGCGCACCTCAGGATTCAGCCGCATCCCCGGCAGCGCGCGCGACTCACGAGCCAATTGCTCACGAGCTTGCTCTAGGTGATTGGCGTAAAGATGCAGGTCGCCAAAAGTGTGGATGAACTCCGAAGCCTGCAAATTGCAGACTTGCGCGACCATCATCGTGAGCAGCGCATAGCTTGCGATATTGAAAGGGACGCCGAGAAACAGGTCCGCGCTGCGTTGGTAGAGCTGGCAGCTCAGCTTCCCGTCGTTCACGTAAAACTGAAACAGCGCGTGGCAGGGCGGCAGCGCCATCCCGGCGATTTCGCCGGGATTCCACGCGCTCACGATCAGCCGGCGGCTATCTGGGTTCTTCTGGATTTGCGCGATCACGTCGTCGATCTGGTGGATCGAGCGCCCGTCCGCCGTGCGCCAATCGCACCACTGCGCGCCATAGACACGGCCGAGATCGCCCGTCTGCGGGTCGGCCCATTCATCCCAGATGGTGACGCCGTTCTCGCGCAGATAGCGCACGTTCGTGTCGCCTTTCAAAAACCAGAGCAGCTCGTGGATGATCGAGCGCAGGTGGAGCTTCTTGGTGGTCAGCAGCGGAAAGCCGCGCGTGAGATCGAACCGCGCCTGCGCGCCAAAAACCGAATACGTCCCCGTGCCAGTGCGGTCGCTTTTGAAATGCCCGCGGTCGAGGACAAGCCGGAGCAGGTCGTGGTATTCGCGCATCAGCGATGACGCTTAGAAGGAATGGCCGCGTGAATCAAAACGCATTCCGCCGATATGCGCCGAGCTCGGGCGCGCCGGGATTCACCTCCGGGCCAAAGTAGCGCAGCACCACGAGCGGCTCGGTCGTGCTGGTGTTCTCGAAAGTTACCCCGCGTTGCGCGCCAGCTTCGGTGCAGAAGTATTCGTCCTCGGTCAGCTCGTGAAAGCGGATCATCTTCGGTGAGTTCAGCGGCAAGCTATTGATGCGGCCAGTGCCCTGCACACAGATGAGGCCATAAGCGCCGTTATCTTTGACTATGCACTTTGCGCCGGGATCGACCGTGAGCTCCTTCGCGGTGAAGAGCTGCTCGCCATCTATCTTGCCATAGACAATCCAGCGATCCACATAGTCTTCGCTGCGCGTATCCGCCACCGGCACCGGCTCAAGATAATGGTTCTCCTTGAAACTAGGATCCACGTTCTTCTCCCAATCAAGTTGATCCACGATGAAGTCCAGATCCTGATGCTTCTCCTTCGGCATGTCTTTGACCAGCAGCGCCCATGGGACTTCGCGCCCTTCAACCAATGACTGATACATCCCAAAGACATCCGAACCCCACTGCGGCTCATAAGTGCAAAGCGAGCCCGGCGCGTGGAGGATGCACGGGTCAATCAGCCAGCCGGTGCCTGCCTTCAACCTATAGGCTTTGGATAAGTCGAGAATGCCGTTGTCGCCTTTGTTCCAACCTTCCAGACACTTGCGCACTTGAGCTTTGGTAGTGCCCGGCTCGAAGCCCATGAAAGTATAGGGGAAGTTATTCCCGACGTTGTTATGCTGCGGCGGGAAGTAGTAGCTTTCGGGCTTCCCTTCCTGCCCGACCAGCTTCGCCTGCGTCTGCGACTGGTGCATGTGATGCGGGATCGGCCCCATGTTATCGAAGAACTTTGAATAGACCGGCCACTTGCCATACTTCTCCCAGATCGAGCTGCCAAGGAGAGTCGCGCCGCAGTCTCCGACTGCTTTCTGCAGAGTGAAGCGCTCGCCTCCGACGACCACATAGGAAAGCCCCTCGTCCGGCGTGCGGTTGTCGTTCGCGGCCGGGGTAGTGGAGGCAAACCAACGCTCATCGATTCCGCCGCGATTGAGCCCGAAAGCATAGAGATCAGCCGGGTGCAGCTTCAGCCGTTTGCCCGGCTGCAAAAACGAGCGCGGCACCCAGCACGGCGCCAGCCGCAGCAGCCCCCCGCTTTCCCCCAGCGCCCCCTCCACGAGCGACTGGACATTGGATGAAATGGTTTTGAGCTGGGTGACGGTGTTCATGGCGGTGTGGGAGAGAAAGCGACGCCCCGCAGTTGCAGGGCGCGCCTTTATTTCAACCGGCTGGGAGAGCGTCAAAACAATCTGCGCCGGCCAGCTACTGAATACGCCCCGGTTCCACGGGGCGAGATCCTGCCAGGCGAATCGCGAACTGCGGTGCATCGCATTTGATTGCAGCTAGAAGAGGCGGGTGGATATCCAGCGACTGCGGTCAGCGATCGGCAATGTCCTAGCGGCAGCGGTCACTGGGCGTGAACCCGGCACAAGTTGAAGCGGAAGCCGCTCTCCCGGCGCATGCAAATGCCGGAACCCGGCGGCGTTAGGAGTTGCGAGACGGGAGAGTTGCGCTTGAGTGCGGGCCGGTCGTTCCCACGAGCTGATGAGACAAAGGTTTGCCGTTTCGGACATCAGAAAAATGCGCGGCAGCGGCGTGTCATCATCGCTGGCAGATGCTGCGGCGCGGGAGGAGGGCGGCAGCACCGGGCGGCGTGATGGGGAGGGGTCCCATGCCGCCCAAAACCACTTTGTCCCGTGACGACTGCGCAGTAGAGTCGCCGAGATTATTGATTATGGCACAAAAAGCGAAGTCTCCCCCGCTCCGCGCTCCCACGAGGCATCCCATCCTCTCTTGTTCGATCGCGCTTGCGCTCTGCGCTGGAGTGAGCAGCAGATGTCGCGCAGCTGAAGACCTCTGGATCGGCCGGAGCTCCGGAAACTGGAGCAATCCGGCGAATTGGCAGGATAGCTCGCCCCCGTTCGGTGACGCAGAACTCGCATTGCGCTTCCGCGCGACGGGAGATTTCCCGATCACCACGACGAATAATCTCTTTGCGCCGCTGGAGGTGAACCGCGTGCAGTTTGAAAGCGGTGCGCGCCAGCACGCCGCAGGTAGAAACCATCGGTGCTCTCAAAGTGGCCGGGCACTCCATCGTGAGCGTCGATGTCGCCCAAAGCGCGACGATCGCAGGGCAGCTCACCGCATCATCACTGGAACGGCTCGGTCAGGGCACACTGCTGCTGCGCGGCATCCCCACGGGCGCGGCGCCGACGGCGGCAAACTCTCGTGCGAAGGTGGTGCTCACCGCGCCTCCCACTGGGTTGATCGGCGGCGGCGGCACCGGCCTGGCGACGAGCATCCTGCCTTATGCGATCGGCGACGCTTCGCTCACCGGCAATGGCAGCGGCTTGGTGACCTATACCTCGGGCGTCGGCTTGCGGCTGCTGGACGCCGCGGAATACGCGACCGCTTTTGGCACCCCGACCAGCAACGTGCGGCTCACGGCTTCCACGGCGTTGTCCCAAAATCAAACCGTCAACGCGCTGGTGCTCGCGGGTGGCAGCGTCACGGGAAGCGCCCGCGTGACGGTGACTTCCGGCGTGGTGCTCCAGGCGGCGGCAACCGCGGCGACCTTCGCTGGCTACCTGGAGTTCGGCAGCCGCGACGGAAAGATCTTCACTCCCGGTGATCTCACGATCGGCGGCGTGATCACTGGCAGCGGCGGCGTGACGAAATCGAGCGACGGCACGCTGACGCTGACTGCCAACAACACTTTCACAGGCCCGCTGACCATCAACGGCGGTCTTGTCGCTTTCACCTCCGCCGCGCAGCTCGGCAGCGGGGCGTCGCCGATCGTGATCGAAGGCCACAATAGCGGACTTTCCGTCACGGGAGCGGTCAACGTGACGCTTGCCCGCCCGATCACACTCGCGTCGGGTTTGGGGCGGCTCCGGGCACAAGGGGCGAGCACCTTCGAGGTGAGCGGGCCGATCAGCGGCCCGGGCGGGCTGCGGCTTGGTGCGTTCACGACGCTTCGCCTCACTGGCAGCAACACCTTCACCGGGCCGGTCTTTTTGACGGGCGGCGGCACGCTGGAGATTAATTCCGATGCTGCGCTCGGCGCAGGTGGCGAGCTCATTTTCAATAGCGGCACCCTGAAATTGCTCGAGGTGGGCTTTCATGAATCGGTGTGGGAACGGCTTCGCTGTATCTCGGCACGAAGACGGTCGGGCCCTGGAACACGGATCGGACGATCCGGCTGACGGGCAATTTGTTCTCCCGTCCTGCACTCGACACCGCCGGATTCGACGCGCGCTGGAACGGCCCGCTGATCGGCAACGAAGGGTTTCTCAAGTCAGGTGCAGGCACCCTCACGCTGACCGCACCGGGTTCATTCGCCGAGCCTGTTGGCAATGCATTTGGTGCCCAAGTTTCAGTATCAGGTGGCGCGCTGGCATTAGCCGAGGCTGCGGTCTTGAAAGCGACGGTCTGGAGCCTTATCGGGGATGGAAAACTGGTGAGCGATAGGACGGCGGATGGCGCTGTCGCGCACTTCAGTGAAGGTGCGCAAATCGCGCTCGGGACTGGTGAGCTGGCGCTGGTCGGTCGCGCCGGGGCGATCGTGTCGGAGCGCGTCGGCAGTCTGCAGCTTTATTACGGCCCTGGAATGAGCACGGTGACACTGACGCCGGGTGCCGGCGGCGGAGCCGTGCTGCACTCGAGCTCGGTGATTCTCGGCGGAGGAACCTTGGCTGTCCGCGCGGAAAACCTGGGTGGCGGACCTGGCGGCACATTCAGCCGCTTGACCACGGATCAGCCTGGGATTGTCACCAGCGGATTTGTTCCGGGCATTTACACGCAGACTTCGGCGGACCCGCCGCTGGTTTTCACCACCTACGATCCGTCAAAGGACGCCGCTGGCCCGATCGGCTTGCGCTCGGCGCCAACGGCAAGCGCCTCGGTGGTCCAGAACCCCGCGAACGGCGGGACCACCCCGGAGGCGTCGGCGGGTTTCATCGCCACTGGCACCGCCACCGCGATCGGCACGCACAACGTGCTGACTGGCCTTTCCCTCGCGAGCGGTGCAAGCCTCGCGCTGACTGCGGATCAAACACTCGGGCTGGAAAAAGGCGCAGTGCTCACGCAGCTTGGCGCAAGTGCGGCGACGATCACCGGCGGCACACTCGACCTCGGTGCGCGTGTCGGCTTCTTTGCCACTCTCAGTGACCTCGCGATTTCCAGCACGCTCACTGGCAGCGCCGGCCTGCGAAAGTTCGGGCCCGGCAAGCTCACCCTTTCCGGCTCGCTGGATTACACCGGCCTGACCACCGTCACCGTCGGCACTCTCCGCGCAGGCAGCGGCGGCACCTTTGGCTCGCACACCATCCAGGTGGGTCCCGGCGCAACGCTCGACCTGGATTTCACCGGCAGCCCGGCTGTGCTGGGCGGCGTGACTGGCGAAGGCACGGTGAAAACCGGCACGAGCCCGCTCACGCTTGGCGGCGCGGGGGAAGACATGAACTTCGCTGGCCGTCTGGAAAGCAGCGGTGCGCTCACGATTGTGGGTGGCGGAAATCCACGCGCGCTCCGGGAGCTTGGCGCGCTTCCGGGCTTCACTGGTTCGGTCACTCTGGAATCCGGCCACCTGCGTGTTCCCAGCACCGGAACGCTTGGCACGGGCGTCTTGCAAATCCGCGGCGGCGCATTGCGTGGGACCACGGTTGCGCCGCTGGCGACGCCGATCGCGCTGGAGGCGGATCTGGTGATCGCAGACGAACCGCTGACCACCAGCGCGGCGATGCCGCTGACACTCGCGCCGACTGCCTCGATCGGTGGTCCGCACAGTGTCGTCGTGCAAAACCGTGGCGGTCTCACCATCCAAAGCACTGCGACGCACACTGGGGAAACGCGCTCAGAGTTCGTCGTTGGGAGCCCGGGACGGGGGATCATCAGCGGCATCACGCTGGCTGGTGGTCAGGGGGTGCTCACGGCGACGTCCGCCATCCGAATCGCGCCGAGCAGCATGCTTTTGCTGGAGGACATCGCGTCCGATGCTACCGCGAACGGGCGCATCCCGGATGGGACACCGATCTTTCTCGACGGCAGCCTGCTGCAGATCAGCACCGGCGGCATCCTCCGATCGGAAACGGTCGGGTCACTGCACGGCGCGGGCTTCAACACGGTCTCCCTCGGCAACGCACGGCTCACTGCTGCCAGCCTCGTGCGAGAGGATCACGGCACGTTCCTCTTCCGCTCCGCGACTCTCGGCGCCTCGCCGGCTTCCAGCGCTGTGCTTTTTTCCGCTGGTCTCGCGGCGCAACTCGTGGGCGGTGGCGGCACCGGACCGGAAACGAGCATCCTGCCCTTTGCCACCGGCGGCCCGAGCGGCAATGGAAGCGGGCTGGTGACTTACGACGCCGCGAATGGCATCCGCCTGCTCAACGACGCCACCGAATACGTCACCCTGCTCAGCGACGCGACACCGGCGAGCAATCTGCGGCTCGCATCGAGCGGTGGGTCGATCATCCCAGTCGAGAGCGTCAACGCTCCGCAGACGATCAACGCACTGGTGTTGGGCCGGGTGCTGGTCAACGGCACCGAAACGCTCACCATCTCCAGCGGCACCGTGCTGGCGACCGGTTCCTCCGCATCGGTCTCTGCGCCGCTCGCATTTGGCGCGGCGGAAGGGAATTTCTTTGTGCCCGCCAGTTCCGCCTCCTCCACGGGCAACACAAGCGTGCTGACCCTTTCCGGCACGGTGAACGGCAGCGGCGGAGTCACGAAGTCCGGCCTCGGCGACCTCGTGCTGACAGCCGCGAATGCTTTCACCGGCCCACTCACGATCAACAGCGGCAATGTTCGCTTTTCCTCCCTCGCCGCGCTCGGGCCGGACACTTCGCCGGTGCGCATCCACGGCGACGTCAGTGGCACGGGCTTGTTTTTTGAAGGCGCCGGCACGCTCCTTTTCACTCGCGACGTGGAGGTGCTCGGCGGCTTGGGAGCGCTGCGCGCGGGCGTCGGCGCGCAACTGGAAATGCGCGGGCGCATCCGTGGGGCGGGCGGACTCCTCATCGGCGGAGCGGCGAAGCTCACCGGCGCAAATACCTACACCGGCCCCACGGTTGTGCAGGGCGCGCTGACGATCACCAGCGATGCCGCACTTGGACAAGGCGGCCTCCTGCAACTGAACGGCACCGGCGCGACGCTTGCCTTGGATGGAAACTGGACCACAGATCGACAGGTATTTATCTCGAACGAATCGCGCTTTGATCTCCGTGGTCGCCGCGCGGAATTGAACGGTGCGCTCGAAGGCAACGGCGCGCTGACGGTTGCCGGCTCCGGCACTCTGCGCCTCGCGAAGGCAGCGGGTTTCATGGGCGGGCTGAGCGTGGAAACCGGCACGCTGGTCCTCGCCGGTGCGATCGGCAATACGCTGACGATTGCCGCCGGTGCTACCCTGGCCGGGAACGCCGAGGTGCAGCGCGAGGTGCGGCTTTCTGGCACGCTTTCACCCGGTGAAAACGGCCCCGGTGCGATGAAGATCGGGAGCCTCACGCTTGGTGCCGACAGTTGGCTCACGTTGGAGCTCGCTTCAGCCGGAGTCTATGACCGGGTGGAAGCTGGTCTGGTCACTTTCACGGGCCCGGTGGGACTCGCACTGTCCGTGGGCTTCGATCCACTGGACGGCTTCGAGGCATTCACCGTGCTAAGCAACAACGGATTGGCTCCCCTCTACTTACCGGCAAATGCGGGCATCGTGTTCGGCAATAATCTCTTGGAGGAAGGCGAACGCTTCGTCGCCAGTGGCCAGGAGTTCGAGATTTCCTACTCCGGCGGTGATGGAAATGACATCGTGCTGCGCGCGGTGCCGGAGCCGAGCAGCGGGGCGTTTTTGCTCGCCGGGAGCGTGCTGGCTTGCCATCGGCGGAAGCGGAGAACGATGGCGTCTGCCGCACAAGTGCGCCGTGCATAAGATTAGCGATGCGCTCCGCCGATTTGCATGCCACAACAGGCAAGTTCTCATCCCCACGCGGGGTCAGCCCGACCGGAGTTCCGGCCAGCGAGGTTGCCTTGCGCAAGTGCATGACCCGGAGCGGAGCGGAGGGATCGGGCAGAGAGTGCGGGAGGCGGCTGACTAGAGCCATTTGCGTTTGGGTGTGCGCGGAGGGATGCGCTCCAGCGCGTCCCACGCTTTGCGAGAAAAGGGGACGCGCGGGAGCGCGTCCCTCCGCGCAAGGCTCACGCCAGCGAAAGCCGCTCTACCTTCATGCGCTCGGCGAGGCCGGCGAAGTGCGGGCGCTCAGCTTGTAAGGCGGAGGGCGGCACGGAAGACAGGAAGGTGCGGCGTCCTTCCTTAGAACAGGGAAGATGGATCGCTGATGGTGGTCACAGTCACTCTGCCTTGGCCCGCGCTTCCCGCATTGCTGCCGGCGGTGTTTCCGGCGAACCCACCGTCACCCACAAAGCCACCCCCACCCCCGCCACTGGTCCGCGGGAAAACGCTTGGAACAATCGCGTTGGAGCCTGGAGTCCCTCCGGCGACAACCGCCGGTGCCCCGAAAACGCCGGTCGATGAAGGAGCGAAAAAGTGAATCAGTCCGCCTCCACCTCCGCCACCCGCGCCGTTGCTGGCAGCGCTATTTCCACCGTTGCCGCCTCGCACGGAGATGACCCCGGAATTCGTGATCGGGCCTCCGCTGGCCAGGAGAACCATCCCGCCGGCCCCGCCCCCGCCGCCAAATAGCCCGTTCTCGCCAACGGCGGTGATGGTGCCGGCATTGACGATCCCACTGGCGGCAAGGATGAGGATGCTGCCACCTCCTTCTCCGCTTCCGCCGCTCGTTGGGCCGCCCCCGCCTCCGCCGGCGGCAAAGCTCGGCCGGGTGATGGCTTCCGCGGCCAGATCAATCCCTCCGCCTCCGATGCTACCCGACGACGCTCCGCTGGAAACAGAAAATCCGTTGCTTGCAGCCGATTTGGCGAGCCCGGGGTGGGGCTGCCTTGGGTTGTAACTCGGAGAATCCGAGACGCCTCCGCTGCCTGCACCCGTTTGCACGAGCACCGCGCCGCCGCCCTGCACCGTGAAGGTGCCGGTGCAGCGGATCGTCGTGCCGGAAACCACCAACAGGATGTTTCCATTGGGGACGGTGATGTTCCCGTATTGTGTGTTTGAGCCTCCAGTGATGAAGCTGCCGCCAGCCGGGACGGTGAGGTTGCCGGCGGAGCCGTTGCCATAGACGCGGAGGCTGCCGGCGGCGCCCGCGGGACCTTGCGGGCCGGGCGCACCTTGCGGACCGGCCGCTCCTGCCGCTCCTTGTGGGCCGGTGGCTCCTGTAAAACCCTGCGGACCTGTGGCACCGGGCGCTCCCGCCGGCCCGGTTGAGCCAGCCGGACCTGGTGCTCCCTGCGGACCCGCAGGTCCAGCCGGGCCGGCGGAGCCCTGGCTGGCCAGCAGGATTTGAAGCCGCGCGCTTTGCCCCGTCGCCTTGTTCTCCTTGCTGTCGAGCGCCAGCGCGGGCGATACGCCGCTCGCATCCACCCGCACCGCGATGCCTTGGTTGGCGAGGCTGCCATCTAGCCAGCTTTTGACCAGCGTGGTGATGTCGAAGCGCACAAAGTTATTCTTCGCCGCCGCGTCCAGCAGCATCACCTGTGCGCCCGGCACGCTGCTGAAGGAGACATTCGGCACCGCGTCTTCACTCCACGCGCCGGTCACCTGCGACAGGCTGACCGCGCCGGCTTTTGTCACTTTGGAAAGGAATACGGTAAGCGTGGCGGAGTTCACCTGTGCTGCGCTCGTCCCTGCAGGCAGCGAGTCGAAGGCGAACTTCAGCAGCGCATTGTGCTTCGCATCGATCGCGAGCGTCGGGCTTTTGCCAAAATTCCCCGCCTTCCCGACGAGCACGACCGACGTGTCATCCGTCAGGACGGCATCGTAGCCGAACGCTGCGCCCGCCCCTGCGAAAAGCGCAGCGCCGAAGGTAATTGCACGGAGGCAAAGCCCCGAGAAAGCAAACCGGAAAGCCGTATTCATAAGCGCAGCCGCACCGTGCAGCGCCGGCGCAAGGGCGCGCAAGCTTCTTCAATTTCAGGCTGGCTGCCCAAAAGCCTCTCTCTACTTGAACTGCGCTGCCTTCGCGTCCCCGGCGCTTTCGAGGAAGGCGAGGAGGTCGAGGATTTCTTCGCGGGTGAGGGTGTTCAGGAGGCCGGGCGGCATCGGGGAAATGGGGAGCAGCTCGCGGGTCGGGGGCTTGAATTTGCCGATGGTGTCGCGGGTGCCGCGGAGGGGATCGACGAGAATCGTGAGGGCGTCGTTCGTCTCTTCCACGATCATGCCGGCGAGCTCTTTTTTGCCGTCGAACTGCGTGACGTGAAACATGGCGTATTGCTCGGAGATGCCTTTGTTCGGGTCGAGGATGGCTTCGAGCAGGTCGCGCCGATTGTAGCGGCTGGCGGCGGCGGTGAGGTCGGGGCCGATGTTGCCGCCTTCGCCCGCGAAGAGGTGGCAGGCGGCGCATTGCGCGGCGGTGTAGAGGGCTTTGCCGCGGGCGAAGTCGCGGCCTTTGCCCACGTGACCTAAGTCGGGGGCGAGGTCAGTGAGGGTCCAGTTTTGGGTGAAGGAACGGGGCGGGGCGGCGGCGGGTTT
>CAXSDZ010000001.1:42909-48339 GCA_964235505.1 uncultured Chthoniobacteraceae bacterium
CGCGGGTGGCGAAGCGCGGGCGCTCGGTTTGCGGGACAGCGTCGAGAGCGAGGTCGCGAATGCGGGCGATGAATTTGGGCGCGCTGTTGCCGCCTTTGAAGGTGGTGGCTTTCGGGAACCATGCGAAGAAGCGCTCGCGCTGCGCGGGCGTCCACGCCTCCGGCGCGGCGGCGCGCAGGCAGTAGGCATACCAGATTTGCTCTTCGGGAATGGCGGATTGCTCCAGCAGGGCGAGGGTCTTTTCGATCACGTCGCGTGCGGATGAACGGGCCGGCTCATCGGAAGCAGAGGAATTAGCCGCGGATGAACGCGGATGAAACGCGGATGGTGAAGAGGCAGAAGCTTGCTGGGCCGCAGAAGCGGTAAGCGTCGCAGCCGCATCTGTTTTCCCGGCAGGCGCAGGCGGGGCGGAGCCATCCGCGTTTGATCCGCGTTCATCCGCGGCTTCTTTCTTCCCGCTGCCCAGCGCTGCGCTTTGCGAGATGGCGGGATTCGTCAGCCAGACGAGGAGCTGGGAGATCTCGCGGTTGAGGGCGAAGGTCGGCGCGGGGAATTGGGCGGAAAGCTTGTCGATGGCGAGCGCGACGAGTTCGTTCGAAGGCCGCCCGTGGCGCGCGAAGGCGACTTCGAGGACACGCAGCTTGAGGAGCTTCAGCCCCTCGTCGAGCGAGTCGAACGGCCACTTGGCGAGGGCTTTCAAGAGTGATTCCTGATCGGCCTTTTCGCCGACGCGGGCGAGGGCGAGGAGGGCGGTGAGAGCAGTGCGCGGATCTTGCCCAGCGAGCGCAAAATCCCGCCACTCAGCAGGTGGCTGACTCTGGAGTAGCAGGCTGGCGGCAAACCGAACATGCCGATCATCGTCGCTCAGGTTGTTCCAAGCGGCCACCCAGATGCTCTTCTTCCATTCGCCAGATTGATCGAGCACCCGTCGCAACGCGCGTGCTGAAGCTGCTGCGCTTCGGAGTTCGGCGTTCGGTGTTCGGTGTTCGATGTTTGGCGCCGCAGGCAACGCCGCTACAGATGACGGCACTCTTTCCGCAGTTACCGCCGCTGCGCGGGGCTCAACATCGAACACCGAACGTTGAACATCGAACGTCGAAGGCGCTCCGCCCCAACTCACCCGATACAGCCCCGCCTGCGTCCCGCGCCCGCCGGTGGTGAAATACATCGCGCCGTCCTTGCCGAATTCGAGGTCGCTCACCGGCAGACCTTTGCCTTTCACAAACTCCTCCCACTTCCCCTCGTAGCTTGCGCCTTTCGCCTGCAAATCGACGGCGAGGATGCGGCCGAAGGTCCAGTCCATCGCAAAGAGCGCGCGGCGGTATTTCTCGGGGAAGTTCGAGCGCGTGCCGAACTTCACGCCGGTCGGCGAGCCGAGGCCGACATCGACCACGGACGGGAGCGAGTCGGCGTAGGACGCGGGCCATTTTGCCGAGCCTTCGCGGAAGCCGAACTCCGCGCCGCTCGTGACGTGGAGGATGCGCGTGGGGCGATACCACGGCAGGCCCACGTCCCACTCCATGTCGGAGTCGTAGGTGAAAAGCTCGCCGTCGGCGTTGAAGTCGAGGTCGTAGGCGTTGCGCAGGCCGCCGGCGAAAAGCTCCCACTTTTTCCCCTCGGGATCGGTGCGCAGGATGTGGCCGTAGGGTGCCTTCAGCTTGTCGAAAAACGTGGCCACGGGATCGAGGATGCGCGGCAGCAGATCGTCCTCGGCGTAGTTTCGGTAAGGCGAGTTTGGATCGATGCCTTCGACGAGCGGCGTGGAGTTGCCGTGGGTGAGGTAGAGCTTGCCATCCGGGCCGACGACCAGGGCGTGCGCGCCGTGTTCGCCACCGCCGCCGGGCACCTTTTTGAAGAGCGAGATGGAGTCGAGCGTGTCGTCGCCATCCGAGTCGCGCACGCGGTAGATCGCCTGCCCGTCCGGCCCCATGCCGGAGACGTAGAGCGAATCGAATGCCCAGAGGAGGCCCATCGCGCCGCCGACAGGGACGGGGACTTTTTCCCATTTGGCGATTTGTTGATCTGGTGATTTGGCGATTGAAGGATCGGCGAGCGTCGCGCGCCAGAGGCCGCCCCACTTGCTTTCCTTTTTGAAATCCGCGCCGGGCGGGTTGCCCTGCGGCGAGAGGTAGAGGCGGCCTTTTTCATCCACCGCGAGCGCGACCCACGAGCCTTCGTCCGGGCCGGCGGAGCGGAGCAGCTCGACTTTGAAACCGGCGGGGACGGTGAGGGCATCCGCGGGAGTCGCGGCGCCGCCGGTCTGGGCAGAAGCGGCGGCAGCAAAAAGTGCGGTGAAAAGGAGCGGGAGGAATGAGCGCATGGAGGAAGGCGGTGGAGTGCCTGGCACGAGGCACGGGGGGCGTGAGCAGGCGCGCAGGCTTCCACGTTCCGCCGCCGGCGCTCAACGCAAAACGCCCGAAAGCGGCCGGCCACTTGCAAAGGCGACGGAGTTCCTGCGCGAGTGGCGAAAAAACGCGGAGGGCCGCGCTCCTGCGCGTCCCGCTTCCCCGGCCGTTGGAAAGGCGGCAGCGTGGCAGGCTGGCGAAGCCGCACACCCGGGCGGCGTGATTTCTTTCACCGCCACGCCGTCCCCAGCCCACGCCGCTGACGCCGGGAGCGCGCAGGAGCGCGCCCCTCCGAGGCGGGCGCTCCGCAGCTCACGCTGCCACGCAGTCACCGGTTTTGCCAAAGGCTCGCCGGGGCTTGGGGCTTTACACGAGACGCATCTCGCCGCACCAAGAACGCTCCCGCCCTTCCCCACCGCTCCTGCTCTCTCCTGCCGCCATGAACCGCACTCTCGCCACCATCCTCGCCACCTCCATCGCCACGCTGCTCCACCACACGGACGCGGCGGATGGCCCGTCGCCAGTCGCTTCCACGCCGCTCGTGAAGGGCGGCGCAGCGCCCATCGCGCTGAAGGCCGACCTCCGCGGCGCGAAGGAAATGCACCTCGTGGTGACCGAGGGAGGCGACGGTTTCATGGCCGATTGGGCGGACTGGGCGGAGCCCGTGCTCATCAAAGCCGATGGCTCGCGCGTGAAGCTCACGGAGCTGGCGTGGACCGGTGCGGAGGCTGGCTGGGGCAAGCCGAGTCTCGGCAAGAATGTGAATGGCCAGCCGCTGCAAATCGCGGGTCAGGCGGTCCCTTTCGGTATCGGCACGCACGCGCCTTCGCTCATCTCCTACGCACTGCCGGAGGGCGTGGTCGGCTTTGAAAGCAAGGTCGGGCTGGACAATGGCGGCAGCGACCAAGGCGGCGGCGCGACCGTGGTTTTCCAGGTCTTCACGCAAAAGCCCGGTCCATCCACACTCGAGCCGGCACCGGCAACCGTCGTGGGCAGCGCGGAAAAACCGTATGGCTTTGCAGCGGCGAAAGCCTCGCTCGCGGACGGCGCGCAGGTCGCAAACGGCCTCCAGACCACGCTTTTCGCGGCGGAGCCGCAGATCCAAAACCCGACGAACATCGACATCGATCCGCGCGGCCGCGTGTGGGCGGTGGAGGCGGTGAACTACCGCTCGAGCTTTCAGAAGTGGGGCATCCTCCGGCCGGAAGGCGACCGCGTGGTGATCCTGGAGGACACGGATGGCGACGGCGCGGCGGACGCGGAAAAGACCTTTTGGCAGACGCCCGATCTCCAGGCGCCGCTCGGCATCTGCGTGCTGCCGCAGGAGCGCGGAACAAAGGTGATCGTCAGCGCCGCGCCGAATGTGTGGCTGCTCACCGATGCAGATGGCGACGACAAGGCGGAAAAGGCCGAGATCCTTTTCAAGGTCAAAGGCAATTACGATCACGATCATCAGGTGCATGCGTTCTCCTTCGGACCGGATGGGAAGTTCTACTTCAACATGGGGAACGAGAGCCGCGAGTTGCAGGATGCGAGCGGCAAGGTCATCACCGATCTCGCGGGCAATCGCGTGACCGCGGACGGCAAACCTTACCGGCAGGGAATGGTCTTCCGCTGCGACATCGACCTCGCGACGGCCCGGCCCAGCAACGTGGAAACGCTCGGCCACAACTTCCGCAACAACTACGAGGTCGCGGTCGATTCCTTTGGCACGCTCTGGCAGAGCGACAATGATGACGACGGCAACCGGGGCGTGCGGATCAACTACGTGATGGAAGGCGGGAACTACGGCTACACCGACGAAATGACCGGCGCGGGCTGGAGCGCGGCGCGCACGAACGTGGAAAAGGAAATCGCGCTGAAACACTGGCATTTGAACGATCCCGGCACGATCCCGAACCTGCTGCAAACCGGCGGCGGCTCGCCCACGGGCATCCTCGTGAATGAAGGCAACGCGCTCGGCGCGGCCTTTGCAAATCAGGTGATCCACTGCGACGCCGGGCCGCGCGTGGTGCGCGCATATCCCGTGAAAAAGCAAGGCGCCGGCTACTCCGCGACGATCCTGCCTCTGCTGGAAAACAAGGACGCGTGGTATCGCCCGAGCGACATCGCCATCGCGCCGGATGGCTCGCTCGTCGTCGCCGATTGGTATGATCCCGGCGTTGGCGGCCACAACATGGGCGACCACGACAAAGGCACGATCCGCGGCCGGCTTTACCGCGTCGCCGCCACCGGACCCGCGACGCCTGCAGCCGCGCCCGATTTCACCACGCCCGCCGGCAGCGTCGCCGCGCTCCAGTCGCCGAATGGCGCCACGCGCTACCGCGCCTGGAACAGTCTAAAAGCGATGGGCGCGCAGGCCGCGCCCGCGCTGTGGCAGCTCGCGAAGTCCGAAAATCCCCGCCTGCGCGCCCGCGCTTACGGCGTGCTCGCGCAGCCGGGCATCGCCAAGGGTGGGCCGATCGAGGCGCTCCACGCCGCACTCACCGACACCGATGCCGACGTGCGCGTAGCCGCTGTCCGCCTCGCCGCGACACTCCAGCGCTCCGGCACGATCGACACCACGCCGCTGGAGGAAGACCGCGAGCTGATCGGCAAACTGCTGCGCGATCCGAGCGCGCAAGTGCGCCGCCAGATCGCCCTCTCGCTGCCACGCACGAAGGACATCGCGAAAATCTGGACCGCGCTCGCGATGCAGCACGACGGCGCAGACCGGTGGGGTCTGGAAGCGCTCGGCATCGCCGCGACGGGCAATGAAGATGCGTGCTTCGACGCGTGGCTCGCCGCGGTCGGCGACGGCTGGCATACCCCTGCCGGGCACGACATCATCTGGCGCATGCGCTCCGCGAAGAACGCGGAGTTCCTCGCGAAAATCCTGAGCGATCCCGCGACGCCCGAGGCGGACCGTCCGCGCTTTCTGCGCGCGTTCGACTTCCTCCCCGCCGGCACTGGCAAGACGCAGGCGCTCGTGCAGCTCGCCTCGCTCGGCGCGCAGAGCAGCATGGTTGCAGGGGAGGCGATCCAGCGCTTGAAAGGCGCGGATGTGGCCGCAAACCCGGAGGTGAAAAAAGCCGTCGATGGCCTG
>CAXSDZ010000001.1:48349-57966 GCA_964235505.1 uncultured Chthoniobacteraceae bacterium
CCAGGTCCCGCGGCAAGCACTCGGAAAACTTCAAGCCGTCGATGGCCTGCTCGCATCCGCGAAAGGGACGCCGCAATTCGTGTCGCTCGTGCGCGACTTCAACCTCAAGGACCAAGGCCAGGGCTTGCTGGAAGTCGCGGTCAAGACGCCGGCCAGCGCGGAAGGGATCGAGGCTGCGCGGATGCTGCTTTCGCCCGACTACTCGCCCGCCGTGGAGCGCGAGATCAAGAGCGCCGACGCGTTGAAACTCGTGGAGTCTTTCGGCAACACGGCCGATGCGCGCGCCGTGCCGCATCTTGCCAAAGTGCTGCTCGACCCGACGCGCGATGCAGGCATTCGCCGCGCCGCGGTAAAAGCGCTCGCGCAAAGCCAGGGCGGCGTGCAGGCGCTGCTGAAAACTGCCCGCGAAAACCAGTTCCCCGCCGAGCTGAAACTCGCCGCTTCCAGCGCGCTCGCGGTGGTGCAGATGCCGCAGTTCAAGGCCGACATCGCACAATTCTTCGCGCTGCCGAGCGCAGCCCGCGGGCAGGCGCTCCCACCCCTCGCGCAGCTCGTGGCCATGCCGGCGGACGCGAACCACGGCAGAGCGATCTTCGAGAAAGTAGAATCGACCTGCACCACGTGCCATCGCGTGGGCCAGCTCGGCGCGGACTTCGGCCCCGCGCTTTCCGAGATCGGCTCGAAGCTCGCGAAGGAAGCGCTCGTGGAGTCGATCGTCGCGCCGAACGCCGGCGTCTCGATGGGCTTTGAAACCACGCAGCTCACGCTGAAAAGCGGCGACGCCGCGCTCGGCATCGTCCGCAGCGAAACCGCCGAGGAGCTGGTGCTCGCGATGCCCGGCGGCATTCAAAACCGCTACGCAAAAGCCGATGTGGCGAGCCGCGTGAAGCTGCCGAACTCGATGATGCCGGAAGGCCTCCAGCAGATGATGAGCACGCAGGATTTCGCCGACCTCGTGACCTACCTCGCCTCGCTCCGCGCCCCGCAAGCTGCGAAGTAAAGCGCGGCAGCGTCATCCTTTTGCCCCGTCGCTTCGCTCAGGATGACAGGCACTTTTAGGAGGCGCTGCCGTCCGCACTACTCCACCACCGGCAGCCGCACTTCGATCCGGTAAAACCGGTTCGCCACGTTGGCACCGCTAGTCTGCGAGCCGTCATCTGTCCACGTCACTTCATTGCCGGTGCCGGAGATGCTCGCACCCGTCACCGCTTGAAACGGCTGCGCGAGATCGTTCGTCCAGTAGATGCGGTAGTCGCGGTTCACCAGCGTCGGGAAGCGCAGCGTGCGCTGATTACCAGCGGCGGCGGTCTGGATCGTCACATGCGGTTTCACGAAGTCCGCGACCAGCGGCGAGGAGCCGACGAGAAACTCCTGCGAGTTCGTCTTGCCGTCGCCATCGCTGTCGCCACCCGCGCCGTTCGCGCCCGCGCTGCTCGCCGGATTCAGGCCGTATTGCTGCTCCCACCAGTCCGGCAGCCCGTCGCCATCGGTGTCCTCGGAAACCGTCGCGCCGATCTGCAAACCGAGCTCCACGAGGATGCCGCTGTTGCTGAAAGTGGAGCCTTCCACCTGCCGCGTTTGCGCAAGATTGCGCATGTTCAGCGTGTCGAAGGTGACGCCGCCATCGCGATCCACGGCCGAAAGATTCAGCGCAAAGTTCGATGATTTCGGACGCACAAACGTGCGCACCGTGCCCACGCCAGTTCCGTTCCGCACACTCAGCGTCGAGCCGAGCGCCGCTCCGCCCGGATTGCTTTCCGTCAAGTTCGCCTGCCCGTGCAGCAGCAGATCCTGAAGATTTGGCGACAAGCCGAAGCGCACAAACAGCGTCCCGCCGCCAGTGATGACATAGCTCGCCGTGAGCACTGTCGCACGCGGCGCGAGCTGGATTGTTTTCGCGATTTTCCCGTCGCTGCTCGTGAACTTCCACCCGGTCGCGCCGCCCGGAGTGCTCGCCGTGTAGAGATCATTCACATACTGCGAGGTGCCCACTCCCGGCGCGCCAGTCTGCAAGAACTGATCGCGAAAACAGCTCACGCGATACGCGCTCACCGCACCGTTGGCGATGTTCGCCGCGCCTTCCTCCTCCGTCTCCGAGCCGGCGTAGGAGAGAAAGTTGCCGGTCGTCTGCACCACCTGGCCGGTCTCCACATCGCGCGCCCAGCTCGCCGTCATCCGCCCGCCGATACGCTCGAACACGGCAAAAACGCGGTCGTTAAAAAGCAGGTATTCATTCTCGCCATCGAGGTCCACATCGCTCTGCTGCGCCACCGCAATCGCGCTGTAAGTGCCCGCCGCCGCCGCGCTCGCCCACGTCTCCACGCGCTTGAACACCGCCGCGAAGCGGAACTGCGACTGCGCTGTTTTTGCGAAGCTCGCGAGCGGCTGAAACGTCGTGTCAGGATTGATGTAAGTCCCGATGGAATACTTCGAGAGGTCGTTGTTCGTTTGGTCGTGAAAGGCCGTTTCAAACGCCGCCGCGCCTGCCGTGCCGCGCGCCAGCGACGCGAGTCCGCCGAACGCTGGCGCGATCGTGCCGACCTGATTCCAAGCCTGCGTCACGATCCCAGTGCCTGCCGTGAGCAGACCGAATTCCCTGCCCTGCGGAAGCGCCACGCCCGTGCGGATGTCGAAGCGTTTGTCCCGCAGACTTTCCTCGCGGCCCGCCTGCCCGAGCACCCAGTTGTCGTAGCTCTCCTGCGTCGCGTGATCGAGGAAATCGTGCGTCACCTTCGCCAGGTTGACGTTCGTGCCGCGGTTGATCGTGCCCCACGTCGCGCTGCCATCCGGCGCGATGTCCACCCCGCCCGTCGCGATCCCGTCCGGCGTCACGAGCTGGATCCACGGGCGGCTCGCGAGCCAGCGCAGGTTGCGATCATACGCGTCGGCATTGGCCTTGTTCGTGAAATCCTCCCATGGGCTGAAGAGCACGAGCACCTGATCCTGCGTGCCACTCCGCGCCTTGCGCGAAAGCAGCTCACGCAGCGCGACCGGCAGCCCGTTGTCCGAGTTTTGGAACCGGCGCGCGCTCGCCTGATCATTGATGACAAAGCACTTCACGCCGTTCACATCGTTGATCCGATAGCCGTCGTTGCTCAGTGCGCTTGTGCGCCCGAACCATTTCAACACATGCCGCATCTGGTCGATGAAGGTGTGCGAAAACCCAAGCCCGCCAATCTGCGTGAGCGTCGCGCCATCCGCCACGCGCTCGGGATTCCAAAACACGCGCGTGCTCTGCCGCCCATCGTAGAAGCTCGTGAGGAACTGATTTGCCAGCGCCACGTTCGCCGTGTTGAAGCCGCTCGAAAAGTAACTCACGACATGGTCCGAAAACGTGGAGCCGAGCAGGTCGAGCGTGCCATTCTGCGCGAGCCCTTTGATCCGTGCATTCAGCGCCGGGCCGTCGCGCCCCTGCCGCGGTGATGCCGGATCGACCTTTGCCCACTCGATCGCCGAGGCGAGCGTCGGCGTGATGTGCATCGCCGCCGGGACGCCGAATGCCTGATGCGCGTCGAGCAGCCGGTAGTAGCCCGCACCCGCCGCATTGTTGATCAGCGCCTGAATCGTGGAGCCCGGCTGAATCGCCTGATTGCCGTGGATCACCGACATCACCTTCGCGCGGCGAAAACGCTCGCCGCTCGTGCTGTTCTTTGAGAACCAGCTCCGCAGCACGCTGTTCGCGCCGGCAATGCCGGCCTGCGCGCTGTAGGTATCCTCCGCGAGACCGTCATCGTAGATCGTGTCGCGGATGTCCGAGCGCCCGCCGAGATCGCCCGCTCCGGCGGGGCTGTTGCCCGTGCCGTCCTTGGTCGTGAAGACCTGAAAATTCAGTGCCGCCGCGTTCAGTCCGTTCCAGCCCGCATCGCGCAACGCCTGCCGCGCGATGGAAAACTCCACCGCGTCGAGATCGCTGTTGAAGTAGGCTTTCTTGAAGCCATTCGCCGCCGTCTGATCGCGCGACACCACGCCAAAGCTCGCGAGATTCTGCCCGATCGCGGTCGAGTTGCTCGCGGCGTTGGTATCGAGATACACGCGTCCGCTGTTCCCAGAATAGCAGGCCACCACCGCCTCCCAGCGCATCTCCGTTCCGGTGTCCACTTCGTCCGGCAGCACGTATTCACCGATCGCCGAATTGCCCGTGTCGATCGCCACGTAAAGGTCGAGCCCGCCATCCTCCGCGAAGGGTTTCAAGTCGTGCAGATCGACGCGGAAATAGAAATTCCCGTCGCCGCCCTGCGCCGCGTCGCCGCCGTCGTGCGCGTAAAATGCGACGATGTCGCGCGATGAGTCGAAGCCGTCATTCGCGTGATACACGTCGCCGCTGCCGCTGTTTGTCCCGTCCCCATCGAACTCATCCATCGCGATCAGATCGTCGCGCGTCCAGTCGGTGAACTCCTTCGCATTCGTCACGCCGCCGACCACCGTCGCGGGTGTCTGCGGTCCGATGACGATCGAGTTCACCGGCGGCGGCACACCTGTGTCGCGCTGGTTGGGATCGGTGCCATTCGCGAGTTCCTGCGCGTTGGAAAAGCCGTCGCCGTCCGGATCCCCGGACCCGCCATTGCTCGCGTTTCCATCGTTCGCGGCGGCAGTGCGCACGCTGTCGGTGCCGTTGTCCAGCGGGTCGAGGCCGCGCTGCGTTTCCCAGCCGTCCGGCAGTCCGTCGCCATCCGTGTCGCGCTTGAGCGGATCGGTTTCCGTCCAGACCTCGCCCGCGTTGTAGATGCGGTTGTTGTTCGCGTCGCCGTCGATCGCGCCGTTGCCGTTCTTGTCTTCGCCAAAGCCGTCGCTCAGTCCGTCCTCGTCGCTGTCCGCCTTGGTCGGACTCGTCTCCGTCCACGTCTCGCCCGCGTCGATTTTGTTGTTCGGCCACGTGCGTGCGAGCGATGGATTCGCCGTGCTCGCGAGCGCTTGCCCGTCGCCATCTGTCCAGCCGTTGCGGTTCCTGTCTTCCACTCCGTCACGAATGCCGTCGCCATCCGTGTCCGGGTTGTTCGGATCGGTCGCGCTGCCTGCGATCTGCCGGCCGCGATCACCGCTGTTGTCATTGGTGCCGGGCACTTTGCCGCCGTTGTCGGTGGTGTTGTAAAACGGCGGGTCGAGGTCGCCGATGAAGTTCTTCCACCCATCGCCATCGGTGTCCGTCGCGGGATTCGTCGGCGGATTTGCCGCGGCGCGCCAGCCAGCTTCCAGCCCGTCCGGCAACCCGTCGCCATCCGTGTCCGGCGAGAGCGGATTGCTTTGGCCAAAGGCGAAGTGCTGATGCACCTGCGCGTTAGTCCATGCATTCGAGTCGCCCACAGGAAAGTCGGTGATAGTCGTCTCGCTCGCATCGCTCAAGCCGTCGTCATCGTCATCCGCGTCGCTTTCGTTCGCCACGACGATCTCGCGGATGAGCACCGTCGCATTGCGCGTCGCGCTGCCTTCCACCGAAGCCGGGCTCCCGTTCGTGTCCACATTTGCGGTGAAAGAAAACGTCCCTTCGTTCAAGCCAGACCAGCGGAAGCGCCACACCTTGCGGCTCCCTTCCACGCGCGGATTCGCCAAGCCATCTGCGATGAGCGTCGCCGTGCCCGCACTCCCCGCAAAGGCAATCGCCACGCTCTGCGCCTCGGCCGCCGTTTCCACCTCGATCACGAATTGCCGCTGCTCGGCCGTCGGGTTCACCACGTCCGGCAGCACGATCTCAAAGCGCTTTCCGTCCGAGTCGAACTCCGGCGGATTCACGACGTTTACATACACCGCCGGCTGCGCGACCTCGGCGCGCACCTGCCGCGTCGCCACGAGCGGCGTCGTGCCGGGCCGGTTCAACGTCACCTCGATCGTGTGGAGGAAATCCGGCACGCCGTTGTAGAGATTCGACAGCGCGAACTGGAAGTCGTGGAAACCCGGCGCGGCGTTGTAGATGATCGGCCTCGACTGTGGTGTCTGGACCACTCCGCAGGCACTCGAGCCGCTCTCGCCGCTCGCGATTTTCACCACGAAACGCCCGCGCAATTCGCTCTCTGTCAATCCATCCGCCAGCGCGGCGGAAAAGCGCACTTTCATCACGTAACCTTCGCCCACAGTCTGCCCATCCTGCTGCGGAAAGGCTGCGAACATGCGGATGTCCGGCCCCCTCGTGTTCACCGTGCGCGTGAGCTCGGTCACGTGCGCCGCCGCGGCGGAGATCGTCATGTTACGTTGCGAGGAAAGCTCCAGCAGCCGCACCTTGATCGTCGCAGTCCCGCTTGCAGGAATGTTGCGATAATTGAACCGCCACTCGCGCCCAAACCGGCTTGCCGTCGCGCTCGGCGAACTCTCGCTCGCCTTCACCCAAGCCGCGCCAAGATTTGCGTCGAAGCTGCCGTTGCCATTGATGTCCGTGAACGGCTCACCCGCGTCGCGCGTGCCGTTGCCATTAGCATCGGTGAAGGGCTCCGGCCCCGCGCCGTTGCCGCTCTGCGTGCCGGTCGCCGCATCGTCGTTCGACACGTCGCCGTCATCAATGTGAAACCACACTTCCGTCACGCTCGGGTCGGCACGGATGACGAGCCCGTATTGCTGGCCGCCGAGCGTTTCACCGTTGCTCGCGGGGAATTTGATCTCACCGCCGGGCGTCTGCGTATCGTAGTAAAAAGTCTGCGCCCACGTATTATAAATCGACGCCTTGCCAGCGCGGTTCAGGAACGCCCGCGAACGCAACATGTGAAAGCCTTCCGCAATGCCGATGCGCTCTTCCGAAAAGTCATTGTGCGGGCGCACCTTCGCCGTGGTCGCGTTGAAGCCGGTGATCTGGAACACCGTTTCCATCCGCTTCTTCAGGTCCACAGTCGCCGGATTGCTGGGGAATACACTCGTTGCATTCGTCTGCAGCGCTCCAATCTTGTAGCGCAGCACCGTGCCATTTGCCTGCGCAGGGATCGTCCCGCGCCACCAATCCGTCGCCCCACCGCCATCCGCCGCGCCGGCGCTTTCAAAAGCCATGGCCACCGTCTGCGTGGTCCCCTTGCCCGTGCCAGCCGAGCCCTCCGGCGCGCTGCCATCCGTCGTGAAGTAAAGCCACGTTTGATTCACCTGAAACGCATACGCCGTCTTCACCCGCACGGTGATCGGCTGCCCCGCGGCGCTCGCAGGGGCGGGCGTGAACTGCGGCGCGCTTGAGCCGCCGTCACGATTCGCCGCCGGCTCGTGATAAACGTAACTCGCGGTGTTCGCGCCGGAGTTGGTGCCGCCACCCTGGTCCGTCGCGCCAAAGCCCGTGCCGATCGTCGCGCGCCAGGTCTCCGCGCCCGGCGAGCCGATCACGTTGCGCGCCGTGTTTTGCGCCGCAAACTTCTCGGCCACCCGCCGCACAAACTGCATTTGCTCGTAGCCCAGAAAAGTATCGGTGGAAACCGCGGGCGCGTTGTCGCGCTTGTCTTGGTTCGCGCCCGTCGGGCCGAGACCGAGCTGCGAGTTGATGTCCACGCCGCCATCCAGCTCCATCAGCATGTTTTCCGCCGAGCCATCCGCGCGGGCGATGAAGCTTAGATTCGAGCCATTTGTCACCACTGGGACACTCCAAGTGTATTTGTAATCCGCCGTGTTCGCGTCCGCCACGCTGTAGGGATTGAAGCTTGGATCACCGTCGCCGCCGTCCTTGCGCTCATAGCTCACGGTCGCCGTCGGCGCGCCGCCTTGCAGGATCGTGATCGGCTTCACCTGCGAACCGTCGAGCGCATTGGTCTGCTCCGGACTGCGCCAGGAGAAGATGAAGTATCCTCCCGCTGGCACGACCACGCTGCTGAGATTCGAGGCGAAGGTATAAAAGCCGCCGTTATAAGTGGAGTAGTTGAAAAGGTAAGCGTCATTCGCCGTGCCAGCCTGCGCGGGGAAGCTGGTTGTGAAGCTGCGCGCCTGGCCGCTGCCATAGTTATCGTTCAGCATCACCAGCATCGTCGCCCCGGCGTCGTCGCCCATGCTGTTGTTCTCGCGCTTGTCGATCCGCTCATAGGCGATGAAGTCCGCGTCCGAAAAGCGCCCGAGCTGATAGCCGCGCGCAAACTGGTTGTGGATATAGAGCAGGTTCGGAATGCGCCCGTCGCCACCCTGTCCGAGATAGTTTGTGTTCGCCTGGCGCGGAAAGGCGCCGCCGCTCGCGCCGAGCACGCCGGCGTGGTGATTGCCGTCGGTGTAGATGAGCGGCAACCCTTCGCGCGTCAGATAGAAGGCGTGTTGAAGCTCGCGGCGCGAGGCATAGTCGTTGTCGTGGCTCTGCGCGTGCATCACACCGAGACCGCCGGGGAAGCCGCCCGCACCCGGCTGATCGAAGCCATTTAAGCCGCTGCTCGGATTACCCAGCCGGCTATTGAGCTCGTTGCGGAGATCATTGTCCACGAGCCGCATCCCGGCATCCCAGTATCCGCCGTAACCGGGCGGCTGGCCGAGGTGCTCTCCGAAAACCATCGCGTCGTCGCGCCCTTGCTCAGTGTTGAAGACCGAGTCTCGGTGGTTATCCCAATCCGAAAAGCCTCGCGTCAGGTTGAACTGTTCCTGCGCCTGCCCGAGGTAGCCTGCACTCGACTTGTTCTTATCCGCGCCGCTCTGCTGGCCGAAGAAGTAATCCGGAATGTGCTTCACCGCATCCAGCCGGTAGCCGTCGCCGTGCGTGCGATCCAGAATCCAGCGCCCCGAGCGGATCAGCAATCCGTTCACATCTTCGGCGATTGGATTGCCCATGTTGTATCTGCCATCGCCAAAGCCCCACATCGCCGTCTTGCGCGACGGGTTCGCGCCGTCCACGCCCGTGTCGGTGAAAGGCTCGCTCGCTTCGCCGACATCATGCTGCCCGTTGCCGTTGGTATCTTTGAAGTCGAACCGACTATTCCCAGCGCCGACGACATTGCCGCCGTCACTGTAACCGACATCTTGAAAGGGCTCTTTGTTCGCGAAGGTATAGACCGTGTAGCTTCCGCCCGAGTTCGCAACGGTGACGGAAAGATCCGTATCGAGGTAATACTCCGGATTGTTCGGATGCCGGATGAACGAGATTTTCGGAATGTCATCTCCTTCGTTCCGCCCGAAGTTCGTGTTCGGCGATTCCTGGGCGATATCGATCAAGTCAGACAGTCCGAGGTTCTGCACCTGCCAGGCGTCGTTCCAGTTCCGCGTATTGTCCCACTTGCGATAAAAGCCATCGTCCGTGAGCCGCAGGTGAAAGTCCTCCGGCACAAAGCCCGGGTAGATGTCGATCGGCGTCGTCGAGTTATAGCCCGGAATATCAAACGCGTTGTGGTTTAGGATCTTGTCGAAATAGACCCGGATGCCGAAGCGATGCGCCAGCTCGACGAGTTGCAGCAGTTCCCCCTCCGAGCCGTAGCGCGTCCGCACTGTGCCGCGCTGATCCTTCGAACCAAGGTCAAACCGGTCCCACAAATCGTAGCCCACACTCAATCCGCCCGAGCCTTTGGTCGGTGGCGGCAGCCAAAGCGAATCATAGCCTGCCTCGGCGAGTTCCGGCATTTTCTCCATCAGCTCACGCCAGTCGGTATTGAAATACTGCAGCATTGCCTCGCCGCGCACGGGCTGGCGCGGAGTGAGAATCGCAAAGGCGGCGGCAAGCAGGAACAGGAGCCGGCGGGTAAGATTGGTGCGTG
>CAXSDZ010000002.1:0-56343 GCA_964235505.1 uncultured Chthoniobacteraceae bacterium
GCCCGCTGTCGGTGGAGACTTCGCGCATCGGTCAGCAGATCGTGGATACGGCGGTGATCGCGGCGCGGGAAAAGCGGACGGTGCGGTTGGTGGAGTGATAGGTTGCTGCGCAAGCACAGTGCCTCGATGACTTCCGCGCAAGTTAGCAAACTGGGCCAAATAGCCATTGCAGCAGGTGTTATTAACTTCCTGGCGTTCATCATGGGTGCGCTGGCGCTTGGTGGCGACGCCGTAAATGGCAAGACGGAGAACGGACGTTACTACGTTGCCAACCACGGCAAGCTTACTGAGGTCTCCGCGGCCGCTTTCAACTACAGCCGTGTCCACTGCTACTCTGTTTGGACCACGCACCCGCTTTCGATGTTTTGCGCATACCAGCTCTACCGTCAGAAGCGCCGGGCTGAACGCTGCGAGGATTAACTCAAGCGCTCTCGATGTTAGTCACGCAAGGCTTGAGGCTTTAGTAGTGGCTAAAGTTTCGTCCCATCTCCTCAACACCTCAGTTATTTATGAGCGAGCGCACTTATGGAGTCAGCGTGGAGCAGGCAGCGGCGCGCACCGCTGCCCCGGAGCTGGCTTACCGGCCTCCGCAGCCGCGCGATCCGGGGGCGCTGCCGATCGCGCTGATCGGGTGTGGCGGGATCTCGCAGAGCCATTTGCAGGCGTATCGGAATGGCGGCTTTCGCGTGGTGGCGCTGTGCGACCGCACGCTGGCGAAGGCGGAGGCGCGGGGGGTAGAGTTTTTCCCCGATGCGATAGTGACGACGGATGCAAGCGCAGTGCTGGCGCGGGAGGATGTGAAGGTGGTGGACATCACCACGCATCCCGGCGGGCGAGCACCTTTGATCGAAGCGGCGCTGCGAGCGGGCAAACACGTGCTCAGCCAGAAGCCCTTCGTGCTGGATCTGGCGGAAGGGCGGCGGCTGGCGGACCTCGCGGATGCGCTGGGACTTCGCCTGGCAGTGAACCAAAATGCTCGCTGGGCTCCGCACTTCTCCTACCTCCGCGAGGTGACCCGCGCGGGGCTCGTCGGCGAGGTTGCCTCGGTGGATTTCACGCTGCACTGGGATCATGGCTGGGTGCTTGGGACCGAGTTTGAAAACGTGCCGCAGCTGATCCTTTCCGACTTCGCCATCCATTGGTTCGACCTCGCAACGATGTTCTTTGGCGAGCGCCGGGCGCTGAAGGTTTTCGCTGCCGCGCAGAAAGGACGGCATCAGCGCGCCCGCCCGCCGTTTCTCGCGCAGGCGGCGGTGGAGTTCGAGGGCGGACTGGCGACACTGGCCTTCAATGCCGACTGCCGCTTCGGGCAGGAAGACCGCACCACCGTTGCCGGTCATCTCGGCACGGTGCGCAGCATCGGGCCGAACCTCGCGGACCAGACGGTGACGCTGCACACCGCGGGAGGCGTCGCGACGCCAAAGCTGGAAGGAACCTGGTTTCCCGATGGCTTCCAAGGGGCTATGGCGGAACTGCTTTGCGCCATCGAGGAGGACCGCGAACCCAGCCACTCCGCCCGTGCGAACTTGCGCAGCCTCGCGCTCTGCACCGCTGCCCAGCAGAGTGCTGAAAGCGGCCAGGCAGTCACCCTCGGCGCGCCGTGAAATGCGCTGGCGACTGCGCCCTTCCGCACCTTACCCAGCCGTCGGACGGAAGGAGCGAGTCGAGCCGCTGATCGCATCCACCTGCACGGTGAAAAAGTTAATCTTTTGGACGTCCTTTTCTGGGTTCTGCAGCTTCACCGAATCCGACAGGGTGTGGATGGTCAAAAACCAGCCGCTGTTCGGGAGCAGATTGGTCGAGCCATCCGGCTGGAAGCGGAAGGCGACGAAATCATAGTTGGCTTTGCCGCTACCCCCGCCACCCTGGCTGCTCTTCCGCCGCGGCAGCTCCGGGTCGCGTCCGGGGACGGGCTCGGTGAGGGCCAGCCGCGGCTCCGCTTCCTGATCGAGGAGGGAAGAAAGCTTTGTGTCGCTGAGCACGATCGCATTTGGAAACATCTGGATCTTGCCGAGCGGCACCGGAGTGCCCGTGTCGTTCACTTCCAGGAGCTGAATCGCGCGGAACTTGCCGCTCTTCGGATCACCGTCGGTTTCTCCCGGCTGCTCGGGATCGGCGAAGCGGATGAAGCGCACTTCCACCGCCCGGTTTTTGCTCAAGGCAAATTGCCGGCCGAGCGCCATTTGATCCACGAGAAGTTGCGAGGCTTGGGTCAACTGCGAGCCGCGCATGATGGAGCTGGTGGCAGGCACCGCAAACGAGGCGACCAGGACGATGATGCCGATGACGGCGATCAGCTCGATAAGCGAAAAGCCGTGGCGGCGAGGGTGGGAAGCAGAAGCGCGATTCATAGGGAGAACGGAGAAACGGTTGCGGTGGGGAACGGTGCGATCGGCCACTTTCCTCTGCAAGACTCACGGCGTGCAAAAGCACAGGCAGACAAACGCCGGAAGGCTGCGGAGAGGAAGCGGCAGGTAAATACCAAATACATACACTCCGGGTCGCCGTCCACCGCGTTTTTTCCGGCGGTTGCCGAGCTTTCCGGGCCGCCGCGATCCTGTTTCTGCTCGACACCGGTTCACGCGGTGCGCTCGATTGGCCGCCTCCGTTTCACCGCTCTCCTCGTGCCGCGCTTCACCATTTCCACCCTCAAGCAGGCGACTCCCCACGGCCGCGTGGACGCCCAGGTGCATGTGCAGATCGATTCGATCCACAAGAAAGACACGCGCGAAGGGAAGCCGTTTTGGGAGGTGATCGTGGTCGATGCGGAAGGGCGCATGACGCTGCGGGCGTGGAGCGATGGGCCGGCCTTTCCTCTTTGTGAAGGACTGAGCGGAGGCGTTTTTCTGGAGATCGGCGGCGAGTTCTCAGCGGGCGGCGCCTTTGGCCTGGAGGCAAAAGCGTGGACGTGCCGGGAGCTTTCCGTGGAAGAGCGCGACGTGTTACTCGCCGGTCCGGCAGGGTTGCGCGAAAAGCAGACGCGCGATTTCGAGTTCCTCCAGGCGCAGGCTGCGGCAGTCGGCGATCCGCGGCTGCGCGGGTTGGCGCAGCTCTTTCTGGCGGATTACGGAGACCGCATGCGCCGGGCGGCGGCGGCGCGCGCCAATCACCACGCGCGGCGCGGGGGCCTCGTGGAGCACGTCGCGCAGATGGCGCGGCTCGCGGTGGCAGTTGCCGGCGTCTTTCCAAATCTAAACCGTGATCTGCTCGTCACCGGTGTGCTGTTTCACGACTGCGGCAAGCTGTGGGAAAACGGGCTACCACCGGATGGATTCTCGATGCCCTTTGACCATTGCGGCGAGCTGCTCGGGCACATCACGATCGGCATCGAGCTGGTGAACACGCTTTGGCGGAAGCTGATCGCAAAGGAAGGCAAAGGGTGGGCTTTGCTCCAGCCGCTGAGCGAAGATGTGCGCCTCCACCTGCTGCATCTTGTGGCGTCGCACCATGGCGAGCTGCAATTCGGCTCGCCGGTCGTCCCGAAAACGCCGGAAGCGTGGGCGCTCCACTACATCGACAACATGGATGCCAAGCTGGAAATGATGTTCGCCGGCTACCCTGGCGCAAAGCCGCTCGGCGCCCGCGTTTTCGAGCGGGTGCGGCCGCTGCCTGGGAATCTGATTGCACCGCTCGCGGCCCACGCTCCGCCGCCGGGCGATGCAGCGCTCCACCCGGAAAAGAACGGCAACGGACACCAGGCACCTGCGGATCACGAGGTGCGGGCAACCCGGCGGCCCGATGGGGCGGGTTTGCAGGGCGATCACGATGGAGATAAAGTGGGCGATCTGCTTTCGCCGCTGATGAGCAGATGAGCCACCGCCCTGCGCCGCGCTTCCGCAGCGCGCGTGGCTCTGGATTCCGCGTCGGTTTTGGGCACGAGGAGAAGGCAACACCTGCGATTGCGCTTCACGAAATCTGGAGTATCAGCGGCATTCACTCTTCCTCTTTTCCGCCTGCGCAGATGCCCAGTCACCAAGCTCCGAATTTGGACATCCACCTCCACCGGCCTGCTCGTTTCAGTGTCGCCATTTTACAAACGCGTATGCAACTCGCACTGGTCCGGGGACGAGGGATGAAGCTCGCTGTTGCTGCCGCCGTGGTTGCCGCGGGCTGCAGTGTCTGGTGGGGTTTTCTTTCCCGCCACCACTTGCTGCCCACGCTTTCCTCCGCGGAAATTTCCGCTGCTGCGCTCGGGGAAGCTGCGGTGTCGGATCCCGCCGCGGCTTCCCGCGTCCTTGGGCAGAACTGGTTCACCGCGCTTTTCGCGCCACCCTCCGCAACTGCGGGGCCGCGCCAGCGTGCGCTTTCCCAGCTCGAAGCCGCCGGCCTGGCGCTCACGGGCGAAGATTTTGTGCGGACCGCCGGGACTCGCAACCGCGCGTTGGTGGACCTTTTCCTCCAGGCGGGCATCGATGTGAACGCACCCGGGGCAGACGGCCGCACCGCGCTGCTCGCCGCCACGCTTGCCAAAGACTGGCCGCTCGCGGAAAGCCTGCTCGGCTCCGGCGCGGATGTGAATGAAGCAGACGCGCATGGCTTTTCCCCGCTCATGGCCGCCGCAGCGGCAGGCCAAAGCCAGCCGGTGCAGACCCTCCTGAAGTGGGGGGCGAGCCCGGCGGCGACCGATGAGCAGGGCCACACCGCGCTCCATTGGGCGCTCGCCACGCGAAATGTCGGCGTGTCGCTCGCGCTGCTCGGGGCTGGCGTGCCGAGCACGGGCAAGTGCTGCGATGGCGGGCGCGATCTGCTGGCGCATGCGTTTGACACCGGAAACTGGCAGCTCATCGAGCCCATCTTGAAGGAGCAACCGGCGACGCTGACCTGGAACTCGAACACCCGGGCGGCTCTTGTGCAGGCGATCACCGCTCGCGACTCGGCCCGTGCGGGACTGCTGCTCTCCAAGCACCCCGCCCAGCCCACGCCGGAGAGCAAAGCGCAGCCGCTGCTCGCCTACGCGCTGCTCGCAAATGATCTCGCGCAGTTCGAATTCCTGTTGGCGTGCGGGGCCGATCCGAACACGCCGCTGAATAGTCCGGTGGAAAAGGCTTTCAACCAGGCGGTGCAATCGAACTTGATGCGCGGATATCTCGAATCCGAGCCCGGCATGACGACGCTGATGCTGGCCGCTGGGCTCGGCCGCGAAGACTTCACCCGGGCGCTGCTCGACAAGGGTGCGCGGCGGGGGCTCGTCACGGGGAAATACAAGATGGCGGCGCTTTCCTTTGCTGCTTTTGTAGAAGACGCGGAGGTCATGCAGATGCTCATCGGCGACAGTCCTTCGCCGGAAAAGCTGCGCGTGCAGATCTCGCTCGGTGCGCAACGCGCCTCGCTCATTCGCGATGGAGTGTCGATCTACAGCACCGATATTTCCAGCGGGCGCACCGGCTTTTCCACGCCGACGGGCGAGTTTGTGGTGACAGACAAGCACGCCGCCCACATGTCCACGATCTACAAAGCGAGCATGCCGTTCTTCATGCGGCTGAACTGCCGCGATTTCGGCATGCACCAGGGCCAGCTCCCCGGCTATCCGGCCTCGCACGGCTGCATTCGCCTGCCGTCCGGCGCAGCGACGCGGTTGTTCAAGGAAGTGCCCGTGGGCACGCTGGTTTCGATCACGCACTGATCACGGAGGGAAGGAACGAGCGTGCAGCGGCGTGTGTCTTGCTGAAGAAGAACGTCGCCCGCAGCGGCCTCCGTCCGCACAAAAGCGCACATCTATTGGCAGCCACTCGGCACCCGCAGACTCGGGGTTTCCGCTGAAAAAACGTGCGCCCTGGCGTTTCCCGGCGATAGTCCCCGCCCTTATGCCCTTTAGCGCCCTCGGTCTCGGAGACCGCATTTTCAAAGCCATCCAGGAAGCCGGTTACACTGAGCCCACCCCGATCCAGGCTGCCGCCATCCCCGAAATCATGGCCGGCCACGACCTCATCGGCATTGCTCAAACTGGCACCGGCAAGACCGCGGCTTTCACGCTCCCGATCCTCGCGAAGCTCGCCAGCGTGGTCGGCGACGGGACCCGTCGCGGCACCCGCACGCTGGTCCTCGCACCGACGCGCGAACTCGTCGTGCAGATCGATGAAAACGTGCGCGCGTATGGCAAACACCTGCCGCTGCGCATCGCCACCGTCTTCGGCGGTGTCGGTGAACGTCCGCAGATCGAGGCGCTGCGCGCCGGTGCCGATGTGGTAATCGCCACGCCCGGCCGCCTGCTCGATCTGATGAGCCAGCGCCACGGCGACTTCCGCAGCCTGAATTTCCTCGTGCTGGACGAAGCCGACCGGATGCTCGACATGGGCTTCCTCCCGCAAATCCGCAAGGTCCTCGCGGGACTTCCGAAAGAGCGCCAGACGCTGCTCTTTTCCGCCACGCTCTCGCGCGAAATCGAAGGGCTGACTAAAGAGTTTCAGCGCTCGCCCAAGATCATCCAGATCGGTCGCCGCTCGAACCCAGCCGAGACGGTGACGCAGTTCATCTACGAAGTGCCGAAGCACCTGAAGCTCTCGCTGCTTTCGCATCTTCTCGGCGACAAAGCGCTCGACTCCGTGCTCGTCTTTTCTCGCACCAAGCACGGTGCCGATCGCATCGCCCGCAAGCTGGAACGCGACGGTGTTGCGACCGGCACACTGCACTCGAATCGCTCGCAAAACCAGCGCCTCGCTTCGCTCAAGAAGTTCAAATCCGGCGAAGTGCGCGTGCTCGTGGCAACCGATATCGCCGCGCGCGGGATCGATGTGGAAGGCATCTCGCACGTGATCAATTTCGACTTCCCGATGCACTCCGAAGATTACGTCCACCGCATCGGCCGCACGGGTCGCGCCCAGGCGATCGGCGACGCCATCTCGTTCGTGTCGAATGAAGACCACTCCGCGCTGCGTGCGCTGGAAAAGTTCATCGGCCGCGGGATCGTCCGCAAACGCGCGGAAGGCTTCGACTACAACGCCGCCGCGCCGGTCGGCGAACCGCGCATCCATGACGACCGCGTCTCCCACCGCCGCCCCGGCGCGCCCGGGCGCTCGATGCGGCAGGACGGGCGCCCCGCAGGCGGTTCTCCCCGCGGGGGCGGTGGCGACCAGCGCCGGAGTGGCGGCGGTGTCGCTGACCAGCGCTCTGCGAGGCCGGCTTCGCGGTTTCGCTGACGTGCCCTCCGCGCCTCAGTGCGGTTGCGCCAGCGTGCTCGCGACCTTGCGGCCTTTCCATATCGAAGCCCGGCCAAGCCGCTTGCGGAAGAACGCGTGCCACTGGATGGCGACGAGCAGCACGATCGAAACCGGGTGCAGCGCCACGCCGAGCCACCCCTGCTGAAAGCGTTGCGCAGCCAGCACGCGCGGGAGCAGCGACAGCACCAGAGCCATCCCGGACAGCCAGCCGGCACGAGTGCCGAGCAGCACCCACGGCAGCACCTGGCCGCCGAGCAGCACGAGCGTTGCCGGCACGATGAGGCGCGGGGCAGCCATCGCTTCCGTGGCGTTCTTGGCAAAGCCATCCCACACCTGCGCTGCCGTGGCATACATGCGGCAGGAGATCGTATCGGTCGCGTCGAAAAGGTCGGTGCGAAAGCCTGCGCGGCGAAAAGCGCGCGGCAGCGCGAGGCCGTCGTGGATGTTTGCCCCGACCGCCGCATGGCCGCCACACTTCTCATACGCAGCGCGCCGGGCGAGGAAAAGCTGGCCGCAACCCACCCCAAACGCGGGATCGGTGCTGCCGCGCATCCGGGAAAGCGGCAGAAACCCGAGCAGCACGAAGTGGATCAGCGGCACCAGCAGTTTCTCCAGCATCGTGCCGGTGAGCTGCCGTGGCACGCCGCTCGCAAGATCGCAGCCGCTCGCCTCCATGAAGGCGGCAAACCGCGCGAGCGCATCCGGCGCGAGCCGCGTGTCGGCATCCGCAAAGACCAGCAGCGGGTGGCGGGCGTGGCCTGCCAGAATGTGGCAGGCGTGCAGTTTGCCGCACCAGCCGGCGGGCAGCTCCGGCGCGTGTTCCAGCCGCACGCGCGGATCGCGCTTCGTGACGTCGCGCACGATCGCCGCCGTCCCGTCGGAGGAGTGATCGTCCAGCACGATGATCTCGAAATCCGCGCCGCGGTTTGCGAGCGCCGCTTCGAGCGCCGCAGCGATGTTGAGCGCTTCATCCCGCGCGGGAATGAGGAGCGACACGCATGGCAAATCGCCACCGGTTCGCGGCGCGGGAGCCCGGCGGTAGAGCGGCAGATTTTGCAGGAAAAGCAGCGCTGGGACAGCAGCGCAAACGAGCGCGAAACAGGCGAGTGCGAGAAGCATGAAGTCAGAAAGGTGAAGAAAGCCACGGGAGACACGGGGAGCACGGGGCGGCAAAGGAAACCGAAGCGAGCGTCACAGATCCTCCATCCCCCGTGCTCCCCGTGTCCCCCGTGGCTTCATTCCCATGTCGTCGCTCGCTCACAAGCGCGAGTGCTGCGGGTTGAACTTTTCTCCGCGACGCCATGCGCGGAAACGGCGCCAGCCGTCATACACGCCGCCGATCCCCATCGCGCCGCTGAGCACCGTGTCGAACTGCGCCGCGTCGCGCTGCTGAGCTGCCTTGGCGAGCGCATCCTGGGCGATGGCCAGGTGCTCTTCTGCAAGGCGGGTCCAGTCTTCCGTTGATCGCTCCGGGTTGCCGCCGAGCGCGATCGGCTCGCCGAAGCGCGCGAAAAATTCCGGCGCGCGCTCTTCCCAAAAAGTCGGCTCCAGCGCAAGCGGCAGCGCGGTGCCTCTCTTCGTCCGCGCCAGCAGCGCGCCGAGTCCCGCGGCGAAGCGCACGGGCCGCTGCCGCACGTCGGTAAAATGCCCTTGCGCCGTGATGCACACCGCGCCGCCCAGCTGCGCGAGCGCCGCCGCACAGCCTCGCAAAAACTGCCGAGCGCCGAGCGCGGTGCCGAGCTCCACACCGAAAAATCCTAGCCGCCGCAGGATGCCGTAACGTTTCAGCGCCGCCGCATCGATTGGCCCCCAAAACGTGCGCCGCGGCAGGAGTTTTTCAAAAAGGATGAGCGCGACCAGCGGATCCCACCACGACGGATGATTCATGAAAACGATCAGCGGCTCGCCTGGAGAAACGTCTGTAGGGATCATCTCCCGGCTGAGCCGCAGTGCGTGAAAATGCCTCCGCACATAGCGCCGCGAATACGCAATGAACCACCGCAGCAGCAGCGGCGACACGGGCACGATCGGAGCGCTCTCAATGGGGTTGCTCATCATGCACTTCTAGCAGATTCGACCTCATGTTTTCTTCACGCTCACACTCGCGCAAGGGCTCCTGCTTTCTGAGGCCCCCGGAGGGGAAAGGTGGAGTGGAATATGGGCGGGCAAAACGCGCGCAGAATCGCCGGGCTCCAGCCCGACAATGTTGCGCGTCGATACAGGTCCGAGGTTTCTGCGAATTCAGTGCTGCTGCAAATCTCTAGCCGCGGAGCGGCGATGACTTGAGTAGCCGTGGTTGAGCGAAGCGAGGCCACGGCTACTCAAGTCATCGCTATGCGGCTGGGCTCCACGTCGCGCGCGGCCGGCGCAGCGCTTCCGCCGAGATCCTGATGCAGCGCATCTGCGGCGATCCAGCCGGACATCAACACCATCGGCATGCCGGGCCCCGGATGCGCGGCGCCGCCGGCGAGGTAAAGGCCGCGGACGTGCGGGCTGCGGTTGCTCGGCTTGAATGCGCCGAGAAAACGGCCGTGGCTCGCAATGCCGTAGATCGCGCCATTGAGCACACGATAGCGGTTGTGGATGTCCTGCGGAGTGAGCACGCGCTCGACGGCGATGCGATCCTCGATGTCCTCCAAGCCAGCGGTGCGGCGGAGCTTTTCCACGATCACATCGCGATAGCTTGGCAGCAGGGCGGACCAGTCGTGGTGCGGGCGCAGATACGGCGTGTGGACGAGAACGTAGAGCGCCTCGCCGTCGGGCGGCGCGACCTCCGGCTCGGTGCCGGATGGCGCGCAGACGTAGCAAGTCGGATCGGGCGCAGGCTCGCCGCGACGGTAGATCGCCTCGAACTCTTCGTGCGGGTCGCGGGAGAAAACGAAGTTGTGATGCGCGAGCTGCTCGTAGCGTTTTCTCAAGCCAAGGTAGAGCACCACGCCGGAGCAAGCCGGCTCATAGCGGCGGCGCTTTTCAAACGCCCGCTGCGCCCGCGGTTCGCGCAGCAGCTCGCGATGCGTGCGCACGGCGTCGGCATTGGAAACCACGGCGCGCAGCGGCACAGTCTCGCCAGCATCCGTGAGCACGCCGGTCACCTGCCCGTCACTCGCGAGGATGCGCTCGATGCGCGTGCCGGTGCGCACTTCCACCCCGAGCGAACTCGCCAGCCGCTCCAGCGCCTGCGGCACGGCGCGCGTGCCGCCGCGCGGATACCAGATGCCTTCCTGCGTCTGCATGTGCGCGATGCCGCAGAGCACCGCGGGCGACATGTCCGGCGCGGAGCCGACGTATTGCGTCATGTGATCGAGCATCTGCGCCACGCGCGGCTCGCGGACGTAGGAGCGGAGCAGCTCGGAAACCGTGCGACCCATGCGCATGCGGAAGACATCGCGCAGACCGTCGAGCTGGAAAAGGCCGCTCGCCTGGAACATGTCGCGGATGCCGCCGATCGGCTTCCAAAAGTAGTAGCTCTCAGAGATGCGGTGGAGTGCTTCGGCATGCCCGAGGAAGCGCGTGTAGCCATCCGCCGCCGCACGGTCGCCGCCGGTAAAGCGATGCACGGAATCACTCATCGCGGCGGTGTTTTCCACGAGGTCGAGCTGCGTGCGGTCCTCGAAAAAGCAGCGCCACTGCGGGTCGAGGCGGACCATCGGCAGCTCGTCCTGCATTTCGCGTCCGGCTTCGGAAAAGATGCGCCGAAGCACGCCAGGGAGCGTGAGGATCGTCGGCCCCATGTCAAAGCGATAGCCGCCTTCACGCAGCTCCGCGGCCTTTCCGCCGAGCCAGTCGTTCGCTTCGAAAAGGATCACCCCGTGCCCGCGCGCGGCGAGCGTGCAAGCCGCGGCGAGCCCGCCGAGACCGCCGCCCAGGATGCCGATTTTGTCCGAGGAATTGAGCTTCATGAATCGTGAGCGGAGCGGCGAAACTGACGCAGAGCGCGCCACAGCACTTTGGCTCCGGTCCAGCGTTCGCGCCATGTCCCAGCGTGGGCGAGGGCGGCGTAAGCGGTGAAAAGGCGCGCTTCGTTTTCACCCACTGCGGCGAGTTGCGGGCGGCGTTTGCCGCGAGTGCAGGTGATCGCTTTGAGCTGCGTCATCTCCAGCAAACCCGCTGCGCCGCGCGTTGCGCCGAAGCCGCTGCCGTGGCGCCCGGCAAAGGGCAGACGAGGGTCGGCGGTGGGAATGATGAGGTCGTTGATCGTGACGACACCGGCATCGAACTGCGCGGCGAGCGCGTGGGCGGCAGCTTCGTCGCGGGAGAAAATGGAAGCACCGAGCGCAAAGCGGCATTGGCGCGAAAGGCTGATGGATTCAGCATCGGAATCGCAAATGACAAGCGCAAGCACCGGCGCGAAAAGGTCTGCCTGGAGCAGCGGCATCGACGTGCGGCAGTCGGCGAGAGCGAGCGGAAAGCTGAGGATGCCACTTTCATCGAAGCCGCCCGCGAGCAGCGTCGCGCCGGCGGCGAGCGCATCACGCACGAGCGGTCCGACGCTTTCCGCAGCGGCTGCGGACGCCGGGTGCGCAGGTTCGCATGCGAGCGCTTCGGCGAGGTGCGCCTCCAGCCGCTCGGCGATGCGCCGCGCGACGAAAATGCGGCGTGGAGCGACGCAGGTGGCACCCGCATTTAGCCGGAGGCCGAAGCACAACGCCACGGTCGTGAGCGCGAGGTCGGCGTCTTCGCGGACGAGGACGGCATCGCAGCCGGAAAGCTCCATGACCGCGGGCGTGAGCGTCTCCGCGCAGCGCCGCAGCACGGCGGCGCCGGTCGTGTGCGAGCCGGTGAGCACGACTTTATTCACGCCAGCAGCGAGGCAGGTTTCCACGGTCTCATGGGCTTCTGGCAGGATGGTGAAGAGGCGGCGATCGAGCCCCGCTTCGCACCACGCGGCATAGAGCGCGAGCAGCGGCGCGCTTGCGCCCGGCGCGGGTTTCACGACCACGGCGTTCCCGGCGGCGAGCGCCTGGAGCACTTGCACGGCGGGGAGGAAAAGCGGGTAGTTCGAGGGTGCGATGACCAGCACGATGCCGAGCGGTTCGCGGCGGATTTCGGACCGGACTCCGCTCAGCCAGAACGGCCGCCCGCGCCGGCCGAGACGCTGTGGCGCCAGCAACGATGCCGCTTCGCGCTCGATGAAGCGGTGCGCCTCCAGCAGCGGCAGCACTTCCGCCGTGAGCGTCTCGGCGAGCGGTCGCGCGCGCAGGTCCGCCGACACGCGCGCAAATTCTTCCGCCCGAGCGACGATGGCGTGGCGCACGCTTTTCACGATGCGCAACCGCTGCTCCATCGGCCGCGCCGCCCAATCCCGTTGCGCGTCGCTAGCGGCGGCGAGCTGCCCAGAGATGCCTGCCTCGCCACCGGCGCGGGGCTGATGCAGCGAGGGTTTCATTGCACCAACTCTGTGGGAAATAGAGGTCGCTCGCGCGTGGGCGCGGCTTCGGGCCAGCCGGGTTGCACGCCGAAGTCTTCGCACAGCAGCCGCGTGGTAATGCGCGCGGACTCGAAAATTACTGGCAGGCCGCTGCCCGGGTGCGTGCCGCCGCCGACGAGATAGACGCCGTCGAGATCTTCGAAGCGGTTGCGCGGGCGGAGGTGGAGCATCTGGTCGAGCGAATGCGCGAGGTTGAAGGTCGCGCCCTGGTGGATTTCGTAGCTCGTGTCCCAGTCGGCGGGGGTGATGATTCGCTCGTAGCGGATGCGCTTCTCGATGTCGGGATAGCCAGCTTTTTCCATCTGCCGCACGAGCCGATCGCGGAAGGGTTTCTTCTCGCGCGACCAGTCGATATTCGGATGCTGGTGGCTCACTGGCGCGAGCACATAAAGCGCGCTGGTGCCGCGTGGCGCGAGCGTCGGGTCGGTGACGCACGCGTTCTGCACGTAGCAGGACGGGTCGTCGGAAAGGACGTGGCGGTTCTCGATTTCGTCGAGGTTCCGCTTGTAATCCTCGGCAATGAAAATGGAATGGTGCGGCTGCTCGCAACGTCCATCCACTGCGAGATAGAGCATGAAGGTGGAGCAGGAGAAACGCTTCCGCGCGAGCTGCCGATCACTCCAGCGATTGCGCATTTGGTCTGGAATCACGCGCGACATGAAGCGGGCGAAATCGGCGTTCACCACCAGCGCATCCGCGCGATGCGTGCCGGAGCGGGTGCGCACTCCCGTCGCGCGACGGCCTTCAAAAACAACCGATTCCACCGGCTCATCGAGATGGATTTCCACGCCCATGTCTTCAGCCACGCGCGCCATCGCGGCGGTGATCGCGCCACAGCCGCCGATGGGATGAAAGACGCCGTATTCGTATTCCAAAAAGCTCAGGATCGAGAAGAGGCTCGGGCAGCGAAACGGCGACATTCCGAGGTATTTCGACTGAAAGGAAAACGCGAGCCGCACGCGCTCGTCGGAGAAAAAGCGCTTGAGGTAGCCATCCAGCGAGAGGTGCGGATTCAGGTGGCCGATCGAGCGAAACATGTCCCCCGTGAGGCAGTCGCGCAGGCCGCTGAACGCGCGGGCGAGGATCGGCTGGAAGGAGCGGAGCTTGGCGCGGTTGTCGGCGAGAAAGCGCCCGAAGTTCTGCGCGTCGCGTGGGCAAAGGCGCGCAATTTCCCGCTCCATGCGCGTCACGTCGGGCGTGGCGTCGAGCTTGCCGCCGGCTCCGAAGATGACGCGGTATTGCGGGTCAAGACGGACGAGCTCCACCTCGTCACGGAGGCTGCGGCCACACGCTTCGAAGATCTCTTCCAGCACCTGCGGATAGAGGAAAAACGTGGGGCCAAGATCCCATTTGCAGCCGTGCGCTTCCAGCGTGGAGGTGCGCCCGCCGACGTGCGGGAGCCGCTCGAAAAGCTGGACGCGAAAGCCGCGCGCCGCCATCAGCATCGCTGCCGCGAGCCCGCCCGGTCCCGCGCCGATGACGACAACTTGTTTAGTGCGCATGCGGTGGGGAAGTTTTTAACCGCGGATGGCGCGGATGGAACGGATGTGAAGCGAAGCAGCGCGCTTGAACAAATCCATCTGCGTCATCGGCGGCATCCGCAGTTGAATTTGATCTGCGGCTTAAAGCGGCGTTTTGAAGCCACAGGCGCGAACTGCGCACCACCCGCGCGCGGCTTCAAACAGGCAAAACGCGCCGCCCACCGCGAGAACAGCCGCCCCGAGCGCGGAGCCGGTGCGCATGAAGACGGCAACGCTGCCGGCGAGCAGGAGCGCGCCGAGGACTGCTCGCGCGGCACGCCCGCGGGAATCGATGTTGGGCGACCAGAACTTCATGCGCGGTGGATCATGTGCCGGGAAAACGCCTCGGCACGCTAAATGGATGCACGGGGAAGTGGAGCGTGGCCGTGCTCGGATGCGGTTCGGAGGCGTGGCGCGAGGTCACATCTCCTCGCCCACGTAGGGATTGCTCCGCCGCTCCTGGCCGACCGTGGTCGCAGGGCCGTGCCCGGACAGGACGGCGATGTCGGCGCCGAGCGGGAAGACTTTCTCGCGGATGCCGGAAAGCAAGAGTGCGTGGTCGCCGCCGGGCAGGTCGGTGCGGCCGATGCTGCCGGCGAAAAGCACATCGCCGCCGAAAAGGAGGTGCTCGCTTTTTGCGAAGAAGCAGAGGCTGCCGGGACAGTGGCCCGGCACTTCGAGAACGCCGAAATCGACCCCTTCCGCCGTCCAGGTTTCGGCTTCACCGATCAGCTCCAGCGTGTCCCGAGCGAGCGGCTCGATTTCCCACCCGAAGCCGAACTGCTTGAAGAAATCGCGCTCGGTGATGAGCGGCACGGTGTCCGAATGGCAGACGACACGGCAGCCGTGGGCACGCTGGATTTCCGCCGCATCCCACGTGTGGTCGATGTGGCCGTGCGTGAGCAGAAGCGCCCGGACGGGCCAGCCGCGGGTGGCGAGCCAGGCGGCGGCTCCCTGTGGCGCGTCGATGAGCAGCCCGCTTTCCGGGAGAAAGTAGCAGTTCGTGTCGAAGACGCCGCCGGTGAAAAGTTCGATGTGCATGGGAAAGAAGAGTAAGCAGTCGTCAGGGCTCAGTGGTCAGTTCTTTTCCGCTGCCGCGCGCTACTGAGCACTTCACAGCCGTTCTTTGAACCTCCGCGCCATGTCGCTGTCTCTTTCCTGCCGAGCAGCAAACCACGTTTGCGCTTCCAACGAATCCTGTCAGGTTGCTCGGCCGTTTCCCAAGAAAGGTTTTTTCCCGCATGAAGTTCCCGCATTTCCTCCGGCTGCCGGTCGCGTCGCTTTTTATCTTCTCACTCGTCGGCATCGCGGCGGATGAACCTGATCCGGGGCAGGTGGAAATATCCGTCGGCAAGCTGCTCGAGCAGGGCCACTACAGCCGCAAACGGCTCGACGACAAGGTGTCGCAGATGCTGCTGAAGAACTACCTCGAAGCGCTCGATTACAACCGGCTTTTCCTGACGCAAGGAGATGTGGATGCCTTCACCAAGCGCTACGCCACGACGCTGGACGACGATATTCTGCTGGGGAATCCCGACGCGGCTTTCAACATCTACAACCTTTACAAAAAGCGCGTGGAGGAGCGCGTGGCGCAGGCCAAAGAGCTGCTGAAAACGACGTTCGATTTCACCAGTGACCGCTCTTTCGAGTTCAACCGGCAGAAGGTGCCGTGGGCGAAGGACGCGGCGGCGTTGGAACAGCTTTGGCGGGATAAGGTGGAGGCCGAGATGCTCCAGGAAACTCTGACGAAGCATAAGATCGACCCGCCGCTGAAGGTGCTCACGCGCCGCTACGATCAGCTCCTGCGCAATCTGCACGAGCAGACGCGCGAGGATGTCATCAAGATCTTCCTGTCCACGCTGGCGCAGACTTACGACCCGCACTCGGACTACATGAGCCGCTCGGAGCTGGAGACTTTCTCCATCAATATGCGCCTCTCGCTCGTCGGCATCGGAGCGGTGCTGCATTCGGAGGAAGGCTACGCGAAGATCGCGGAACTCGTGATCGGCGGGCCCGCCTCGAAGGATGGCCGGCTGAAGGTGAGCGACCGCATCACGGCGGTCGCGCAAGGCGACAAGGACTTTGTCGATACCGTGGACATGAAGCTCGACAAGGTGGTCGAGATGATCCGCGGCAAGAAGGACTCGATCGTGCGGATCCAGGTGATCCCGGCGACGGCGACCGATCCGTCTGTTCGCAAGGTGGTCGAGATCAAGCGCGATGAAATCAAGCTGCGAGATCAGGAAGCGAAAGCGGAAATCATCGAACGCCCGATGCAGGATGGCAGCACGCAGCGGCTTGGCTGGGTGACGCTGCCGTCCTTTTATGCGGACATGGAAAAGAGCGGCTCGTCTGGTGCGAAGAGCACTACGCGCGACGTGCTCGCGCTGCTGAACCGGCTCAAAGCGGAAGGGATCACCGGACTGGTCATGGACCTGCGGCGCAATGGCGGCGGCTCGCTGGAGGAAGCGGTGAATCTTACCGGGCTATTCATCAAGCGCGGGCCCGTGGTGCAGAGCAAGGACAGCAACGGGACGATGAACGTGAACAAGGATCGCGATCCGTCGATTGCCTATGACGGACCGATGATTGTGCTCACGAATCGCCTCAGCGCTTCGGCCAGCGAAATTTTCGCGGGCGCGCTCCAGGACTACAATCGCGCGCTGATCGTGGGAGATAAAAACACCTTCGGCAAAGGCACCGTGCAGACGATGCTGGAGATCGGAAAAATCGTGCCGTTCCTCGGCGGCGGTTCAAAGGAAGCGGGCGCGCTGAAGCTGACGATCCAGAAGTTTTACCGTGTGGCGGGCGGCTCGACGCAGCTCCATGGCGTGGCTTCGGATATCCAATTGCCGTCGCTTTTTGACCAGACGGAGATTGGCGAGAGTTCGCTGAAGGGGCCGCTTCCTTATGACACAGTGAAGCCGCTGGAGTTTGATCTCTGGGATCATCCGCTTTTTAAAAGCGAGCTGGGCAAACGCTCTGCGACGCGCATAGCAGCGGACCGCGAGTTTAGCTACGTGGTGGACGACCTGGCTCGCATCCAGCAGCGGGTGGCGGAGAACAAAATCTCGCTCAACGAAAAGGCGCGCCGAGCCGAACTTGATGAAGACAAGGCGCGCAAAGAAAAGCGCGCCGCGGAACGTGCGGCGGCGACGGTGGCTGAGCCAAAGGTCTTCTCGATCACGCTTGAAAACGTGACGAAACCGGAGCTGCAGCTCGCGAAAGACGAGAAGAAGCCGGAAAAAGCCAAGCTCGATGAAAGTGCGGCCGATGCCGATGAAGAGGACGCCGAAGCGGAGACCGCGGCGGGGAAGAAAGTGGACGCCGTGCGCAATGAAACGTTGAACATCCTGGGCGATTTGGTGGATTTCACCCACACTCCGCCAGCGGGTGCGATCACTGCGGGGAAATGAAACGCTAGCTGCTGAAGCGCGCTCGGAGCGTCACGGCTTCAGCAGCGGTGAGCTCCACATCGCGCAGCCGCACTTCACCTAGCGACAGCACCGCAAGTGAGATTGGTTGGCTCTGGATACGCTCGAAGTGCGGACGCAGGAATTGTCCGCCGAGACTTGCGGCCATGCCGCTGCCAGACAGCGCAAGATTGGAAATGCGCAGTTGCAGTGCCTCATCCAAGTCAAGATCACCAGTGAGCGCCAGCGGCGCGGACATAAACATCACCTTGGCAGTCACGTTGATCCGCAGGCCGAGTGACCGCGGCCCGCGCGGCGTCAGTGCGAGCTTGGTTTGCTTGATGTCCACGCCGTGCTTGCCCGCCGCTTCGGCGATGAGCGTGCGGACGAGCCGCTCCAAGTCGATGTGCTGCACTTCGAGCTGCAACTCGCCGTCGCGGGCGCGCTGAAGAGTGAGCAGCAGCTCGCCCGCCGTCCCTTTTGCGCCGGCCAGCGCCACGTCCGAGCCGCGCAAGTGCAACCGCGCGGGCGTGCCTTCAAAGATGAGAGGCTGTGCGGTGATCTCCAGTGTGCCGACCCTGATCTCTTCGCCAAATGCCGCGCCCGGCCGCCCGATGCGCAGCTCGCGTGAGACAGTCGCGCCGGAAAGATCGACTGCGAGCCGCTCGACCGCTGGAAATGCGCCGCCCTCCACCGTCACGCTCTTCACCGCGATTTCGTGCCTCGCAAACCCGCCGGCAATCGCCTCGCGCAAGGCATCGTGGGAATGAGGAAAATCCGTGCTGGCGAGTGGAAGCATCGGGCACAGTCCCGCAACGGCTCGCGGGGCGTCAAGGATGCAGCAGATAAGGTGATCAGAATGAGGCATTGTTCTATTCCCGAGAGGTCTGGCACGTCGACTTTCGGGAATGCCTTCCAATGGGGAGTCGCGGAGCGACGGAAAGAAAGTAGCCCAGCACTTCAGTGCTGGGTGGGAGGGGAGAGGTGAGGAGTCGCACAGCGACGAAAGAAACGCTCCGCTTTCGTCGCTGCGCGACTTGCAGACTTTTCTAACTCTGACCCAGCACTGAAGTGCTGGGCTATTTTCTTTCCGTCGCTGCGCGACTCCCCCAAACATCCGTCGATCCAAGGCTGGCAACCGATTAATAGGGGAACCGGATAGCGTTTACGTATCTCTACCGGTGCGCTGTCACGCCTACCTGCTGGCACATTGGAAGGAGCGGGCAGATCGAGCATTTTGGCGTGGTGCCGGTGCAGAGGTGCTTGCCGAACGGGACCAGCAGGCGGTTGATCTCCACCCAAAACTCGCGCGGCAGCGTGGAGGTCAGTGCAGCAGTGGTCTTTTCTGGCGTCGGTGCGGCGATGATGCCCCAGCGATTCGTGACACGGTGGACGTGGATGTCCACGCCGATCCGCGGCTGATCGCAGGCGATGCCGAGCACCAGGTTGGCGCACTTGATTCCGACGCCGTGAAAGCTCAGCAGCGTCGCTTCGTCGCACGGCAGTTCGCCGCCGAATTCCCGCTCCACACGCTCGGCGATGGCGCGAATCTGCCCGGCCTTTCCCCAATGGAAGGTGGAGTCGGCGATGAGCACATCGATTTCTTCCAGCGGCAATGCGGCGAGCTGCGCCGGTGTGCGGGCCAGGGCGAAAAGGCGGCGCGCGGCGGCGATGGAGGTCTCGTCGCGGGTGCGGATGGAGAGGATGCAGGCCACGAGCTGCTCGAAGGGGGAGCGAAAGCCGTCGTCTTCGTAGAGCTCGAAAAGGGCGGCTTTGGCAAAAGGCGCGACCACCTCGCGGAGCAGCGCCATGGCGCGGTGAATGTCGAAGAGCTCCTTCGGCGCGGGAGGCTCGGCGGACAGGCGGGAAGAGGAGCGCGGCATCGCAGAAATTGGATTCGTTTCTCGCCGCAAAATGCGGCGCAAACCGCAGGGAAACACAACTTGACGCCACTGGCGCGACTCCCTCTTATAACCCGGCTTTTCCCCCGGAGAACGCTCTCCGGGTTGACCCTACACTGCACTCCCATCCATGAATTTCCGCACCTTTGTCCCGGCCCTGCTTGCCCTGGCCGCGACCCTCCTGATGCCGCACGCAGGTCGCGCGCAGCAGCCTGTCGGGCCGGTCGTCCGCTCCATCGAGGTGCAGTATGCCGGGCCTGCGACGATCTCGCGCGAAAAGATCCTCGCGAACATGCGCACGCAGGTCGGGCGCCCTTATTCTGAGCTGGCAGTGGAGGAGGACATCCGCACGCTTTACGCCACGGGCAACGTGTCCAACGTCCGCATCTTCGGCGAGCCGCAGCCGGATGGAGTGAAGGTGACCGTGGTCATCGCCGCCACGAGCCAGATCACCGATGTGCTGATCGAGGGCATCACGCGCTTCAAGCCGAGCCGCGTCCGCAAGGAAATCGCCACGAAGCCGGGCGAAGCGCTGAACGACTCCACGATCGACGCCGACCGGCGCAAGATCCTCGATTACTACCGCTCGCGCGGCTTTACCGATGCCGATGTGCGCTCAAACGTGGAGAACAACGAAAAGACCGGCACGGCGCGCGTTGTTTTCACCGTGAGTGAGGGTGGCAAAATGACGATCCGCGCGGTGCGGTTCGAGGGGAATGCGAGCATCAAGGATCGCGAGCTCGCGCGCGTCGTGCGGAGCAAACCGCGCACGTGGTTGAACTTCTTCACCAAGGCGGGCCGCGTCGATTCCGACCAGCTCAATGAGGATGCCACCGCGCTGCGCGAGTATTACCAGAACAAAGGCTACATCTACGCGCAGGTGCAGGCGCCGCGCGTGGAGCGGTTCGAGGGCAAGGTGGACCTGGTTTTCGCGATCGTGGAAGGGCCGCAGTATCGCGTCGGCAAGGTGACTTTCAGCGGCGGAAACGTTTTCCCGCCGGAAGAGTTCGCCCGCGTGACGAAGCTGAAATCCGGCGCGATTTATTCACCGTCCGGCGTCACCGGCGACCGCAAAGCGATCTCCGATCTTTACGGCTCGCGCGGTTACGTGGAGCTCGGCGTCACCCCGCAAACCAATCCCGGCACCGACCAGACCATCGACGTCGCGTATCTCATCGAGGAGGGCTCGCAAAGCTACATCGAGCGCGTGAATATCTCGATCGTGAACCCGGCGGGCCGCCGGCGCACCAAGGACAAAGTCGTCCGGCGCGAAGTGGCCGTGGCACCCGGCGAAGTGCTGAACACGGTGCGCATGGATGCCAGCCGGCAGCGGCTGCAAAACCTGAATTACTTCTCGAAAGTCGATGTGGCGGTGGGCGAAACCGGCGTCGCTGGGCGCAAGGACGTGAACATTTACGCCGAGGAAAAGCGCACCGGCTCCTTCAACTTCGGCGCGGGCTTTTCCTCCATCGACAATCTGCTCGGCTTTGCGGAAATCACGCAGGGCAACTTCGACATCACGAACTGGCCGAACTTCACTGGCGGCGGCCAGAAATTCCGCCTTCGCGCGCAGGTCGGCACCCGGCGGAAAGATTTCGTCCTGTCGCTCACCGAACCCTACTTTCTCGACCTGAAGCTGGCGGTCGGCGGCGAGCTTTTCTACCGCGAGGCGTCGTTCGTTTCCGACGTCTATTCCGAGCAGCGCTACGGCATCGATCTGAACGCGCGGAAGGCGCTCAACGAGTTCACTTTTGTGCGCTTCGGCTACCGGCTGGAAAACATCGGCATCAAAGACGTGGACGAGGGCGCCTCGCAAGCGATCCGCGATGAGGAAGGCGAGCGTTTGAAAAGCCAGGTCTCCTCGGGAATCACCTACGACACGCGCGATTCCGTCTTCCTCACGCGCAAAGGCGAGCGCGTCGATTTCTCCGCCTATGTCGCGGGCGGCTTTCTCGGCGGCGACACGGATATCTACGGCTTCGATCTGGAAGGCTCGAAATACTTCTCGCTGCCCTACGACACGATCCTAACGGTCAACGGTGAACTCGCGGTGGTGAACACCTGGGCCAACGGCGACCGAGTGCCGATTTTTGACCGGCTCTATCTCGGCGGGCCGAACAACCTCCGCGGCTACCGCTTCCGCGATGTCGGCCCGAAGGATGAAGACGGCGAGCCGATCGGCGGCAATACGCTCGCGCGCGCCACGATCGAATACACCTTCCCGGTCGTGGAGAAAATCCGCGGCGCGGTGTTTTACGATGTCGGTTTCGTTTCCAGTGGGTCGTATGAGTTCACCGCCAAAAAGGGAGCAAACGGCTCCGGCGGATTGAACCAGGACGTCGGTATCGGCGTGCGGCTCGACCTGCCGATTGGCCCGGTGCGAATCGACTACGGTATCCCGCTGCAAGCCGATCGTTTCAACGATTCCGGCGGCAAGTTTAACTTCAACATCGGCTATCAATTTTGAACGAAGCCGCCCTTCGCAAGTCTCACACAATCCATTTAGCCAAATACCACCAATCCTGTTTTATGAAGAAAGTCGTCCTCCTTCCTCTCCTCATCGCTGCGCTGGGCTTCGGCGCGGTGTCGTCCGCCTCCGCGCAGCAGCTCAAGCTCGGCACCGTGGACATGAAGAAAGTCTTTGAGAGCTACTACAAGACGAAGGATGCGGAATCGCGGATCAACGAAGCGCGGAACGCAGCCAAGAAGGAGCTGGAAGACCGGATCGACAACGCGAAGAAGCTCAATGAAGAAGTGGGCAAGCTGAACGAAGACATGCAGAAGTCTGAGTTGAGCAAGGAAGCGAAGGATCAGAAGAGCAAGGCGCGCGACGAGAAGATCAATGAGCTGAAGACGATGGAACGTGAGATTCGCGAGTTTCAGCAGACGCGTGAGAAGCAGCTTCAGGAGCAGTCGGTGCGCATGCGCGGCGGCATCGTGGACGAGATCAACAAGGTTGTGGCCGACCGGGTGAAGAGCGACCAATACGACCTCGTCATCGACAAGAGCGGCCCGAGCCTGAACGGCGTGCCAATCGTGCTTTTCGCGAAGGAGTCCTTTGATTTCACCACCGACGTGGTGACGGCGCTGAACAAGAACCGCAGCTCCGATACGCCGGCTCCGGCTGCTGGAGAAGGCGGCGGCAAGCCCGCAGCGCCTGCCGCTCCGGCTGGCGGCAAGAAGAAGTAACCTTCTTCCCAAACCTTTTCCGGGACTTTCCCGTGCAAATAACGATCGAAGAACTGGCCGCCCTTGTGGGCGGCCAGTTTGCTTTTCCAGCGGACGCCGGGCGGCTCGTGCGCGGCATCGCCGCCATCGCGGAGGCGGAGGAAGGCGACCTCACTTTCTTCGGCAACGCAAAATACCTGCCGGCGCTGAAACAGTGCCGCGCGACTGCGGCACTCGTGCCGGCAGATTTTCAGGAGGCGATCGGGCCGGTGACCATCCGGGTCACCAATCCGTCGCTGGCGTTTGCTCAAGTGCTGGAGCGCTTCAAGCCGGATCCGGTGAAGTTTGCTCCGGGCATCCACCCAAGTGCGGTGATCGGAAGGGAGGTGGTGATCGGTGAAGGAGCGTCCGTGCAGCCCTTCGCCGTCATCGAAGATCGGGCGCGCATCGGGGTGGGAAGCGTGATCGGGGCGCACGCCTATGTCGGCCATGATGCGAGGATCGGCGACGGCTGCCTCCTGCACCCGCGTGTCACGGTGGGCGAACGCTGCATCCTCGGCGCTCGTGTGATCCTGCACAGCGGCGTGGTGCTCGGGAGCGACGGCTTTGGTTTCGAGTTTGTGGCGGGCAAGCACGTCAAAGTGCCGCAGATTGGCATCGTGCAAATCGACGATGACGTGGAGATCGGGGCAAACACCACGATCGACCGCGCGCGGTTCGGGCGCACTTGGATCGGGGCGGGAACGAAGATCGATAATCTTGTCCAGATTGCTCATAACGTGGTCACCGGGCAGCACTGCCTCATCATCTCGCAGGTCGGAATCTCCGGCAGCACTCGACTGGGCAAATACGTCACGATCGCAGGCCAGGCGGGCCTCGTTGGGCACATTGAAATCGGCGATCAGGCCATCATCGCAGCGCAAAGCGGAGTCTCTAAAAGCCTCTCGGCTGGTGAGACTTACATTGGAGCCCCCGCGATTCCTGCCAGGCAGTTCAAGGAGCAAATCGGCCAGATCCATCGCCTGCCCCGGCTCAGCGCACGGGTGCGGAAACTGGAGCAGCTTTCAGACGCAGCGGGGAAAACTTCGCCCGGCGAGGGCTAATCGCTTGAGGCGGAGGGCAGGGGAAATTAGCTTCCGTGCCCACCTTTTCCGAACCCGCCATGGCTACCCGCAAACGTAAAGTCGCAACCGCAAAACTGCCTATGCAGCGGCAGTTTACCTTTGCCGAGCAGGGTCGCTTTTTCAATCTGCGCACGATTTTTAACAAGCTCAACGCACGCTACTTTGGAAATCGTCTGCGCGGTTACACGATTGTCTGGGGTCAGCAGCGGCGGCAGCGCCCGAAAGATGAGATTGTCTTCGGCACGATTCAGGAAGATGACCGCAGCATCCGCATTCACCCGCTGCTGGATCGGGCATTTGTGCCGACGTGGTTTCTGGAATACGTCGTCTATCACGAAATGCTCCACGCCGTAGTGCCGGATGAGTGGGACGCCAGTGGCCGCCGCCGGGTGCATCACGAGAAGTTCAATGAACGGGAGCGGGAGTTCCATTGGTTCCGCCCGGCAAAGACTTGGGAAGAAGAGAACCTCGCGCGGTTTTTGCGGTAGAAGGATCGGGGCGCAGTGATGCCGCCCCTTGTGGTCTTGTTGCGGTGGAGGACTATTGCCCATGCGCCGTGCGTTCTTTTCATTAGCTGTCTTGTTTCTCGTTTTTTTGCTTTCTGCGCGCGCTGAGCCTCCGTCAGCGGGCCGATACACTGGGTTGTTGAAGATGACGAAGCATTTAAACGGCATGGAGGTGGTCTCAAGTCTCAAAGCTGTCGCTACGCTGACTGACACCGGCAATCTCACGATCCTTCTCGCGACTCCGCAGAGTCCCGTGCCCGAGGCCGTGGCGCCGAGCGGTATCCTGAGCTGCATCCTTCGGGAGAAATCGATCACACTCTTTTTTCCTCCTCTTAAACCAGAGCCTTCAGAGCTTGCGAACGGTGACATGCCGGAGATCAACTATAGCGTGGTGCCGGTCGATGTGTTCGTCTCCGGAAAACTGTTTCGATTACCTACCGTGCGACGGCATCTCGCCTGACTCATAGTGAGCCGCTGCCTTTCACAGAGTTCGCCTACACTTTCCGGCGAACAGGGCCGTGAAGTCGCGGCCACTCGCCATCTGGGAATTAGACGCCTGCAATGTGATCTCACACCCCTGGCAAATCAGGATTTACTACCTCATTTCCAAGCTCATGCTCTGCCGATGATCGCAAAGCGTGTGTCGCTGTGGAGCGGTGATGACTTGAGTAGCCGTTTAAGTGGCGCAACAGGCGCGCCACAAAGCGTTTCACCGCTACACGATTCTTGAGGAACCATGGCTTCACTTTTCTCAACCACGGCTACTCAGGCAGGTGCTGCTCCGCTGCTGGCCACCATCTGATCGCACCGAGGCGATGAATCAGAAATCGCGGCAACCCGCAGGCTGAAGTGTCGCGCGGCTTTCCAGCCAACTCTCAATCCCAGCCTTCTTCAAAAGAAGATCGGGATGATCAGGATCGCCACGATGTTGACGACTTTGATCATTGGATTGATGGCGGGGCCAGCGGTGTCCTTGTAAGGATCGCCGACGGTATCGCCAGTCACCGAAGCGGCGTGAGCAGGGGAGTGCTTGCCGCCGTGGTTTCCTTCCTCGATGTATTTCTTTGCGTTGTCCCACGCGCCTCCGCTGGAAGTCATCGAGATGGCGACGAAAAGGCCGGTGACAATCGTTCCTACGAGCACGCCACCGAGCACCACCTTGCCAAGGGCTGGGATGCCTGCGACGAGCACCACGACTGCGATCGGCAGCAGCGCTGGCACGATCATCTCTCGGAGCGCCGCCTTGGTGACGATATCCACGCAGGTGCCGTAATCCGGCTTGTCCACGCCAGTCAGAATGCCTGGCTTTGCAGTCAATTGCCGCCGGACTTCCTTCACGATCGCACCCGCGGCCTTGCCCACAGCATCCATGGAAAACGCGGCGAACAGGAACGGCAGCAAACCGCCGATAAAGAGGCCGATGATGACCTTCGGATCATTGAGCGAGAAGGTCAGGCTGGCGAGCACCTCGCGCACTTGGGCCGGATCGGTCACATGACGCAGGAGATGCGTGCGCAGGTCTTCCACATACGAGCCGAAGAGCACCAGCGCCGCGAGGCCAGCGGACGCGATGGCGTAGCCTTTGGTCACGGCTTTCATGGTGTTGCCGACCGCGTCGAGATCGTCGGTGATGGCGCGCACTTCCAACGGGAGGCCGCTCATGACTGCGATGCCACCTGCGTTGTCTGTGATCGGGCCGAAGGCATCGAGCGAGATGATGATGCCGGCCATCGAGAGCATCGCCATGACCGCAATCGCGATCCCGTAAAGCCCCGCGAGCGAAAACGAGGCCCAGATTGCAGCGCCGATGCAGAGCACCGGGAGCGCCGTGGCGTGCGCACCGACGGCTAGGCCGGCGATGATATTCGTGGCGTGGCCGGTCTCGCTGGCGCGCGCGATGTGCCGCACGGGAGCGTGCTTGGTGGAGGTGTAGTAATTCGTGATCGCCACCGTGAGGCCGGTCATCAGCAAGCCGATCACGGCGGAAAGATAGACCCCCCATTTCGAGATGATCGCGCCCGAGCTGGTGACGAGTCCATAGGGAAAGAACAGCAGCGTGATCGGCAGAAAGGCGATCCCGGAAAGCACCGCGCTCACCGCTACGCCGCCGATCAGCGTCCGCGTCGGTCCGGTGGTCGATTTGTTCACGAAGATGACGCCTGCGATGGCGGTGAGAATCGAGATGCCGCCAAGCACAAATGGATACACCACTGGAGCGCCCGCCTTGGTCGTGAGCCAGCCGATGAGGACCGCGCCGATCAGGCTCACGGCGTAAGTTTCAAACACGTCAGCAGCCATGCCGGCACAGTCGCCGACGTTGTCGCCCACGTTGTCCGCGATCGTCGCCGGGTTGCGCGGATCGTCTTCATCTAGGCCGCTCTCGAGCTTGCCGACGAGGTCGGCGCCGACATCCGCAGCCTTCGTGTAAATGCCGCCGCCGACCCGCGCAAAGACGCTGATAAGCGACGCCCCGAGTGCCACGCCCACGAGGCTCGAAACCGCGCGATCCACTCCCGCCGTGCCGGCAACGACCGAGTAGAAAAGCCCCACCGCCAGCAGCGCCAGCCCGACAACAAGCAGCCCCGTGACCGCACCGCCATTGAACGCCGCCGCGAGCGCCTTTTGCCGGCTCACGGTTGCACCCTGCGCGGTGCGCACATTTGCCAGCACGGCGATGCGCATGCCGATGAAGCCCGCGGCCAGCGAGCAGACTGCGCCGAGCAGGAATCCGATCGCCGTCGCGAAGTCGCCGCGCTTAAAAATGAGCAACAACACAAAGATCGCGGCGGCGATAATCGCAATCGAGCGCACCTGCCGGGCGAGGTAGGCCTTCGCGCCTTCCTCAATCGCTCCAGCGATCTCCCGCATGCGCTCATTTCCCGCTGGGGCGGCCAGGATTCCCTTGATCAAGAACGCCGCGTAACCCAGCCCGATCACGGCGCAGATGATGGACAAGACGAGACCCGAACCTTCCAAAAACGTCGCGGCGAGAGGGAGCATAAAAATATTGTGTCCTTTTGGGGAAAAGTCGCGGGAGTCTAGGGGGTTTGGGTGGGGTGGCAACGCTTTTTGAAACAGGGAAATGGCGGAGGTTTCCAGAGTGGAAAACGGGGGATGACAAGGCGGGCGCAGCATCGTTTCACCCGTGGTTCAGCTGGCGACGAAGACGATTGATTTCACCAATCCTCGACGCACCCCAAACGCGCGCGCTCGCGCGAGGGCTCCTGCCTTCGTGCGCAGCATCGTCGGGCTCCTGCCCGTCCATGATTCGCTTTGCAGCACCGCTCATCCGGATGTGCTGGAAGGACCCAACTGCGCTTCGGTTTCGCCGCTCGCCTTCACCCTTCCACCAGCAAGCTCAGCACCGCTTTTTGCGCGTGGAGGCGGTTTTCGGCCTGATCGAAAATCGTCTGCGCGTGCGCCTCGAAGACCTCCTCCGAAATCTCCTTCCCGCGATACGCGGGGAGACAATGCATCACCAGCGCACCGGGCCTGGCCTTCGCCACCAGCGCGGCATTGATCTGGTATTGCCCGAGCTGCGCCAGGCGATACGCGGCTTCCTCCTCCCGGCCCATGCTCACCCACACGTCCGTGTAGAGCACGTCCGCATTCGCGGCGGCCACGGCGGGGTTGTCTGTCACCGAGTTGCGCGAGCAGCGCGGTATCGGGCTGAAACGGCTTTGGCGCAGCGATGCGCAGGTTGAAGCCCAGCTTCGCCGCCGCCCAGAGCCACGAGCGCGGCACATTGCACGCGCCATCGCCGATGAACGCCACGGTTTTGCCTTCGATGCCGCCGAGCTTTTCCCGGATCGTCTGGAGGTCGGCGAGGATCTGGCAAGGGTGCTCGTCGTCGGTGAGCGCGTTCACCGTCGGGATGCCGGAGAACTCCGCGAAATCCTCCACGTCGCTCTGCGCAAAGGTGCGGATGACAGCGCCGTGCAGCATCCGACCCATGACGCGCGCGGTGTCTTTGATCGGCTCGCCGCGGCCGAGCTGAATGTCGCTCGCCGCGAGAAACATCACGTCGCCGCCGAGTTCGCGGATGCCCACTTCAAAGGAAACGCGGGTGCGCGTGGAGGACTTCGAGAAGATGAGTGCCCAGCACTGGTGCCGCAGGGGATGCTTTTCATGCCGGCCGCGCGTCGCCTTCATCCGATCGGCGAGATCGAGGATGGTGGTGATGTCGTCGCGGGAAAGGGAAGCGATGGAAAGGAGATGCTTCATGCGGTGGAGCGGTAGGAATGAGGTGACGTCCGCTGCGCGGGGCTGAACGTCGAACGTCGAACTCTGAACGTCGAACACGGAAGAAAAAGCACCTGCCGCCGCCTTGCTGTTCGCCTCCTTCGACGTTCAGCGTTCGACGTTCGACGTTCGACGTTGAGCCCGCCGCAGGTGCCGCTGCTGCCTGTGAAGCGTTTCATTTCCCCAATCCCTCCAACACCCCGCGCAAAATCCCAGCCGCCTCATCAATCTCCTCCCGCTTCACATTCAGCGGCGGTAGCCACCGCACGGCATGCGTGCCGGAAGGCACAGAGAGCAGCCCGGCAGCGTGCAATCGATCCACCAAAAACAAACTCGGCGAGCGCCCTTCCGGCACCGCCACACACTGCGCAAAATCCTCCACGAGCTGAAACGCCAGCATCAGCCCCACCCCACGAATCCCAGCGAGGAGCGGGGAACCGATCGCCTCGATCGCCGCCTTCGCATGCTCACCCTGCACCCGCGCGTTTTCGAGCATCCCTTCCTCCTCGATCACCGCCAGCACTTCATTTGCCCCGGCGCTCACCAGCGGCGTGCCGCCGAAAGTGGTGCCGTGCGAGCCGGGTCCGAGCAGGTCGCAGAGCGGCTTGGTTTCGCCCGTCTTCAGCGTCACTGGCCGGTCGCTCACCCAAATCGCGCCGAGCGGAAAACCGCCCGCGATTCCCTTCGCCCACGACACCGCGTCCGGCATCACCTCCGGGTTGATGGACTTCCATCCGCACCACTCGCCCGTGCGCCCGAGCCCGCACTGCACTTCATCGAACAGGAGCAGCATCGCGTGCCGATCGCACAGATCACGCGCCTGTTTCAGAAACTCCGGCGTCGCCGGCAGCACACCGATCTCGCCCTGGATCGGCTCCAGCAAAATCGCCACTGCGGTGGGCTCCTGCACTGCGGCAAGCAGGCCAGGCGCGTCGTTGAAAGGCGTGTGGAAAAATCCCTCCACCGGCGGCTCGAAACCGCGCTTCACCTTGTCCTGCCCCGTCGCCGCGATGCCCGCCAGCGTGCGTCCGTGGAAGGAGTTCTGCATCGTGATGATCGTGTGCCGATACTGGCACGGCTCGACCACCTCGCCCACCGTGTGCGTGCCCGCGGGTGGCTGCCCATCGTTGCCAAATTTCCGCGCCAGCTTGTAAAGCGCCTCGTTCGCCTCCGCGCCCGAGTTGCAGAAAAAGATCTTCCCCGGCGCGCCGACCAGCCGCACGAGCCGCTCGGCCAGCTCGGCCTGCGGGCGCGTGTAGTAGAGATTGGAAGTATGCACCAGCGTGCCGATCTGCTCGCGCAGCACCCGCACCACGCGCGGGTGGCAGTGGCCGATCGAGGTCACCGCGATCCCTGCTCCGAAATCGAGATACATCTTCCCATCCTCATCCCACACGCGCGACCCCTCCCCGCGCGCGAAGCGCAGGTTGAACCGGGCATAAGTCGGGACCACATACCGGTCGTAAAGCTCACGGGTGCTGGCGCTCATCGCTTCTGTTTTCGGGTTCGGGAAAACCGCGCAGCCTACGCGCGGCGGGCGCGATGGGAATGCTAAAATGCGCCGCCGAAAAGAGAGTGGATGGCGGGCAGTGATCGGTGATCCAAAAGGCGCGCTTTCCTCGCCCACCCATCCCGCGCCATCATCCAACCCCTCGCGCCAGCAGCCTCACGATTTCTCCTCGCAGCGCCCGCCCATTCCTTCATGAAAGACTTCCTCATCGAATACGGTGTGCTCGCGGTGTTCCTCTGCGCGCTCGTCGAGACCGATGTGAGCTTCATCCTCACCGGCGTCGTCATCCGGCTCGGCATCGTGCATCCGTTGCCGGCATTTGCGGCGATGATCGCGGGCGCTTTTCTGCACGACAGCGCGTGGTTCACGCTCGGCTACCGGCGGGCGGTCTGGATTCGGAATACGAGCGCATATCGCAAGGTCGGTCCCTTCATCGAGCGGCTGACGGTGCGCTTCGGCGCGTGGCAATTGTTTCTGTGCCGCTTCATCTACGGCACGCGCAATCCCAGCCTCGTCTTCTGGGGCGTGCAGCGGCTGGCGATTGCGAAGTTCGCAGCCATCGAGCTGCTCGCTTTGAGCGTCTGGGGCACCGTCGCGGCGGCGATCGGCTATTTCCTCAGCGACCGCGCGGAAGCGATTATCGGCAAGGTGAAGCACTTGGAAAAGTGGGTGCTTGGCGCTCTGGTTATCTCGCTCGTTGTGGTCGTGATCGTGCGTTACTTCGCGCGTTACGAGATCGCGAAACACGTCCCGCCGCGTGATGAGGGAAGCTAGGGGCGGGGGGTGAGAAGTGCTTGAAGGACAGGAGACAGGAAGCGTTGAACGTTCAACGGAGGGGCGGGGTGAGTCGCGAAGCGACGGCCAGAGAATAGCCCAGCGCTTCAGCGCTGGGTTTAGGGCAAACCCAGCGCCAGTCGCGAAGCGACGAAAGAAAAACACCCGCCGGCTTTCTTCCGTCGCTTCGCGACTTGCCCGCTTTGCGCTGAACCCCAGCGCTGAAGCGCTGGGCTATTCTCTGGCCGTCGCTTCGCGACTCAGATCCGGCGCTTCCACGCTCCACGCCCCACGAGCGCTGCCCACGGCCCACTGACTCCAGATTCCTGCTCACCCCTCACCCAGCCGCAACACCTGCGCCTCCAGCCCCGGCGGCATCCAGTCGAGGTGCGTCGTGGTGATCAATTTCTGCGCGCCATCTGGCAGACCCGCGAGCAGCGCGGCGCGGCGCGAAAGATCGAGCTCCCCGAAAATATCATCCAGCAGCAACAGCGGTGGCGCGCCGAAGTGCGCCTCCAACAACCGCGCCGCGCCAAGCTTCAACGCCAGCACCAGCGTGCGCTGCTGGCCCTCGCTGGCAAAGCCCGACGCGCGACCATTCACCAGCAGCGACACGTCGTCGCGATGCGGCCCTGCTGTCGTCTGGCGAAGCCGCGCGTCCTCATCCCGCGCGGCGTCGAGCGTGGCGGCAAAGTCCTCGCCCGCGCCCGGCTCATATTCCAATCGCAGCGACTCGCGCGCTGCACTGGAGATCGAGTGATGCGCCGCGTTCACCGGCTCCTGCATTTCCGCGATCAGCTCCGCGCGAAGCCGCGTCACCTCGCCACCCGCGGTCAGCAGCCCCTCGTCGAACGCCTCCACTTCGCGCCACCGCACCGGCCACGCCTTCAGCAGCAGATTGCGCGAGCGCAGCGCCTTTTCATAAGCCCGCAACGCCGGCCGATACGCCACGCCGCGCTGCAGAGCTAGGAAGTCCAAAAAGCGCCTCCGCGCCTCCCCCGATCCACGCACGATCTCGATGTCGCTATTCGAGAAATACACCAGCCGCGCAATCCCGAGATACTCCCGCGCGCTCCGTTGCTCCACGCTATCGAGCGCCAGCTTTTTGCGGCCCGGCGAGAAGTAAAACTGCAAATGCCGCTCGCCTCCCGCACTGCCATCGGCCGACGGAGGCGTGAAATATCCATCCGTCAAAAACCCGCGGCGCTCGTGCTGCACGACTTCCGCCAGCCGCCCCGCGCGCGGCGACTGCAGCCGCAGCAGGATGCACGCAGCCTCCAGGAGCGAGGTCTTGCCGTGCGCATTCGGCCCCACGATCACATTCAACCCCGCCCCAAACTCCCCTTCCCACCGCTCGAAACAGCGGAAATGTCGGACGGCGAGCGAGCGGAGCACGGCGGAAAAGTGAGGAGTGAAAGTGATGGGTGACGAGACAAAAAGCCCGCCGCGCTGTGCGCGGGAATCGCGCCCCGGAACCCGCGCAGACGCAAGGCGTGCCCACCATCCACCCGTGCTACTTTCGCTCAAGCCAACGGCAGAAAACTCAGCCTGCCGCCACCCCCGCGTTTGCGCGCGGCCACTTCGCCAGCCATTCCACGAACTCCCGGAAACTTTCCGACTTCGCCGACAGCGCCACTGCATCCAGCCGCTCCACCGCGTGCAGGTAAAACGCCTCGCGACCCGCCAACTCCGGCCTCCGCTCCGCCAGCCTCGCCTGCTCCGCTTCGCACAGATCCTTCCATTGCGGCGGCGGCGGGATCGGATGGTAATACTCCCGCGCGCCCGGACTATCCGCCCGCGAAAAGAAGCGCGCGGGCTGCAGCGGCTCGGTGCGGAAGATCATCACCAGCCAGCTCTCCAGCATCTCCACCGGAACTGCGAGCGCTACCGGCAGCGGCCACGTTGCAGAGTTTGCGCCGAGCACCGTCGCCAATTCTCGCCGCAGCCACTCGCTCCGGCTTTCACGTCCCCGCTCGCCAGGAAGAAGCCGCTGCCGGTCAAGCGTGCCGACGTTCTCCGGATGCGGCGCACGGTCATTGTCGATCGCAACGAGAAATGCCACCGCGCCTGAGCCAGCCGCCTGTCGCGCTGCTTTCAACGCATCCCTCAGTCCATCTTTCGCCGGCAAGATCCCCCGACCACGTCGGTTGCGCACCGAGATCAAGCGTGGTGTCCAGCCGCAGATCTTTGCCACGCAGAGCGCGTAGAACTCCGCATCCGCGTCACTTTCCGACACCACGTAAAGCAGCCTCATGACGCTGCCGCCAGCACGCTGGGCAAGCGCGGCTGCGGCACGCCGCCGGCCAGACCGCTGAACCAAATTTCCCCCAGTGGTAGCTCCAGCTTTCCGTCCTCCAGCAGCGCCGCGATCCGCTCATCCATATTTGAAAGCGTGCTCGCGCCATTCTCCTTCTCCACGATCACCACGGCCTCAGGCTCTTCCTCAAATTCATCGATCAGATAAGGATTGTGGCACGTCGCTATGATCTGCACCCGCCCTGAGCGCGTCAGCCCGCGCAGAAACTCGACTAGCCTTTCAAACAAACGTGGATGCACCGCGCGATCGATGTCTTCGAGCAGCAGCATCTCCGGCGCGGGCTCTTGATTCACCAATGTGAGAATTGCCAGCACAAGCCGTGTGCCTTCTGAAAGTTCTGAAAGCGGCACTGGCTTGGGAATCCCGCGCTGCTCCACCTGCACGGCGCGTTTTCCTTTCTCCGGGGAGAAAAGCGAGATCGCCTCGACCTCCGGCACGCAGCGTGAAAACTCACGCTCGATGCGAGCGAAAGTCTCGCGCTGCTTACGGGTGCCACTGCTCAGAGGCTCTAGCACACGGGAAATCCCGAATCCGTTTGGATGGATTGTAGGCGAGCCTTCCACATCTTCCTCCGATGTGCCGATTTGCTCTGGCTGCAGACGGTAAATAGGAATTGGTTCCGTAATTCGCCAACCCAGGTCGGCGAGCGAAATCGCCAGACGTTTGGCACTAATCAATCCTTTTTGCTGCGGATCAAAGGTCGCGGATAAGGTTGCTCCGTCGCGACGTTGCATGCGCAATACAATCAGCTCATTCGGTTCGGCTTGGTGGTGAGCAGAGGAGTGCAGCAAAGCGCTTCCTCCAGCCGCTTGCACCGCTGACCACTCGCTAATGGCCGCCAGTAAATTGCTCTTCCCCGAGTTATTCGCGCCCACGACTAGCGTGAAAGGGCTCAGGCGGCAGGCTGCTTTGCGGAAGGAGCGAAAGTTTTCCAGCTCGATATGCGTCACGTGTGGCATGCCGCGCAACCTAGCGACTTCGCCCGCCGCTTCACGACACCAAAAGGCCAGCGCTTCCGCTCTCGTGCAGCGGGGCGGCCGCCGAGGATGCATTTCCGTTTTTGCGACACCAGAAGGCGACACGCCGCTCCGCTCGCCGCGATCGATTCTTGGTCTCCTTGCACCTTCATGCTTAAAACCGCCGCCCCATGACCTCGCTCCCTGGCTTCCGCGATTTCTATCCCGACGACTGCGCGCGGCGGAACTACATCCTGTCGCGCTGGCGCGAGGTGGCGCGGCGGTATGGCTTTGTGGAATACGACGCGCCGGTGCTCGAGCCGGCCGAGCTTTTCACCAAAAAAAGCGGCGAGGAGATCGTGCGGCAGCTTTTCGACTTCACCGATAAAGGGCAGCGGCACGTGGCCATGCGGCCGGAGATGACGCCGTCGCTCGCCCGCATGGTGGCGGCGCGGGAGCGCGATTTCAGAAAGCCGATGAAGTGGTTCTCGGTGCCGCAATGTTTCCGCTACGAAAAGCAGCAGCGCGGGCGCGGGCGCGAGTTTTACCAGCTCAACTGCGACCTCATTGGCGACGCCTCGCCCGCGGCCGATGCGGAGATGATCGCGGTGGCGATCGACACGCTGCGCGCGTTCGGATTTGGCGCGGCGGATTTCGTGGTGCGGCTGAGTGACCGTGATGCGTGGGCGCACTTTGCCAAGGAGCGCGGCGTGGCACCGGAGCGCATGGCAGACCTGCTCGGCGTCGTGGACAAGCTGGAGCGGGCGCGCCCGGAGGAAAGCGCGGCGAAGCTCGCGGAGTGCGGCCTCACGCTGGAGGACGTGCGCGGCTTCATCGCGGCGCCGGGCAGCGATGCGACGGCGAAGCTCGATGGCATCCGCGCTGACTTGCGCGCGCGCGGGATGGAGACTTTCGTGGAGATCGATCTCACGATCGTGCGAGGCCTCGCGTATTACACCGGCACCGTTTTCGAGATCTTCGATCGCGCGAAGAATGAGCGCGCGCTCGCCGGCGGCGGGCGTTACGACGGGCTGCTCGCCACGATGAGCGACGGCAAGGTGGCGCTGCCCGCACTCGGCTTCGGCATGGGCGATGTGGTGCTCGGAAATCTCATCGCCGACACGCCCGCCGCGAAGGCGCAGATGGACGCCTGGATCGCTGCGGAACACGCACTGGATGTCTTCGTGGTGATCGCGAAAGAAGAGCGCCGCGCGGATGCGCTCGCGCTCGTGCAGCAGCTTCGCGATGCCGGCCAGCGCGTCGATTTTCCACTCGCGGCGGCAAAGGTCGGCAAGCAGTTCCAAGTCGCCGAAGCGCTCGGCGCACGCTCTGCGGTGCTGCTCGGCGACGAGTGGCCACAGGTGAAACTCAAGACGCTCGCCACGCGCGAAGAAGTGCTTGTTTCACCGGAAGAGCTGACCGTGCGGTTGCGCGCAACGGTGGCAACGCAGGGCACTGCGTCTGCTTGAGACACGGGCGGAGTTTCCCTAAAGGAGCGCGGTCTGTCGCCGTCGCAGCGATGCCGAGAACTCTGAAAAACGCTGCGCGACTTCCTTTAACTCACGGCGTGCTTGCGGCAGCGCTCGTCAGAGTCACCAGCACCACCCCGGGCGCGGCGAGCGACAGCACGAACGGTGCGTCCGAGTCGAGCGGCGGCGCTCCCGCCTGCCACTCAAGCGCGTGCGCGGCGTCTACCACTCGCACTTCCACAGTGCTCTTTCCGCGCCACGGCAGATTGGTGATCGCGATGGAAATGCCATCTGCGGGAAGCGCAAAGTTGCTGATGAGAACCTGCGCCTTTCTGCGACCAGCATCCAGCCCCGCTGCGACGGCGAGCTTTCCCGGGATTGCCCCGCGCACTTCCACCCGGCGAGGCGTGTCGAGCAGCGAGTGGAACGCACTCAAGGCATGGTAGTTTTTCTGCGGCACGCCGTGTTCATTGAAGAGGCCAAAGCCGCCGAGCTCGCCGTGGAAAATTGTGCAGACATCGACCGGCGCATCCTGCAGCGCGATCAGCGCAGAGGCGAGAAAGGCCGCGCCTTCCGCGCCTGCCATGCGCTCGTAAAAACGCTGCCGCGCAGGCGGCTCTGCCTTGCCGGAGACGCCTTTCCACGAGTTGTCCGGCAGATAGTTCCACTCGTTCAGGTGGCTCTCGGTTTTGGCGAAGCCGCGCGTGTCCAGCATGGCTCGCACGGCCTTGGCGCGAGCCGCGAACTCGCCCGGATCGGCGGAGTAGCAATGCCACGAGAAGAAATCGAGCGGCGCATTTTCGCGGCGGCAGAAGTCGAGGAATGCGGAAACGAATTCCGTCGGCTGAAACCTGCCTGCACCATCAAAGCCGCCGAGCGCGCCGACGGCGGGGCCGCCGATTTGGAGCTCGGGAAAACGCGCCTTCAGCGTGCGCGCGGCGGTGGCGTAGAGGCGGAAATACTCCGCGTCCGTGCCAGTCCAGCAGACGGGGCGGTTCTCCGGCTCGTTCCAGATTTCCCAATAGCGGATGCCGAAGTGATGCCCGCCCGCCCAGCCGTCGTTGCAATGGCGAATGATGCCCGCGCAGATCGCCGCCCACTTTTCCGGGTCGGGTGGCGGATGCACAAAACGCTGGACACTCGTGTGCTCGATGCTTTCGCCGAGCCGGTAGATCATCTGCGCGCCGGTCGCGCGGACGGCTTGCAGATATTCATCGGTGAGCCGGAAATCGTAGCTTTCCGCGCGCTCGGGATCGGCGGAGAAATCCGGGAACACCGCGTGGATATCGACCACGTCGGGATTGGGCCAATGGCAGTCGTGCAGCCGGACTAATGGAACGCCTAGCGCGCGCAGCTCCGGCGTGAGATCGATAAGGCCGCCGGGCGCGAGCGGACCTTTGTTGATCCCGTGCAGGGCGCGGAACTCGCCGGCGGGTTTTGCGAAATCCACCTCGATCGTCACTGGTTCCGCGGCGTGCAAGAGGGAGAAGGCAACGAGCACGGCCAGCCATGTTCCCGTCACGGCGGATGCGGGGAGGCTCATTCTTTTGGCAGTGTCTCAGGCGAGGGTCAGAGCCTCCTCACGTCGGCTGCTACGAGCTTCACGGGGCAGCCGCTCCGACGATCTTCATCACCACGCCGCTCGTGCCGCTCGGCCCAGCATCGCTGCCGAGCACATAGAGCTCGCCTGCCGCATCCTGGCCGAACCCTTTGATCATGAAGCCGATTTCCCGGTCGTCTTTGCCGATGCGAAACTCACGGATTTCACGTGTGCCGAGATCGGCGTAAAAGAGGCGGCCCGACTTCATGCTGCGCGGGTTGCGCCAGTCGCCGAAGACGTATTTGCCAGCCAGCGGCGGCACCGCTTTTCCGTGATACACAAAGCCGCCGGTGACCGAGATGCCTTCGTCGTGGTCGTATTGCAGGACGGGGTCGATGAGCCCCGCGGGCAGGCCGCTGAGGTCCGAGTCGATCGTCCCGGTGACGTTGAACTTGAAAGCGCCCTCCTTGTGCCGCCAGCCGTAGTTCCCGCCGCGCTGCACGCGGTGGACCATTTCCACTTTATTCTGGCCCACGTCGGCCACGATCAGCGCGTCGCCATCAAAGCAAAACCGCCACGGGTTGCGGAGCCCAAGCGCGTAGATTTCCTTCAGCCCGCCGCCGCCGGCAAAGGGATTGTCGGCGGGCGTGCCGTATTTTCCATTCCCGGCGTTTTTGCCGTTCACATCGATGCGCAGGATCTTGCCGAGCGGCATGTTCGGATCTTGTGCGTTGCCGGTTTGCGGGTTGTGGCCGAGGCCGAGATCATTCCCCGCGCCGCCGTCGCCGAGCCCGATGTAGAGGAATCCATCCGGCCCGAACGCCAGCATGCCGCCGTTATGATTGAACTGCGGCTTCTCGATCCGCAGCAGCTCGCTGCGGCTGGCGGGATCGACCTGGTTCGGCTCCGCAGCGTTGACCTTCCACGCGGCGAGCACGCTGTGGCAATTCGGCGGGGCACCCTCGAAGAACGGGTTCGGAAGGTCAACCCGCCCCGCGACGGGCTCGCTCGTGAAGGTGAAAATGCGCCGGTGCCCCGGGCTTTGCGGGTCGGCAAAGCCAGGATCGAAAGCGAGGCCGAGCAGCCCGCGCTCATCAAAATCCTTGGTGAGCTCCACCATCCGGTCCGCGACATTCAGAAAGGGTTCTGGCAGGAGTTTGCCGCCCTGCACGATGCGCACCTGCCCGGCTTGATCGACGACGAAAAGCCGGTCGGAGCCATCCGGCGCGGCAATCGCCAGCACCGGCGAGACGAGCCCCGTCGCCGCCGCTTGCAGTTCGATCTGCACCGGCCCTTTCTCGATCTTCGCGGGAAAGGGATCGTCCACCGGAGCCGCAAACCCCTGCGAGAACAGCGCCAGTGCAAAAAGCGCGGCGGGCGGAGCAAAACGGATCGGTGGGAAAGTCATGGCCATGCAAAGAGCGGATTGCGCAGGTGCGGTCAACAGCGCGTGCGCCGGGGCGCTCACTGATTTCCTGTCCGCTCTCCTGTTTCCCGCTCCTTCGACTTCTGCTTTTGAAGAACGATCCACCACGAGAAGGAGAACGGGAACGACAAGGCGCAGATGCCTGCGCGCACTCGCTTGCGCTCGGGCTCCGTTGCGCTAGCCTGTCTGCCCATGAGTGCGACTGAAATCATCGAGCGTATCAAAACTCTGCCTGTGGCAGAGCAAAAGGCTGTGATGGCCTTCGTATCAGACCTCCAAGACCGTCCTGTTGCGAGCAGCGGTCCGCAGCGGATGGATCGCAAAACATTCGAACAAGCGAAAGAAGTTGTCTTTCGGAAGCACGATGAAGCCTTCCGAAGGCTTGCGCAGTGATGGAGCCGAAGTTCCTAGAGTGGGAAGAAATTTTGGAACTCCACGCTGACTCGCTCGCAGCTTACGGAGGCATCAGTGGCATTCGCGATGAGAGCGGCTTGCGTGGAGCGATCCACCAGCCGCAGCAAGATTTTTTCTATGGCGGAGCCGATCTCTTCGGGATTGCAGCCGCTTACGCGTTCCACATCGCGCAGGCACAGGCATTCCTCGACGGAAACAAACGCACTGCGCTCGGCGCAGCGACGATCTTTCTGGAAGGGAATGGAATCGCAAGCGACGCAAGCGCCGATGCGCTTTACGACGCCATGATCGCCATCGCCGAGAAGCGGCTCACGAAGGCGGGACTGGCGGAGAAGTTTCGCGAGCTGTTTGGCTGACGATGGCAAGGCGGTGGTGGAGCCGCGCGCTCCCAGCGGGGCGCCGGGCGATTCACCGCTCCTGCGCGATCGGCCAGTGCAGGAAAACGAGGAACTCATCGTCTTCGACCCTCACGCCGACGTAGCCCTTCCGCACCGCTTCGTCGTGTTCGCCCAAGCCGAAGGCTTCCGACACGAAATCGCGGACGATCGTGAGGCCGAGCCCGGAGCCGGTGGTCGATGCGCCGGCGTGAAAGAGCGCGCCGGGACCGCGGCCGGCGAGCAGCGCTTGCAGCCGGGCGGACTCGGCCGCGCCGATCCCGTTGGCGATGACGAAGCGCACATTTGGCCCTCGCTCGTCGGGCACCGGGAAAAGGTGAATGCGCACCCGCTGGTCGGCCGCGTGGCGGCAGGCATTGCGGAGGCAATTGTGCAGCACGCGGTCGAGCGCCGCCGATTCGCAGCAACTGGCCGCGATGTTCCCGTCGAACTCACTCTGCACCTCCAGCAGGATTTCCCTTTCCTCGTAGAAGCAGACAAATGTCCGCAGCTTTTCGAGCACGGTGCTGATTGGGTGGAGGCGAAAAAGGAGGTCATGCTCGCGCCGCGGATTATCGAGATCGAGGAAGGCGCTGCGGAGGACTTTGAGCTGGTCGCGCGTGTAGAAGTAGAGTGATCGCAGATTGCGCTCGGACTCGGTCTCCGCATCGAAGGTCTCGAGGTGGAAAAGCAGGCCGGTAAGGCCACCGCCGCGAGCATCGTGGATGGCGCAGCCGAGCAGACCGAAGTCCGCCTGGGATCGGCTTTGCAGGCCGAGTTCGCGGAGTTCCGCGTGGAGGCGCTCCAGATCGACCCGGCGGAGCCAACGCTGCAGGCGGCCCCGCGTCGCGACCGCGTCGCCCGGCACCGAGGCGCCGAGGGTGGCAAGCAAATCCTCCAGCCGGCGGTAAAGGTCGCGCACGATCTGCTGATCTCGCGGCGCGAGCCGATCGAGCGAGACCGCCATGTTGTCGCCGCGGTAGCGTTCGGCGCGGTAGTTGCGCAGCTCCTCCGACCCGCCTGCTTTCCAGTGGCCGGCGGGTTCCTCAAGCGTGGGGAGTTCAGGCTGCATAGGATTGTAAGAGGCGCCTCCAAAGGCTGGCGGAGGCGTCGTGTTCAACGGTCATGCGCCGAGGCTACCATTTTCCCCGGTGGATGATTGTGGCTGATGCGCCGGGTTTGCCTCCGAGCGTGGCGCCCGGCTTTCCCCGAAGAAAACGCGGGCGGTGAGTGCGGCGGGCGGCACCTTTCCGCACTGGCAATCCGCCCACGCTCCCCTATCCTCCCCGCCCTTTCCATGTATCGCACCACCACCTGCAACGCGCTCCGCCGGGAGCACATCGGCCAGTCTGTGACGCTCGCGGGCTGGGTGAATACCAAGCGCGATCACCATGGCGTGATCTTCATCGATCTGCGCGATCGGGAAGGGGTGACGCAGGTCGTTTTCCGGCCCGAGGAGAACCCGGACGCGGCCACGGCTTCGCACGGGTTGCGCGGCGAGGATGTGATCCAAATCACCGGCACAGTCGCGGCCCGGCTTGCAGGGACGGAAAATGCCCGGCTCGCGACGGGCGAGATCGAGGTCGTCGCGGCGGAGCTCACGGTGCTGAATAAATCCGACGTGCCGCCCTTTCCGCTGGACGATCCGAAAGTGAACGAGGACTTGCGGATGGAGTATCGCTTCCTCGATCTGCGCACTGAGCGGATGCAGCGCAACATGAAGCTGCGGCACCGCGTGACCAAGGCAACGCGCGACTTTCTCGATGAAGCGGGCTACCTCGAAATCGAGACGCCGATCCTGTCCAACCCGACGCCGGAAGGAGCGCGCGATTTCCTCGTCCCGGCGCGGCTGAGTCCCGGGCACTTTTATGCGCTGCCGCAGGCGCCGCAGCAATACAAGCAACTGCTCCAGGTCGCCGGTCTGGAGAAATACTTCCAGATCGCGCGCTGCTTTCGCGACGAGGACCTGCGCGCGGAGCGGCAGCTTGAATTTACGCAGATCGACGTGGAGGCTTCGTTCATCACGGAGCAGGACATCCAGACTCTGGTCGAGGGCTTGCTGACGCGGATCTTCCAGGAATCCAAAGGCATCGAGATCCCGACGCCGTTTCCGCGGCTGCCGTATTCCGAAGCGATGAACCGCTTTGGCTCCGACAAGCCGGACACGCGCTTCGGTGTGGAGCTGACGGAGCTCACGGAGCTTTTCACGGCGAGCGAGTTCAAGGTGTTCCGCTCGGTGGTGGATTCGGGCGGCTGCATCAAGGCGATCAATGCCAAAGGCGCGGCGGCGCTGCTGAGCAAGGAGCAGCTCAAAAAATGGGAGGAGTGGGTGAAGACGGAGTGCGGCGCAAAAGGGTTGGCCTACGTGAAGTGGAGTGCCGGCGGCGCCGTTGGCACTTTTGCTTCCTGGGAGTCGCCCATCGTGAAGTTCTTCTCCGAATCCGAGAAAGCGGCGCTCGCCGAGCGCATGGGCTTTGCCGAGGGCGATGTGCTTTTCTTCGGCGCGGGCACTTGGGACAGCGTGGTCGAGACGCTCGGCCGCGTGCGCTTGCGCGTCGCAGATTTGCAGGAGCTCACGAAGGGCAGCGATGTGCTGAACTTCCTCTGGGTCGTCGATTTTCCGCTGCTCGCCTTTTCTGCCGAAGACAACAAATGGGTCGCGGTGCACCACCCTTTCACGCGGCCCAAAGCGGAGGACATGGAGAAGCTCGCCGCGGCGGATTTAGGCAATGTCCGCGCGGTCGCCTACGACGTGGTGCTCAATGGCGTGGAGCTCGGAGGTGGCTCGATCCGCATCCACGAAAAGGAGCTGCAAGCGCAGATGTTTCAAGTGCTCGGCGTCGGGCCGGAAGAGCAGCAGCACAAGTTCGGGCATCTGCTCCGCGCGTTTTCTTACGGCGCGCCGCCGCATGGCGGACTCGCCATCGGGCTCGATCGGCTCGTGATGCTGCTCGCCGGCACCGAAAGCATCCGCGACGTGATCGCCTTCCCAAAAAACAACCGCGGCCAGGACTTGATGACGCACTCGCCCGTCGAGGTGGACTTCAAGCAACTGCGCGAGCTTTACGTGCAGAGCACGGCGAAAAAGGCGTGATGAGCGGCGAGGCGGACAGTCGTGGAGCGGGAAGCGTGGAGCGTGAAGCGGCCGGCGCGCGGAGCTCTCCGTCTTTTGCTTCATCTTCATCCGCTTCCTCGAGCGGGGCAGGAGCGGCGGGGAAAGGCGAGTCTCGCAAAACGCTCCACGCTTCCCGCTCCGCGCTCCACGCGCTGGTCATCGCTCTAGCTCTGGTCCTTTCAGGCCGCGCCGGTTTCGCTCAAACCGCCGTCGAGCCGGTTCGCGAGATCAAGCCGCCTTTCGGCCTGAGCTGGGGCGAAACCGATGAGCGCATCGAGAAGCTGCTCAAAGGCGCCAAGGCCACGATCGTGGAGCGCAGGACTCTGGACGACGGCCGCGCTGCCTGGACGGTGGAAGGACTGGTGCAGACCGGCCTGCGCCGCACGCTTTTCTACTTCCGCCGCGGCGAGCTGGTGGAGGTGGAATTGCAGTATCAAAAGGATGATTGGGACCAGCCGAAATACGATGCCTTCATGGGCGACGTGCGCCGGCGCATCGAGCAGCGCTACGGAGTCGGCCAGCAGATCGCGCGAAAGACGGAGCCGGAAGGCGACGTGATGCAGACGGTCGTGGGCTACAAATGGAACCTGAACAGCACGGCGATCGAGCTGGTTTATTACTCGGCGCAGCAAAGCGCCAACGTGTTCCGCACGCTGAGCGTGCATTACAAAGTCTATTGAGACAGCCGCGGCTTCGGCCTGCGGAGGCTGAGCAGCCGCGCGCTATTTCCAGTCGCGCTGCATCCGCTTCAACCGCCCGGCGAGGCTTGCCTTCGAGGCGGAGTTCATCCGGTCGATGAAGAGCACACCGTGGAGGTGATCCACCTCGTGCTGCAGCGCGCGCGCCAGCAGGCCGGCGGCATCGAACTCGATCTCGCGCCCATCCAGCAGCCGCGCCCGGCACCGCACGCCCACCGCGCGCATGATGTCGGCGGTGATCTCGGGAAACGAGAGGCAACCTTCGCTCCCCGTTTCGCGCTCTTTGGAAAGCTGTAGCTCGGGATTCAGCAGCACCATCGGCATGTAATCTTCGATCCGCACCGGCGCGCCATCCACGAACATCTCGCTGGGCCGATCCTCGATGTCGGTCACATCGATCACCGTGATCTGCCGCGCGACGCCGACCTGCTGCGCGGCGAGGCCGACGCCATTTGCGTCGCGCATCGTGTCGATCATGTCCGCGGCGAGGCACTGGAGTTCCGCGTCGATCTCGCCCACGGGCGCGCCTTTCGCCCGCAGCACGGGGTCTCCGAATTTAGTGATGGGCCGGATCATTTCGTCTGCTCCATGAACGCTGCGAGGTCGCCCTTGACGCCAGATTCTTTCAGCACGTCGAGCACCTTCACCACCACGCCAAAGGGCGCTTTGGTATCGATGTTCAGCGCCAGCGTCTGCTTCGGCCGCGAGCGCATGGTTTCTTCCAGCGTCGCCTTGAGCGCGTCGATCGGGACTGGCTTGTCATCGAGGAAAAGCTCTTCTTTTTCCGAGACAGTGAGCACCACGGGCTCGGCGGTCTGCTCAGCGGCAACGGCGGTCTTCGATTCCGGCAGCTTGATCGTCACCGCCGGCTGCGGGCGCGCCTCTTTTTTGAAGGTCGTCGTGACGATGACAAAGATGAGCAGGATCGCGAAGATATCGATCAGCGAGACGATGATGACCTGCGGCGTGCGGCGCGTGCGGGTGTGGAAGCGCATGGCGAGGAGTGATGGAAAGGGTTGTGGTGCGTGAAAGCGTGGAGCGTCCGGCAGACGCAGCTTTCACCGGCGCTCCACGTTTTTACGCGCCACGCTCCACGCCTTCCTCCTGCCAGATCGGTGGCGGCGTGGAAGTGCGGGCGGTGTGGAGCTTTTGTTTGTGGGAGTAGCATTTCGCCAGAAGACTGGCCACGAGCGACTCCATCTCAGCCGCCATCGTCTCGATCTTCTTCGCGAAATAGGAATATGCGATCAGGCTCGGAATCGCGATGGCGAGGCCGACGATCGTCGTGTGGAGGGCTTCAGAAATGCCGCGCGAAATCTCGTGCGGATCGCTGCCCGCAGCGCTGTCGCCGAAGGCGTCGAACACCGTAACCAAGCCCGAAACTGCACCCAGCAAACCGAGCAGCGGCGCGATACCGACGATGACCTCTAGGATGAAAAGCCCGCTCTCCAGCCGCACGATCTCGTGCCGCGCGCGGGTCTGCACGGCTTCCACATTTTCGCTCTTCGGCCAGGAAAGGTGTTGCAGTCCGGTGTTCGCGATGCGGCCCAGCGCAGAGGCATCGTTGCGGATCATCCGCGACAAGCGCGTGACGCCATCGACGTCATCCTGCCGGAGCCCTTCGATCTCCTTTTCGATCTCCGGCGGCATCACCAGGGCGCGCCGCAGCGCGAGGCCGCGCAGCACCATCACCGCGACGGAAATCGTGGAGCAGAGGAGCAGCGGCACCATCCACCAGCCGCCGTGGGTGAAAAATCGGAAGATGGAAGTGACAGAAGCGAGCGGAAGCACGGCAGACATGGAGAAGGATCAGAAAGTGTAAAACGTGAAAACGATCGAGTATTCGAGCTGGCCGTCGCGCAGCTTGGAGACGACATCGGGCGGGATCGGCGGCAGCGGCGCATCGCGCACGGCGCGCTCGCAGACGTTCGCAAAGCTCGCGTTGGAAGTGTTCGCGTCCACGCGCACATTGCTGGCGCGGCCCTGCCTGTCGAGCACGAAGCTCACCCGCGCGGTGCCCGGCGCGATCAGCGTCATCTGCTCGTTCACATAGCGGTTCCAGCCGGAGCCGATCGCCGTTTTCACCTGCCCCCAGTAGCGGCCAAAAGGTGTCGCGACCGCATCCACGCCCGCTTTCCCCCGGTTGTTGATGCTTCCCTCCACGCGCGTCTTTTCCAGCATCTCCTGGTAGCGCTTTGTGAAGCTCTGCTTTGAAATCGGCGCCGGCGTGGAAAGCATCGCATACCGGCCGGGGACACTTTCGCGCGGCTCGGCTGTGGCCGCCGGCGGGCGCGGGGTGGCGACCGCCACGGCGATCTCATCCTCGCGCGGCATCACCACCGCCTTGCGCGGCTTCGGCGTGGCCGTGGCGAGGCGCGGTGGCGGCGTGCTCACTTGTTTGGAAGGGTCGGGCAGCTTGTCGGTGGGCGCTGCTTTGCTGGCTGCGGCGAGCGCTTCTTTCGCCACGGGATTCGGCGTGTAAAGCGGCTCGGCGGCGGGCGGGGGCGGAGGCTCGGAGGCAGGTGCGGCGGGCGCGGGTTTTGGCTGCACGGTGAGCTGCGGCCAGGGGAGCGCGGCCGCCGCGCCGACTGCGGCATTCTCGGTCGCGAAGTCGGCCGTGTTGCGATCGGTGCGCCCATCCTGGCTCGGCAGCGGCAGCAGGCCCGTGGGCGCGGCTTCACTGCCAGCTTTCATGTCTTCATCCGACTCAAACTCGGGATTCTTCGGCTTGTCTTTGCTGGCCTCCATGCCGCGCCGGTCGATGAGCTTCGTGCGCTGCGCCTCCTCCGGCGTCGGCTTCGGCTTCGTGACGAGCTGGATGTTCAGCGGCTCCGGCTCGGGAGGCTGCTCGCGCCGTGGTCGCGCGGAGGTGTCGCGTGGCGGCTCCGGGAAGGCCAGCGCGATCCCGATGAGGATGGCGAAAAGCAGCACGTGCAGCGCGAGGGACAAGGCCAGGCCAACCGCAATCTGGCGGCGCACCGGCGCGCCGGAAACATCGGGCAGGCGCGCCAGCACCGCATCCATCTGGGAATTGAGACGGGCGACTTGCGACGAAAGCTGGGCAAACTCTTCTCTCATGCGACAAGAGCAGCCGCCGCGCGCAGCGGGCGGATCACCGTTCCATCCATCCAGCCGACCACATCGAAGCGCGACTCCTGCGCGCACCACTCGACCTCCGCGCCCCGCCCTTTTTGCGCGAGCACCCGGCCGTTCCGCGCCTGCTGGAGCGCGGCGAGCGCATGTGGGAAAAGCTTCGCGACTCCGAGCGCAGCCGTCGCGGAGTCAGTCCGATTTGCTTCTTCAAAGGCCGCAAGGAGGAGCCCCGCAGCGAAGGCATCTTCCAGCGCGAAATCGGCAAATGTGCCCGCGCAAATGAGCACGACCTGCTCCGGCTGCGCGCGCCGGAGTTCGGCGGCGAGGGCGCCGAGATTCAGGATCGCGCCGACCAGCACGCGCTCCGCATGCTCGCAAGCGCGCAAGGCGATCGTGCCATTTGTGGTGGTCGAGATGATGGTGCGGCCGGCGACATTCTCCCGGTATTCCAGCGGAGAATTGCCGAGGTCGAACCCATCGATGAGCTCCCCGTGCCGCTCGCCGCCGAGCAGCGCATGCGGGCGCCCGGCCTTCAGCGCCAGCGCTTCCTCGATCGTGCGGGCGGGCAGGATTTCCGCCGCGCCGTGGGCGAGCGCGGTGACCATGGACGAAGTCGCGCGCAGCACATCGAACACGACGCACGTCGTCGCGGAAAGATCGCGCCCGGGCAGGAGCGCGATCTCGGCGGGAGTGAGCACGGCATCGATGAGCATGAGCCGCAGAGGCTCACGCAAAGGCGCAAAGACGCAAAGGCTTTTGCGCGGGGGCGCGGGAGAAATGAGGCGCGGGCGCGGCGGCGAGACCTTGCCGCCCGCGATGCGCGCGGCGGCGGCGGGCTACCGGCCTTCCCCGGACCGTCGCGGAGCGCGCGGCTCTGCATCGCGTCCGCCCGCATCCGCCCCTCGCTTCGGCGAAGCCGCTTCCGCTGCCGGCTCCTTCGAGGAGCGGGGCGCCGGACCAGCAGCGGGATCGGTGGCGACGGGGCCGGACGGTGCGAGCATGCGCTGGGCGGAGGATGCGGCGGGCGGCAGGCTCTGGTTTTGCCGCGTGGCTTCCTTCACCCGCGCCGCGGAAGGCATCGGCACCTGGCGCTCCGCGCTGCCGGTCCGCGCGAGCTGCACGGAGCCGGACCGCTCCGTGAGCTGGCTGTTCAGCCGGTAGAGCGACGCCATCATGGCGATCGATTTCGGGTTAAAGATATCGTTGTGGCCGTCCATGATTCGCCGGTCCACCTGCACCACCCAGTAGGGCGTCGGGCGATCGATCACCGGTTCAAACGCCCACTGCAACCATTGCCCGGTTTTTTCGTCGCGCGTCTTGAAGCGCGGTCGCGCCGGGTCGGCGGGAGTGCGCAGATTTTCTTCAAAGGCCGTGTCAAAGCGGTGCGGCGCGGGCTCGGGCTGGCCAGTGGTGTGGCTGCGGACATAGACGTTGTGGCCGGGAGTGTGGGTGAAAAAGTGCCGCCCGCTCACCGTCTGCATTTGTCCGCCGACGCCGCGCACCTTGAACTCATCGAACCGCTTGGCGCTGCTGCCGAGCGATTTGCCGAGAAAGAACCATCGCTTCGTCGCGTCGTCCGTTTCCGAGGTGAGCGAGGCGAAGACGGGCAGCCCGGACCGGTTGTCTTTGACCGCCACGTTGTTGCGCAGCCGCTCGATCATCTCGCGCGTGATTTCCGAGTCGGAGGCGGGATTTAGGAAAAGCGTGAGGTCGGCGGGCGCAAAGGAGGAGCCGTCCTTTTTCGCGGTGGAAACGGACTGCGCGATGGCCTGCTGGAGCAGCAGCCCGCCAAAGGAGTGGCCGATGAGAAACGTGCGCGCCCGGCTGTTTTGCGCGCGCGCTTCCGCCACCACGTCGGAAATCGCGGCGAGGCAATCGACTCCCGCGCCGAGCCGCACGGCGGTGTCGTAACGGTTCCAAAAGGTGGTACCGTATTCCAGCGCCACATCGCTGAACTGCTTGCCGTGCCAGCCGATATAAACGCCGATCACATCATAGCCGCGCTCGGGGCCGGTAAGGTAGCGGCTGTCGGCCAGCGTATTCAGGAGATCGACGAAGCGGCCGGGATAAGTGGTGGCGTTGCCATGCCAGCCGTGCACATAGACGACGAGCAACGGCTTGCGCACGCTGCGGATCAGCCGCCTGGCCGCTTCGATCTGGCTTTTGTCGCGCGCATTGCCCTGGTCGCCAAATTCGATGATGGCGAGCGGCGCGCGCAGATGGTCGCGACCGGCGGGAATGACCGAATGGGTCCTGACCAGCGCACCTTCGCCGGTGGTGTCATTCGCATAGTGGATCGCGCCGGATTCGCAGCCGCTCCCGAGCAGGGCAAAGAGCAACGCGCACGCTGCGGATGCAAGCTTTTGCGCCAGCGCTGCCGGGCGGAGGCGGAACGGCGCGAGCAGGGTCGCAGCGCGAGAAACAAACGAAGGTGCGGTGGGCATGGCAGGTCTTTGCACTAGCGGGTGGGAGCCTGGGCCGGAATGGGTGGAAGCACCCGGTCTCGGGGAGGGAAACCACTCACTACCGAGAACCGGTCTCGCCGCGCGAGGGAGGCTGCACTTACTCATACCGCAGCGAGTCGATCGGATCGAGATTCGCGGCTTTGTAAGCGGGGTAGCTGCCGAAAAGGATGCCGATCCCGGAGCAGATGCAGAGCGCGATCATCGCCCAATCCGCCGGAAAGGCGGGTGGGAGTTTCAGCAGATAAACCGCGAGCGCATTTGCGCCTGCCATGCCGAGCGCTACGCCGAGCACGCCGCCGATCTGGCAGAGCACCACCGCCTCCAGGATGAACTGCGTCATGATCGAGCTCTTGCGCGCGCCGATCGCGCGGCGGATGCCGATCTCGCGCGTCCGCTCGGTCACGGAGACGAGCATGATGTTCATGATGCCGACGCCCGCGGCGAGCAGCGCCACGGAGGAGACGAGCGTGAGGCCGGTCCGCACGGCGTAGGTCACCTTTTCAAACTGCTGGATCATCGAATCGCTGGAAAGCATCTCGAAATCGTCCTCCACGCCCGGCGGCACCTTGCGGATCGCGCGCATGAGCCCGCGCGCCTGCTCCATGGCGTCGGCGACTCCCGCGGGCTCCTGCGTCTGGAGCAGGATGCTGATGTCGCGAAAGCGTCCGTAGCGGTTCAAACCGGTGGTGATCGGGAGCACTGCGAATCCCGGGCCGGTTTCGGCCGAAGCCGTGCGCTGGAGCACGCCGACGACGGTGTAGGAGATGGCGGAAATCTTGATCCGCTGTCCCACGGGTGAGCCGCCGGGGAAGAGCGCCTCGGCCACCGCGGTGTTCAGCACGCAGACATCTCGCGCGCCCTCCACATCGCTGTCGAGCAGCGCGCGACCGTCCGTGATCGTCCAGTTGTTCGTCTGGAAGATGCCCGGCGTCGCGCCTTCCACGGAGACGTTTGGCGGAGTCTTGGAAAAGCGCGAGGTGAGTTCGCCATTCCAAAACGCCGCGTGCAGGCCGACGGATGAAACAAACCCTGCCTTGCGCCGGAAGCGCGTGGCCTGCGCGAAGTCGATCTCTTTGCGGCGCTGGAATTTCCGGAATCCCTCCGGCCCGCCGAAGTAAGCGGCAGGCATCCGCTGGAGCACGAAGGTCTTCGAGCCGAGCTGCCCGAGCTCGCCTTCGATGTTGTTCTTCATGGCGCGCATCGCGGTCATCACGAGGATGATGGAAAACACGCCGACCAGCACGCCGAGCAGCGTGAGCCCGGAGCGGAGCGGGTGCGAAGCGATGGCGCTGAGCGCCATGCGCGCGCTTTCGCGGAGCTCGATGAGAAAGCGCTTCATGGGTCACTCATTCCGCAGCGCATCCACCGGCCGCATCCGCGCCGCGCGCCACGCGGGGAGAAAGCCGGACACCACGCCCGTCACCAGCGCCACGCTCAAGGCGAGCAGCACCACGGAAGGCGACAGCGCGACCGTGGGCAGAAACTGTCTCGCGATTGCCACCGCCACCGCGGCGATCCCCAGCGCGATGACACCGCCGATGAGGCAGATGCTCGCCGCCTCGATCAGAAATTGCAGCAGGATCGTGCGCCGCCGCGCGCCGATCGCCTTGCGCACGCCGATCTCGCGCGTCCGCTCCGCCACCGAGACGAACATGATATTCATGATGCCGATGCCGCCGACAAAGAGCGACAGGCCGGTGATGAAGAAGCCCGCGGTCGCGATCACGCCGGAGACTTTTTTGAACTGCTCCAGGAGCTGCTCCTGCTGGTTGATGGCGAAGTCGTCGTCCATCCCCGGCGGCACGCGGCGGATGCGCCGCAGCACGCCGCGGAGCTCATCCCGCGCGGCCTCGACTCGCGTCGGATCGCCCACTTTCACCTCGATGATGCAACTCGGATCGTAGCGAAAGCCGCGGATCATCTTGCCGATCGGGATGATGATGCGGCTGTCCAGGCTCATCTGTCCGAGAAGGCTCCCTTTCTTCTCCAGCACGCCGATGACCTCCAGCGATTGATCGCCGACGCGCAGCTTTTCGCCCAGCGGCGACGCGCCGAGGAAGAGCTTTTCCGCGATCTCCGATCCGATCACGCACACGTCACGGTTCGCGTAGGCTTCCGCCTTTGTCATGAAGCGCCCGCTGGTGAGCGTGACGCCGCCCGTCACTGCATATTGCTCGCTCGTGCCGATGATCATCACCGTGCTGGAGCTGCGGTTGCCGAACCGCACGGAGTCGATGTCGTGGACCACGGTCGGCGCGACCGCCTTCATGCCGCTCAGCGCCCGCTCCACCGCGCGCACCTGCGTGAGGGTGATCTTGTTGCGCTTGCCCATCGCGTTCCAGCGCTGGTCGGACCCGATGAACCACTCCCGCCGATCGACATACAGCACGTCCGTGCCGATGAAAGAGATCGCATCCTGAAACGTCCCCTGCAACGCCTCCAGTGCCGTGGCCATGAGCGTGACGGTCACGACGCCAATGACGATCCCGACAGTCGTGAGCACGCTCCGCAGCATATTCGCGCGGATCGCCTCCCACGAGATGCGCATCCCTTCCGTGAATTCAGAAAGGAGAGTCATGCGGCCAGGCGAGGCGCGTTTCCACCGTCGCCTGCGCTGGCCTTGAGAATGACAATCACGGGTGCCTTCATTTCACCCCGCTGCCTGCGTGTCAAACCACCACGCACCTCGCCGCAGCCACGTTCCCAGCCGGGAAAACAAAAACCCATGAAGCAGGTTTTCCTAGCTTCATGGGTTCAAAATGAAAATGCTCCTTGCAAGCCGCACCACCACGCAACGCAATGCCAACATCGGCATCCGCTGCTCCGGGTCCGGCGCCACGAAAAAAACGCTGGCAGCCCAGCGGGTCTGGCGCTTAACCCCGCCGACGGCGAAGAAGCAAACCTGCCATGCCCAAGCCTAGGATGGAGACCGTGCCGGGCTCCGGGATGGCAAACTTGGTCAGGAGATATTGCTCCGCCCCCAGCCGAGTCGCCGCATCGGCGCTGGAATAGGTGAGCACTTCGCCAATGTCGCCGGTGAAGAAGTTGCCGTTTGTTTGCAGCGAGCCGAGCGACAAGGTTCCGGGCGTGTTTTTCGAGCCGGTGGGACCCGCGATGTTTTGCGCCACCTGCACGCCATCGACGTAGAGCGTCATGGTGCCGCTGAGCGCCACACGTTGGAACTCCAGCAGATGTGCTTGCGTCGGGTTGGCAGGCTGCGCCGAGATGGTGGTGTCGTTGCTGCCGATGCCGGCGTAGAGCCGGCCATTGGCATCGATCGAGGTGCCGAAGTCCTGCTGTGCGCCACCTACTTCGCCATCCACGATGCCCGAGTGCCCCCACCACTGCCCTTGATCTGCCTGCGTGCCGACCCCTGCGCCGCGATACACCGCGAAGATGGAAAAGTCGTCGCTGATCGTGCGCGCAAAGAAGAGATTGTCGTCCGCCCCGTCGAAGCGCACCACCGGCTTCCCGTTGATGGCGGCGAGCCCCAGGATGGGCTGCTTGCCAGCGTTGCCCTGCGTCGCGTTCTGGATGCCGTCGCTCGTCGCGGAATCCAGCCACGTGCCCGCGCTGTAGGTGGTGTTCGGATCTTTGAACCACTGCATGAGGTTCAAAGTCGGTGCCGCTTGCCCGAAAGCCATGCTGCTGAATGCGAATGTCGCCGCGGCGGGGAGCAGCAGTGCGCGCGGAGAGATGATCGAAGATAGAGGGGTGGCCAATTTCATGCGCGCCGTTGTGACACGATCGTGCGCCAATTGTCAAAGTGCTTTAACGCTCGGAGCGGCGATGCGGGTCCGTCCTGGGATTTGGGCAGTTGGAGAGGAGTTCTCTTCTCGCGACTTGCCTCCGCCGCGCGCGTGCGCAATCTCGCAATACATCCTCGTGTCCACCTCCTTTCCTTCCGCCAGATGCCTGTTGAAAATGTGATCGTCCTAGGCGGCGGCAGCGCCGGCTTCTTGGCCGCGCTCACGCTGAAAACGAAGCTGTCCGCGCTTTCCGTGCGCCTGCTGCGCTCGGCGGAGATCGGCATCATCGGCGTGGGTGAAGGCTCAACCGCGACGCTCACGCACTTCCTCCACCAATACCTGAAGATCAGCCCGGCGCGGTTCCATGCCCTCGCCCAGCCGACCTGGAAGCTCGGACTGAAGTTCCTCTGGGGGCCGCGGCCGAGCTTCAACTACACCTTCGGACCAGGGCTCGACTTCCGCCTCGATACCTCGCTGCCAAAAGCGAACGGCTTTTACTGCGAGGAAAATATCGAGTATCCTGACCCATTCTCCGCGCTCATGACGAACGACCGCGCCTTCCCGCAAAAGGACGGTCTGCCGCTTTTCCACGAGAATTTCGCCTACCATTTCGAGAACGAGAAGTTCGTGAGCTTTCTCGAGGAATCAGCGCGCGCGGCCGGCGTGGAGGTGATCGATACGACCGTCACCGACGTTCGGCAGGACGAGCGCGGCATCGCGGGGCTGACTCTGGAATCCGGCGACATCGCGACGGCAGATCTTTTCGTGGATTGCTCCGGCTTCGCGTCGGTGCTGCTGGGGAAAACGTTGCGCGAGCCTTTCATCTCCTTTGCGCCCAGCCTCTTCTGCGAGCGCGCGGTCGTCGGCGGCTGGGACCGCAAAGGCGCGGAAGATCACGTCATCAAGCCCTATACCACGTGCGAAACCATGAGCGCTGGCTGGGCGTGGCAGATCGAGCACGAGCACCGGATCAACCGCGGCTACGTGTATTCGCCCGCGTTCATTTCCGATGAAGACGCGGAGCGGGAGTTCCGCGCGGCGAATCCCAAGGTCGGCTCGACGCGCGTCGTTCGCTTCACCTCCGGCCGCCGCGAGCGCGCGTGGGTGGGAAATGTCGTCGCAATCGGCAATGCCGCTGGCTTCGTGGAGCCGCTGGAAGCGACCGCCCTCGGCGTCATCGCCCAGCAGTGCCGCGTGCTGGCCGAAAGCCTCCTCGCCGCGGACCGCGAGCCGCGCCCGACGCAGCGGGCGATGTTCAACCGCTTCAACGCACGATTTTGGGACGCCATCCGCGGCTTCCTCGCGATCCATTACAAATTTAACACCCGGCTCGACACCCCCTTTTGGCACCACTGCCGCGCGGACACCGACCTCGCCGGCGCGGCTGGGATCGCAGACTACTACGCAGAAAACGGCCCCGACGGCTTTTGGGGGCCGACGCTGCTGGAGAATCCGCACGACCAGTTTGGCATCGGCGGCTACATCACGCTCCTCACCGGGATGAAAGTGCCGCACCGCCAGACCTATCGGCCCACGGAGCGCGAGATGGCGATCTTCGACGCCCGGCGCAAGCAGCACCGGGAAGTCGCGCTCCGCTCCCTTTCCGTGCGCGACGCACTGGCCGTCATCCGCTCTCCCCGCTGGCGCTGGCCAGCCTGAAGCGCTGAAATCGCCGGCCGGCCCGGAAGGAAGAGTCGCTCCCACGGAAGGATGCAGACTGACTCTGTGACCTGCTGGCATCGAGACATCTTCTTCCATGCCTCACCGGAGCAGCTCACCACGACGCGCTGCATTCATCTGCGACACGTATTCAACCCATTCGGTTCCAGCGAAAAACGAATGGGGATCGGGGCGAAGGCGGCAGAGCTTACGCAAACGCAGGCTGTTCTAGTCGTGGCTGCGCCTTTCACTCTCCCGCTTGTGGCATCCGCACAGGTAAAATAGCGGCAGCGACGGCCACGATGGCGCGCTGAACCCGGCGAGCAATCTTGTCATCGACATGGCCGACCACCCGGATGGGATTCCCCGCTACACGTCGGTCAATCTCCCCGTGAGCGCTGAAAATAGCGTTCATTCCGCATGCACCTCCGTGATACCGTCGCGCTAGTGAACACGATCGAAATCCCCGCGTCGGTGCTCGCCTCCGTCGAAACTCTCGACGAACTCCAGGATTGGCTCACCTCCCAGCACCCGGAGGTCGTGGCGGAACTGCGCCAGGCCAGGCAGGAAGATCTGAGCGGCGGATTCAAGGCGTGGAAACCCCGCTACATTTCATGGCCTACCGAGTCGAAGTAGGACCTCGTCATCGACAGAGCAGACCATCCGAATGGAACCTCTCACTAAATCTCGGCCCACGTCGGCGATACATTTTGAACCATGGGCAAGCTGCGGCGGGGTGGTTATTTGTTCCTCTGGTGGATCGGCGACCACGAGCCACGCCATGTCCACGTCTTCGACAGCAAAGGACGGCTGCTGGGGCGGGTCGCGATCGAGACCAAAGCTCCGCTCGACCATTGGACGCCGCCCGGAGAAGTCGTAGAAATCATCGCTGAGCTGCAACGAGAAGGACGCTTATGAAGACACTCAATCCGTTGAAGGTCCCCTTCGGCACTGCCCGGTGGTCCCCCCTGCGAAACGTCAGCTTCCATCAGTGGGAAGACGCCTTTGCGGTGGAGTTTGAAGACGGGCTTTCCTTCCTGGAGCCACACCATTCCATCCGAAAAGCGAGCCGGATTGCCCCCGACGCAATCCCTGCCTCCGTAGAGCTGGAGCCGGAAACTCGCAGCGGGTTCTTTGTTCACTATGACAATGGCCAGATTGCTGAAGTCTCGTGGGCATTCATCCGGGAGCTGCCGCCGAAAAAAAGAACCAAGACGCGGCCCCAAACCAGTCCGATGAAAACCTCCTCTTGCAAACTTCTGGCCGTCATCGCCGCACTCCTGCTGCCGCTCACAGCCTTCGCGCAGGTCAATAGCGGTAGCGATGGCTACGACGGCGCGCTGAACCCGGCGACCAACCTCGTCATCGACATGGCCGACCACCCAGATGGGATTTACCACTACACCTCGGTCAACATCCCGGTGGACGTCACGGTGTCGTTCATTCCGAATGCGGGGAATAAGCCGGTGGTTTGGTTGGTGCAGGGAGATTGTGTGATAAGCGGAATAGTTCAGAACTCTGAAAGCCTACATATGGGCCTATTGGAGGCCAAGGTGGTGCAGGTGGTTGGAAAGGAGGTGTCGGTGGAAGTAATGCGACCTTAGGTCAAGGACCAGGAGGAGGCTCAAGCAGCTTAAACACGTTTCCCTATGCTGGCGGTGCAGGCTCCTTTGGCACCGTCGGTTACAAGCCTAATTCGAATCCCCCTGCCGTTGCTCCTGACCCAATTTATGGAAATGCCTTTCTGCTTCCGAAAATAGGGGGCTCTGGCGGTGGCGGACTAGCTTCGGAAAACCCAGGGGCGAACTCAGGAGGTGGCGGTGGCGGTGGGGGGCTGCTTATCGCCTGTTCCGGCTCTCTTCGCCTTTATGGCAGAGTGGAAGCTATTGGAGGCACAAGCAATCCATACTCTCAAAGATACGGCGGCGGCGGCAGTGGCGGAGGTGTTAGGCTAGTTAGCAGCGTAATTACCGGAACTGGTGCTGTTCGTGCCGAAGGTGGATATTCGAGTGTAGGAAGCAGTGGCGGCGAGGGTAGAGTTCGATTCGATACACTTGAGAATTACTTCGGCGGATCAACGGTTGGCGTTTTCACCCAAGGCTTCCAGCCGATCATCATCCCCGCTCCGGGCCAAGGTATTCATTTAGCTATTCAAAGCCTCGCCAGCGTGGCGGTGGCGTCGAGTCCTTCCGGAGTGCTGGTGAATCCTGATGTCATCATTCCAGCGCAACAGGCGAATCCGGTTCCCGTCGTCGTCAAATGCACGAACATCCCGCTGAACACGGAGATCAGCGTGGTGGTGCATCCGGCCAACGGCCCCGACGT
>CAXSDZ010000003.1:0-54173 GCA_964235505.1 uncultured Chthoniobacteraceae bacterium
ACTGCACGGAGGCCTTTTGCCCATCGAGATCGATCAGCAAATGCCCCTTGCCCGCGGGCACGATCGCCCTGCCGCAATGCTCGCGCGCAGACTGCAAAGTGAAGGCGTCAGCGATCTCCATCGCTGCTGGGAGGAAGCCCGCGCGGAAGACTTCCTGCACCGCCTGGGCCGCCTGGCGGAAAGTGCGAAAGCTCGCGGACAGGCTCGCGCGCGCGGGCGGCAGCGGGAGCAGGCGCAAGGTCGCTTCGGTGACCGTGCCGAGCAGCCCTTCGCTGCCGACGAAGAGTCCGAGCAGGTCGAAGCCGGTCTTGTTTTTGTGCGTGCGCGAGCCGGTCCGAAGCACTTCGCCGCTCGCGAGCACCGCTTCCAGGCCGAGCACGTATTGGCGCGTCACGCCGTATTTCAGGCAGCGCGGACCGCCCGCATTCGTGGCGATGTTTCCGCCGATCGAGCACTCGTTCAAACTCGCCGGATCGGGTGGATAAAAGAGGCCCTGCCGCCGCACTTCCGCCTGCAGCACGCCCGTGATCACACCCGGCTCCACCACCGCCACGCCATCGGAGAAATGGATTTCCTTGATGCGATCCATCCGCGCCAGCGAAAGCGCAATGCCGCCCTGCGCGGGCACGCAGCCGCCCACGTAGCCCCAGCCTGAGCCGCGCGGCGTGACCGGGATGCCGTGGCGCTGGGCGAAGCGCAGCGTCTTGCTGACCTCCTCCGTCGAGCGGGCGAAAACGACGGCATCCGGCGCATGCGAGGCAAACCAACGGTCCGCCGCGTGCGCGCCGAGCACCGCGGGATCGGTGCTGACGGCGTCGCTGCCGAGCAGCCGGGTGAGCTTGCGCAGGAGGCTCACCGGGCGTCAGCGGCTGGAGGTAGCATCCTGCCTGAAAAGGCGCTTGAGCGTGGAGCCGACGTGTTGGAAAGGCTGGCTTTCATCGTGACGGCGGCGGCGCTCCGGATCGCCATAGTCCTCGTGCGCATACAGCGCATCGGAGCGGTGCAGGCGCACCCCGGGATGGCGCTCGTCGGCTGCGCAGCCGGAGAACGCGGCGAGCAATGCGGCCGCGGCGAGGAGTGAAAAGGGGTGGCGCTTCATCGGGAGCGGGAAAGGGAAGCTGAGTGCGGGGGCAGTTACAAGGCGCAGCGGCGGCAGAGCCGGGAGCCGGGCGAGCGCCGTGCGCGAATCTCACCGCACCGCCGGATCGCGGCCGGTGAAGACCTTTTGCACGGTGCCACCGGCACGGCGAAAGAAGCCGGGGCGACCCTCCGCCGGCGGCGCATCAGCAGCCGGCGCGGGGTTCGCTTCCACCGGGATGGCTTGCCGCACGGGCACGGCGGGTTCTTCCGGTGGGCGGGTGCGCGCTTCTTCGCGCGGCTTCGGGCGCGGGCGCTCAGGCTTTTTCTCCTCGCGCTTCGTTTCCATCACCGGCTGGGCATGCACGACGGCAGTTTGCTTCTTGTCAGCCCGCTCCGGCTTTGGATCAGCCGCGAAACCATCGTGCGAAAGGACGGTGCCCTTTGTGGCGGAAAGCACGAGCTGGCCGAGCTCGCGGCCCGCGGCGTCGAGGCACCGCGCGCGCCAAAGCGGTGCCGCGTGCTCACCATCTTTTTTCAGCTCCAGATCAAGCGTCGCGAGCGCCGCGCCATTCGCCTGCGCATACTGCTGGGCGAGACGAATCACGCGGTCGGAATCGACCTGCGCCAGTGCTCCGAATACTTCCCCCGGACCGAGGCCATCGGCAAACTGCGACACCGTGCGCGACGCCACGATCTCGCCGCCAGCGATCACGTATTCCCGCAGACCAGCCGGCGCTGCGGGATCATGCACCAGCAGGTGCCAGCGCTCAGGTGCGGGCTGCCCATCGTGCGCTTCGATCCGCGCGATCCGCGCCGCCGCGTCCGGCGGGAGCAGCTTCACGGCCCCGAGAGCCGTAGTCGGGGGCTCCTGCGCCTTCCCCGCAAGGGCGAGGCAGAGCATCGCGAAAAGCACAGGCAAAATCGTGGGCATGGAGCAGTGGGGTGAAGGCGCGCCATATTTAGCGGAGCGTGCGCGCATTGCCACCGCAATGTCCCGGCGGGCGTGCGGAGAACTGCGCGCAGCGTCCCCGGCAGGACCGCCGCAAATGGCACGGATGGCACGGATGGAAGCGCTTCCCCCCATCCGTTCCATCCGCATCATCCGCGGTTAAAACTCTCCCCGGGTTCTTCGCGGGCAATAATTCCTCGACTCAATCCGCGCCCGTTGCCCACGCTCGCGGCGCATGATTATCAAGCCGAAAATCCGTGGGTTCATCTGCACCACCGCGCACCCGGCGGGCTGCGCGGCGCATGTGCAGGAGCAGATCGCATTTGTGCGTTCCAAAGGGCCGCTCATCGATGTGCCGCCACGCGTGCTCGTCATCGGCGCATCCACGGGCTACGGCCTCGCAAGCCGCATCGTGCCTGCCTTCGCGGGCAAGGCGGCGACGATCGGCGTCTTCTATGAAAAGGCTGGCGAAGCGGACCGCACGGCGTCGGCGGGATGGTATAATTCCGTCGCCTTCGAGCGCGCGGCGCACGCGGAAGGGCTGTATGCGAAGAGCATCAACGGCGACGCGTTTTCCGACGCGATCAAGCAGCAGACGATCGCGATGATCAAAGCCGATCTCGGCCAGGTGGATTGCGTCATCTACTCGCTCGCGTCGCCGCGCCGCACGCATCCGCGCACGGGAAATACGCATCACTCCACGCTGAAACCGATCGGCGCCCCTTTTTCCTCGAAGACGGTGAACACCGATAAAGGAACCGTGAGCGGCATCACCATCGAACCCGCCAGCGAGCACGACATCGCCGAGACGATTTCGGTGATGGGCGGGGAAGACTGGCGGCTCTGGATCGAGGCGCTCACGGCGGCGGAAGCCATCGCGGGGAATGCGGCGACGGTGGCTTATTCTTACATCGGGCCGGACCTCACGTGGGCCATCTACCGCAGCGGCACGATCGGCCGCGCGAAGGAGGATCTGGAGGAAACCGCCAAGCGGCTCGACTCGCATCTCGATGCGAAAGGCGGGCGGGCTTTCGTATCCGTGAACAAGGCGCTCGTCACGCAGGCCAGCTCGGCGATTCCAGTCGTCCCGCTTTACATCTCGCTGCTCTACAAAGTGATGAAGGCGAAAGGAACGCACGAAGGGACGATCGAGCAGATTTACCGGCTCTTCGCCGAGCGCATCTACAACGGCGCCGCTCCGCAAAAAGACGAGGATGGCCGCATCCGCCTCGACGATCTGGAAATGCAGGACGACGTGCAGGCGGAGGTCGCCGCACTGTGGGCGCAGGTGACGACGGAAAACCTGCCGGAGCTTTCGGACATCGCGGGATATCGCGCCGAGTTTCTGAAGCTGTTCGGCTTTGGGTTAGCGGGTGTGGATTACGAAGCAGAGTCTGATCCTGTGCAGCCGCTGCCCTCGGTTGGGTAGCGCATCGGCCCACAGAGCCCACGCGCATTTCGCTCTGCTCCCTTCCAAACTCGACGCGTGCGGCGGCAGCCCCTAGACCACGCTGCCCATGCTCTTCGTCGAGTTCCGGTTTTTCGTCTTTTTTCTGGTCGTCTTTAGCGTCCACTGGGCGCTCCGGGGCAACACGGCGCGGAAGGTGTGGCTGCTCGCCTGCTCGCACGTTTTCTACGCCTGCTTCTTTCTCGGCGATCCGCCGGATGCCGCCGGGCAGAGCGACGCATTTCCGCTCTGGTCCTTCTTTGGGAAGGTGCGCGACGGCAAGCCGTTGCCGACCGGTTGGTGGTTTCCGCTCGTGCTCATGGGCTCGACGGTCATGGACTACCTCGTCGGCCTCGGGATCGGAAATGCGAAGGGCGATGGGCGGCGCAAAGCGTGGCTGCTCGTGAGCTTGGCGATCAATCTCGGTGTCCTTGCGTTCTTCAAATACTTCAACTTCTTCGTCGGCTCCGCGTCGGGATTCCTCGGCTGGCTCGGCCTGCCCGCGTCGGACTGGACGCTGAAGATCTTTCTGCCTTACGGCATCTCTTTCTACACGTTCCAGTCGATGAGCTACTCCATCGACGTGTATCGCCGGCGGCTGGAGCCCGTGCGGCGCTTCCTCGATCTGGCGTTCTTCATCGCCTTCTTTCCGCAGCTCGTCGCCGGCCCGATCGTGCGAGCGCTGACCTTCCTGCCGCAGGTTTTCGAGAAGCGCGTGTGGGCGAATGTGGATGTGCGCGCCTGCCTCGTGCTCTTCTTCATCGGCTTTGTGAAGAAGGCGTGCGTGTCTGAAACCGTCGCGCCGATCGTGGACGAGTTCTTTGCCTCGCCGCTGAAGTTCAACGTCTATTCCACGTGGATCGGTGTCGTGTTTTATGCGGTGCAAATCTACTGCGATTTTTCGGGCTACTCGGACATGGCCATCGCGACCGCGCGGCTGCTCGGCTACGAGCTGACGCTGAACTTCCACTTCCCGTATTTCGCCCGGCACATCACGGAATTCTGGCGGCGCTGGCACATCTCGCTCTCCACCTGGCTGCGCGATTACCTCTACATTTCGCTCGGCGGAAATCGCGGCTCGAAGTGGTTCACTTATCGCAACCTGATGCTCACGATGCTGCTCGGTGGCCTGTGGCACGGCGCGTCGTGGACTTACGTCATCTGGGGCGGCCTCCACGGCCTCGCACTCATCGTCCATCGCGAGTGGCAGCGGCTCACGGAGAATGCCGCGGTGGGGTTCAAGCGCTTCATGAGCTGGATCACGGTGCCGCTCACCTTTTACTGGATTTGCATCACGTGGATTTTCTTCCGCGCGGCGCCGCTGCTGGATGAGAAAACCAAGCAGGTGAAGACGAGTGCCTTTGACGTGGCGCGGACGATTCTCGACTCGTTCGTGCTGCTCGACAGCCACAGCAAACGCTCGTTTTCGCTCAACTGTCTTTGGCTCTTTCTCGGCCTCGTGCTGGTGCATTGGCTCTGCTCGCAACGCGTATTTGCCACGTGGTGGCGGCGCGTGCCGGATTGGGCTTTCGCCGCACTGCTCGGCGTCGGCGTCGCGTGCGCGCTGTTCTTCACGCCTGCGAAATACAAGCCGTTCATCTACTTCCAGTTCTGAGGCGCCGGTGCTGCTTCACTGCGCTGCACTGCGCGCGAGCAGTAGGCGGTAGCAGGCGGCTTCCTTTTCGGTGCGGACGATGAGGAAAGGCGGGGCGAGAGCGGGCGGGTTCCACATTTTACCGGGCAGCGCGGCGAAACGTCCGAGTTCCCGCGCCGCCTCAGGGGTCGCCTCCAGCAGCAGGACTTCGCCGTTTTCCGCAGTGACGACGAGCAGATCGCCGGCGAGGAGCACCTGCCCGTGGCCGACGCGCTCGCCCTTCCAGCGCGGCTCGCCGGTCGCGAGATCGATGCAGGTGAGCCGGCCATCATCCAGGCCATAGAGGAAGCCGTCGCGGGCGATGAGGCTCGCGAACTTGGATTTGAGCCGTTGCGAATGCCAGAGTCGGTTCGTTTTCCAAGCGCCGCTCGTGTCGCGGGAAAGTGCGATGAGGTCCGCGCCCGCGCCGTAGCCGCTGGAGAGGACGACGCGATCGGGAGCGACGACGCGCGGATCGCTCACGTGCTGCGCCGCGCGCGGCCAAGGGTAGCTCCAGAGCACTTTCCCATCCGCCAGCGCCTGGGCGGCAGCGCCTTCGTGGTTGAAGATAAGCACCTGCGGCTCGCCGAGGAGGGTGACGAGTTGCGGCGAGCTGTAGCCGGCCGGGGCATCGCCGGCGGCCCACACGGGCTCGCCATCCGCCACGCGATATGCCGCGAGGGAATGGCCGGGGCCGCCGGGATGCACAATAACTCGGTCCCCCACCACCAAGGGCGAGCCGGAAACGCCCCACGCCGGTTGCTCTGCCTTGCCATCGGCGAGGATGTCGCGCTGCCAGAGCAGCCGTCCGCTGGAAAGCTCCAGCGCCCGCAGCAGCCCGGTGGCGCCGAGCGCAAAGACGCGCTCGCCAGCGATCGCTGGCGTCGTGCGCGGGCCGATGCCGCCGACCGAGTTCTCGAAGCGCGCAGCGTGTTCGTCTTTCCAAAGGGTTGCGCCGGAGACGAGATCGCGACACACCACGACTTCGTTTTCACCGAGCTGCTCCAGGCTGATCGCGCGCTCTCCGGCGATGGCAAAGCCCGCGTAGCCTTCGCCCACCGGCACGCGCCAGAGGAGCTGCGGAGGCTCAGTTTTCCACTCCCGGGCCAGCGCTGGCCCGGCCATGATGCCGTCGCGCGTGGGGCCGAGGAACTGCGGGAAGCCGGCGAAATCCTCGGGGAGCCTGGCGTCGATCGAAGGCAAATCGGCTGCCGTCCCTGGAGTCGCCGCAATCGCGGGCGCGGAAGGTGAGGACACCGTTTTCCAGCGCGCCGTGAAGATCGGGACCAGATCGCCCGTCACTCCGCTGACGCGAAAAAGCGCAGCGATCAGAGCCGGTGCCCCCACGAGCAGAAGTGCGGTGGTGAGGCGCACCCTCCAGCGCAGGCGCGAAAAAGCGAGGAGCCACACGAGCAGCAGCAGGAAGCCGGCAAGCAGCCCGCCGCTGGTCTTGAGCACCTGCTCTTGGCGCTGAAGGGCCGGGCCTTCCCACACCCACAAAAGCCACGCGGCCTCCATAATTGCGAGTGCCGCCAGTGGCCACCAGCGGGGCGATTTCAAGCGGGCCGGGAAAGGTCTGCAAAAGAGGAGGTCAGCCATTTTTCTGGGGACGAGCGGCCCATTCAGCCGACGGGCCGACGCTTGGGCAAGGCCGGCGATGGCGCTTCCACTCGGCACGCCTTTGCCAGCCGGCGGGCAGGTCGATCAGCCGCATATTCGCGCGGTGCGCCGTGCATTCAGATCGGCAGCAGCATCTGGCAGCTCGCGGGTTGCACGAGCGTGGAGACTCCCACTCCCAGCAGCCGCAGCGGTCCCCGGACCAGCTTGTCCCGCGCGAGGAGAAAGCAGGCGAGGCGATAGATTTCCTGCGTGGTGGTGAGCGGCTCTTCTACCCTCACCTGGCGAGTGAGCGTGGTGAAATCGCTGTAGCGCACTTTTACCTGCACCGTCAGGGCGCCGAGCCGGTGCTGCTCCAGCGTCTGCGCGACATCGAGCGCGAGCTCCTTCAGCGCGGCTCGGAGAGTCGGGCGATCTGCCGTGTCGTTGAGAAAAGTGGTTTCTGAGCTGATGCTTTTGCGCTCTTCGCTCGTGTCCACCGGCCGGGCGTCATTTCCAAAAGCGCGCTCCTTCAACCGCGCGGCGAATGAGCCCACCACGGGATAAAGGTCGAGGGCAGTATCCTGAAGATTGCCGATGGTTGTGATGCCGATTTGCTCCAGTTCCTTTGCCGTGACGGGCCCGACTCCGTGGATGGCGCTGACGGGCAGCGGGCGCAGAAAGGCGGCTTTGTCGCGCTCCGGGATGAGCGTCAGGCCGTCCGGCTTTTGAAAGTCGCTGCCCAGCTTGGCCAGGAACTTATTTGAGCCGATACCGATGCTCGCGCTGAGGTTCCGCTCCTGCGCGATGCGGCGCTTGATCTCCTTCGCCAGCGGGAGCGAAGCGAGAAGCGCCTCGTCTTCATCCGCGCCCGCCTCGCATGCGTGGCTCACATCGAGATACGCCTCGTCCACGCTGACCTTTTCCACGACCGGACTTGCCTCCTGGAGGATCGCCATGATGAGGCGGCTTTCCGCGCGATACACTTCCATGCGTGGCCGCACGAAGATGCCCTGCGGGCAAAGCCTGGCCGCGGTGCGCGAAGGCATCGCGGAGCGGATCTTCCATTTGCGCGCCTCGTAGCTGGCGGCGCAGACGACACCGCGCTGATCGGGCGGCGCGCCCACGATGAGCGGCTGGCCCCGATACGCCGGAGTGTCGCGCTGCTCGATGGAGGCAAAGAACGCATCCATATCGACGTGGAAAATGACTCGGGACATGAGCGGGCGCATCGAACTTTGAGCAGGGCTCCCCAGCGGCGCAATCAGGACCGGAAGTTTCGGCAAAACCGTGAACCGCCGCCAACTCGCTGACGTGATCCGCAATTGAAAACTTTCGCGAAGTCTCCACACACCTGTTTGGTCATGCGCCTCCATTCCGTTCTCTGCTTTCTGCTCTTCGCCGCCGCGCCGCTGGTCGCGCAAGAGCCCGCCGCCACGCCTGCTCCCGCATCCGCCGGAGCCCGGAAGCTCACGGTGCTGGTGAAGCCGGCGCGGCCTTTCGCATTCGAACAAAGCGGCACCTGGACGGGATATAGCATCGACCTTTGGAAGCGGATCGCGGTGGAGGCTGGTTTCTCCTTTGAGCTCCAGAAAAAGGAAACCGTCCCGGAGGTGATCGAAGCGATTCAGAACGAGCAAGCTGATGTGGGCGTCGGCGCCTTGAGCATCACTGGGGATCGCGAAGCGGTGATCGATTTCACGCACAAGTTCTACGATTCCGGGCTGCAAATCCTCGCGCGGCAGCAGGGCCATAGCTCAGCGTTCAGCGCCTTTCGGAAGGTGATCGGCGATGTGCTCACCGTCATCGGCGTGCTGCTGCTCGCGCTGCTCGTGAATGCCCACATCCTGTGGCTGCTGGAGCGGCGGCGAAACCCGGAGTCCTTCCCGGAGAGCTATGTCGCCGGGGTCTGGGAAGCGGTCTGGTGGTCGGTCTGCACGCTGATCACCGGTGGCTGCGAAAACAAAGCGCCCGTGGGTGTTTGGGGCCGGCTCTTCGCGATCGTCTGGATGCTCGCGGGCATCGGCCTCGTGGCGTTTGTGACCGCGCGGATGGCTTCCGTGATGACCTACGACACGCTCACCAGCGACATCCGCTCCCTCGCCGATCTGCGTGGGCAGACGGTCGGCACGATCGGCGGGAGCGCCGCCGAGCTCTACCTGCGCGAGCAGCAAATGAGCGTGCGCGGCTTCGGCGACATCGACTCCGCGGGCCGCGCGCTGGAAGCAGGCGAGGTGAAGGCGCTGGTCTATGATCAACCCATTCTGCGCTACTACATCACCGAGCATCCCAGCGCGAAGCTCGAGCTGGTGGGCGACGTTTTCGAGGATCAAAGCTATGGCTTCGCGCTCCAGCAGGGCAGCCCGCTGCGGGAGGAGATCAACCGCATCATCCCACGGCTCACCGCGCAGGGTTACTTCCGCGAGCTCGATCAGAGATGGTTCGCCGGGGCGAAGAAATAAGCGCCAGGAGTGGTCCACGCCCGGGCGCCGGCGCGGAGTGTGGACTTCCTTCGCTGTTCACTTCCGTCTCCCTCAAAGTCCGAGGTCGCGCTTCACGGCCGCGAAGGCCGCGATGGCGAACTCCAGATCTTCCCGCGAGTGCGCGGCGCTGATCTGCGTGCGGATACGTGCCTTGCCCTCGGGCACGACAGGATAGGAAAAGCCGACGACATAAACGCCGCGCGCCAGCATCGCCTCCGCAAAGCGTCCCGCCAGCGCCGCGTCCCCCAGCATGATCGGCACGATCGGGTGCGCGCCGGGCACGAGATCGAAGCCGAGCCGCTCCATGGCAGCGCGGAAGAAGCGGGTGTTTTCCTCCAGGGTGTCGCGCAGCGCCGTGGACTCGGAAAGCAGGTCGAGCACGCGCAGCGACGTGGCGGTGATCATGGGCGCGAGGGTGTTCGAGAAGAGATACGGGCGCGACCGCTGTCGCAGATATTCCACCACCTCCGCGCGCGCTGCGGTGTAGCCGCCACTCGCGCCGCCGAGCGCTTTTCCTAAGGTGCCGGTGAGGATATGGACGCGCTCCATGACGTGGTGGTGCTCGGGCGTGCCGCGGCCGGTCTTGCCCATGAAGCCGACGGCATGCGAGTCGTCCACCATCACGAGCGCGTCGTGCTTTTCCGCGAGATCACAAATCGCGGGGAGGTTCGCGAGCGTGCCATCCATCGAGAAGACTCCGTCGGTGGCGATGAGGCGAAAGCGCGCGTCGCTCGCGGCCTTGAGCTGGTCGCGGAGATCAGCCATGTCGGAGTTGCGGTAGCGGAGCCGGCGCGCTTTGCAAAGGCGGATGCCATCGATGATGGAAGCGTGGTTCAGCTCGTCGGAAATGATCGCGTCTTCCGCGCCGAGCAGCGTTTCGAAGAGGCCGGCATTGGCGTCAAAGCAGGATGAATACAGGATCGCGTCTTCGGTCCCGAGAAAGCGCGAGAGGCGATGCTCCAGCTCTTTGTGCGGGAGCTGCGTGCCGCAGATGAAGCGCACGCTGGCCATGCCGTAGCCCCACTTTGCGAGCGCCTCATGCGCGGCGGCTTGCACGGCCGGGTGGTCCGCCAGGCCGAGGTAATTGTTCGCGCAAAGGTTCAGCACTTTGCGCCCGTCCGCCGTGCCGACGTGCGCGGCCTGATGCGTGGCGAGGACGCGCTCGTTCTTGAAAAGACCAGCGGCGCGGATGCGGTCGAGCTCGCGGCCAAGATGCTCGTGAAGTTGGCGGGACATGGTGGGCGCGAACTCTGCCACGCGCGCGGAAAGAAGAAAGCCGCGCGTGCAACTCTCCGACGACTCACCCCGCCGCCAGGATTACACGGAAGAGGGAACGACCATAGATGACACAGATTGCGCGGATGGGATTTGGCTTTTTCCTCCGCTCTGCGTCCTGCGTGAAAGCTCTGCGATCAGTGGTCAAAGCCCATCCGCGCCATCCTTGTTTCCACCCGCTCCGAGGTCACCCTTTCGCCGCTGCGAGCCGACACGAAAGCTCCCGGAGGCTTTGTTTTAGCTCATCCGGGAGTTCGAGGAAAAGGAGGGTGCTTTCGTATTCATCGCGGCCCCACGGCTCGCACCACACCACGATGCCTTCCGCCACGAGGCGGGTGGCACCGCGTCTCGGGTGCTGGCTTACAAAGGCGACGGCGAGCTGCGTGCCGATGGAGAACTGCCAGCGTGAGCGCAGCCGCATGCCGCGCTCGGAGACCTCCACGGCATCGTCATCCGCACAGCTTTGCGCATCCGCCCCATAGTCGAGGTGGAGCGAGGAAATGTGGCAACCGGCAGCGAGGGAGTCTGATTCGCAATCGAGCATAAGGCGCGAAGGAGTGGCAACTTAGCACGCGACTTTGGGGTGTCAAAGCACCTGCTCCAAGGTCTGTGGCGTGGTCTGGGGGAGGGTCGGCCCCGCCGCGGCGTCCGCTGGCGGGGCGGATTCGGCCACCCGGGCTTCCGCCTCCGCGAGCAGCCGCAGGGCGAGGCGGCCCAGCGCGATGGTGATCACGAGCGTCAGCGCAAGGCCGCCGATCCATGCCACATATTCGCTCACGAAAGGGTGCGTCTGCCCTCGCAGCACCCGCATGCCGAGCTGCGCCAGCGTGCCGAGGTAGGCGTAGAGAAACAGCCCCGGCGCCTGCCCCAGCGCGACCCACAGCATGCAGGTGCGAAAGGGGATGCGGCTCACGCCGTAGAGATAGTTCAGCAGGCTTGTGGGGAAGAGCGGGTGAACCTGGCTGAGGAAAATAATCTTCCATCCTTCCCGTGCGATCGACTCATCGAGCTCGGCCCATTTGCGATGGCGCAAAAACTTCCGCCGCACCCATCCGCGCCCGATTCGGCGGCTCAGCAAAAATGCCACCGCCGCACCCAGCACATTGCCCGCGAGGTTCAGCACAAAACCCCACCACAGCCCGAAAAAGAGGCCGCTGCCGACGGCCAGCACGCCGGCCGGGAGCAGCAGCAGATTGCACGCGGCGTAGAGCAGCGGATACAGCACAGCGCCGGCCGGGCCGAGATCGGCGATGGCGCGCTGCCCGGCGCCGATCCAACTGAGCACGGGGAAAGTGCGGGTGAGCCACACGACGAAGATCGCCGCGGCGGCCAGCCCGAGCATTTGAAAATAAAAGGCGCGCCTGACTTGCGACATCGCTGGGATCGCTCACTGCCCGCGCACGAATTGCGCGAGCTCCACGGTCGTGTCGTAGGCCAGAAAAGGGGTGATGAGATAGACGCCCGGGAAGTGGTCGAGCACCGCGCGGCAGACCTCCTTCGCGAGCTCCACACCTTTCGCCCGGCCCTGCGCGCCCTCCAGCCCGCGCATCTGCTCGCGCACCGTGTCGGGCACGGAAATGCCGGGCACTTCGTTGTGCAAAAACTCGGCCTGCCTCCCATTGAGCAGCGGCCAGACGCCGGTGAAAATCGGCACGCTGAGCGCCTGCGTGCGCCGCGCCATTTCCTCCACCACACGCGGGTCGAAGACTGGCTGTGTCATCACATATCGCGCACCGGCGGCGAGCTTGCGATCAAGGCGCGCGAGCTGCGCGTCGAGGTTTTTGGCCGTGGGATTGAAGGTGCAGCCCGCGACGAGTTCCGCGCTGCGGGCAATCGATTTTCCGTTGGCATTCAGCCCGGCGTTGAGCTGCGCGATGATCGCCATCAGCTCCACCGAGGTCACGTCATAGACGGATTTCGCGCCCGGGTGATCGCCGACCTTTGCCGGGTCGCCGGTCAGCGGCAGCACGTGGCGGATGCCGAGCGCCGCCATGCCCATCAGCTCGCTTTGCAGGCCGAGCACGTTGCGGTCGCGGCAGCTCAGATGGAGCAGGGGAGTGATGCCGTAACGCTGCCGCAGGATCGCGCCGGCGGCGAGATTCGAGACGCGCAGAATGGCGAGCGAGTTGTCCGCGAGCGTGATGGCATCGCTGCCTGCAGCGGTGAGCGCCTGCGCACCAGCGAAGAACTTTTCGAGTTCCAGCGTTTTCGGCGGATCGAGCTCAGTCACGACCACGGTGCGGCCTTCCGCCACGAGGTCGAGCAGCGTTTTCTCCGGCGCGGCGGGTGCGCTTTCGCTGGCTGGCTGCGGGAATTTTGCAATCTCCACCACCTGCTGGACGCGGACGGTTTTGTGCGTCACCGGCGCGACCTCGCGGAGCGCCTGCGCCATGGCCGCAATGTGCTGCGGCCCGGTGCCGCAGCAGCCGCCGATCAGCTTCGCGCCTGCTTTTGCGAGCTCCACTGCGGTGCGCGCGAAGTATTCCGGCGAGGTGTCGTAAAGGAAACGGCCGTCGTGATATTTCGGGTAGCCCGCGTTTGGAAACGCCGAGAGCAGCCCTTCCGCGGGCAGTTGCTCGAAGAGCCGCAGCATCGCCTGCGGACCGTTCACGCAGTTCGCGCCGAGGATCGCATCCGGCTCCAGCGCGAGCACCTTTTGAAACGCCTCTGGCAGCGCCAGCCCGCCCGGCAGCCGCCCTTCCACCGTGCAGGCAAAGGAGCAGATGACCGGGCAGTGATGCAGCGATTGCTTCACGTAAAGCGCCAGCGCGAGCTCCTCAAAATCGAGGAAGGTCTCGAGAAAAATGAGCTGCGCGCCGCCATCGAGCAGCGCGCCGATTTGCTCGGAAAAGGCAGCCTCGCGATCGATCCCGCGCTCGCGCGCCTGCTCCGCGGAAATGCCGAGCGGCCCCACGCTGCCGGCCACATAAACGTCCTTTCCATGTGCCTTGGCGCATTCGCGCGCGATCTGCGCGGCAGTCCAGTTCAACTCACTCACACGGTTCGCCAGGCCGTGTTTTTCGAGGCGCACCGCATTTGCGCCGAACGAGTTCGTCTCGATCACGCGAGCGCCCGCACCGAGGTATTGCTCGTGCGCAGAGCGGATGAGATCGGACTGGCTGACGCAAAGCTCTTCAAAGCAACGCTCCAGCCCCACGCCGAGGTCCATGAGCAGCGTGCCCATCGCACCGTCGCCGGGCACGATGCGGGTTTGCAGCTCGTCGAGAAGGCTCATAAATGCGGCGGAATGTCCGGTGGGGCAGGTGGGAAGTTCAAGGGGCAATGCGTCCGCCCAGCCCAGCTTCGAGATCGGAGTGGAGGGCCCGCGATTTTCCTCACCGCCGCGCCCGCGGATCGAGCGCATCGCGCAGCGCGTCACCGAGGAAATTCAGGGCAAGAAGCGTCGCCGACATGACAGCGGCGGGGAAAAGCAGCAGCCACCAGTAGCTTTTCACGGGATTGATGGTCTGCGCCCCGTCATTGAGCAAACTGCCCCAGCTCGCCTGCGGCGCCTGCACTCCGAGGCCGAGGAACGAAAGAAACGATTCATCCAGAATGACCGCCGGAATCGTGAGCGTGAGATAAACGATGACGACCCCGACGAGATTCGGCAGCAGGTGACGAAAGATGATGTGGAGATGGCTTTGCCCCAGAGAGCGCGCCGCCGCCACGAACTGCTGCGCTTTCAACGCCAGCACCTGCCCGCGGACGATGCGCGCCATCGTGAGCCACTCGATAAAGCCGAGCGACACAATGAGAATGAAAACGCGGGTGTAGCCGATGAGCGCGCCTCCGAAAAACCCGGAGATGCTGCGCTTCAAAGCAGGATCGAAAATGAACACCGCGAGGATGATGATGATCAGGCGCGGAATGGCGTAGAGAATCTCCACGAGGCGCATCATCAAGGCATCCGTCCGCCCGCCGAAGTAGCCTGCGACCATGCCATAGCTGGTGCCGATGACGAGGCTGATCACGGCGCCGCTGAAGCCGACGAGCAGCGAAATCCGGGCACCCTGAAGCACGCGAGCGAAGACATCTCGGCCATTCACATCGCTCCCGAATAAATGCGCGGCGGAAGGAGCGGCGAATTGGTCGCCGGAGGTGAGAAAGGGCTCGATCCCAAGCGCTCCCAGCACCAGCGGGCCGATCGCCGCGAGCAGAATGATAAATCCCAGCAGCCCTGCGGCCGCGAGTGCCACGGGATTGTGCAGCAGTCGGCGCCACGCGCCGGGCGGAGTGGCAGCGGGGCTAATCATAAAGACGGATGCGCGGGTCGAGCAGCGAGTAGGCGACATCGACGATGAGGTTCATGAACACCAGCAGCGCGCAGTAGATGAGCACCACTCCGCAAACGAGAAAAGGGTCTTTGTTCAGAATGGAGTTCACCAGAAATGGTCCCATCCCTGGGATGTTGAAGATCGTTTCGATGACGATGGAGCCCGTGAGCAGATTGGCCGCGAGCGGCCCTGCAAAGCTCACGACAGGGAGAATAGCGACCTTCAGCGCGTGGCGATAGACTGCCCGCCGTTCCGGCAATCCTTTGGCCCGCGCAGTGCGGATAAAATCCTGCCCGAGCACCTCCAGCATGCTCGATCGCATGAGCCGCGCGATGTAGGCAATGTAAGGCCCGGCGAGCGTGATCGCCGGCAGCAGGAGGCTCTTCGGCGAACCCCATCCGCCGACCGGCAGCCAGCCAAGCGTAAGGGCAAACACCAGCACCAGCACGGGTCCGGTGACAAACGTCGGCACGCTGATCAGCGCCAGTGCGCCGAGCATCGCTCCCGCATCGATCGCGGTGTGGTGCCGCACGGCCGCCACACACCCGAGCCAGACCCCGATCGTGCTCGCAAGCAGAAATGCGCACGCGCCCAGCGTGCCGGAAACCGGCAGGCTCTGCGCGACGAGTTCATTTACCGAGCGGTCCCGGTATTTCGTGGAAATCTGCAAATCCCCCTGCAGCACTCCGCTGAAGCGGCCCGATGCATTGCGCCGCACGCCGAGATAAGTGAGATACCGCTCGCCAAGGCTGCCGTTCAGATTGAACCGCTTCAGCAACTGTTCTTCCACCGCTGGCGGCACGCTGCGCTCACGGGAAAACGGTCCGCCCGGCGCAAGCTGCGATAGGATGAAGGTGATCGTCAGCACGCAAAACAGCACCACGACGAGCGAGGCGAAACGGCGGGCGACAAAAGCGAGCATGGGAACGCGCATCTGTAGCCAGACGCGCTCGGGATGCAAACCTTCGCCGTCAAAACGATGCATGCCGTGGCATCACCAACCGGTGCCAAATCGCACAATTTTTAGCCCCGAACCTAAGTTTCCGCGCGTTGCGCAAAAGAATTCGTTGACGGCCTTGCGGAATGGTAGTTGTAATTACGTTGTATGGACACCGGCTCCCCTCCCGCTCCTGCGAGCGTTCCCTCCCGCCTCCGACGCACTGCTGGCTTCAGCTTGGTTGAAGTCGTCCTCGCGATTGGCATTGTTTCATTCGCCTTTGTAGCCCTGCTTGGGCTGCTGCCGGCAGGTCTATCGACCTTCCGAACGGCAATCGACACGAGTAATGAAGCTCGGATTTTGCAGTCGATCACTGGCAAAGCCCAATTAACTGACTTCAGCAAACTGCCGGAACTGGATTACACCAGCCAGAAGGAAATCTTCTATTACGACGAGGAAGGTTCCCAGACTGACACTTCGGTAAGCGAGATACCAGATTTGAAGTCCCAGCGGCTTTACGAAGCGAAAATCTTCGTCAAGAAAGCGTCGGAGAAGAAAGCCGATGATTACGACTTAACCCGCGATTTAGGATTTTCCACGACCCTTATGGTGGTATTTGCTAATATGGCGTCACCGGCAGCACGAGAGTTCGATACCATTGAATCAGTGGATGATTTGGAAACACTGCTTAACAAGCAAAAGGGCAGGACCAACGTGCATATCCGCACCATGCTAATATCCAAAATGGATGGCGTTCCGCACGCGGACTAAAACCCAAGTTTTCATCTCAATGTTTTCCCAAATTCAGACCTACCAGTTATCCGCCCGGCGTGCAGCGTTCACGCTCGTTGAGATGATGGTTTCCACCTCGATTCTTGCCTTGGTGATGGTGATGCTCCTTTCGACCGTTGACCAGACGCAGAAGATTTGGGCTCGCAGCACAGCCAAAGTGTCACAATTTCAGGGTGCGCGTTCCGCTTTCGAAGCAATGACGCGCAATTTGAGCCAGGCGACGTTGAACACCTATTACGATGTCGAGCGCAGCACGGAAAAGGCGAATGAGGGCGAACCTATTGGTTATGCACGCGCTTCGGATCTTCACTTTATCAGCGGAAAGGCAGCGCAACCTAATTTGTTGGATGGGGACGATGCCACATATCCCACCCACGCAGTGTTTTTCCAGGCGCCATTAGGAATCTCTGCGGAGGAAGATACCGCATCCTCCGGGAGTTCATCTGCAACGCCGATGAAGAAATACCGGGCGCTGAACAACACATTGAGTGCAGTTGGCTACTACATTGAGTGGGGAGAAGACACAAACATTCCCGGATTCCTCAAAGGACTGACTGGCAGCGGGACTTCACCTATCCCGGATCGCTTCCGGTTCCGCCTTAAAGAGGTGATTCAGCCGACGGAATCACTTAGCATCTACGCGACACCCGATTTTGCGCCCGCGTTGTCCGGGAACAAAACCACGGATTGGATTCAGGTTGCACTCGGAAACAAAGCTCCCTCCAACGGAAGCAAAGCCAAGCCCTCCGCATGGACGCGTGCAGAGAATATCGTCGCATTGGTCCTACTCCCAAAACTCCCGGAGCGTGAACGCGGTGCCACACCAGGATCCAACCCGAAGGCATTGGATCTAGCGCCTGACTATGAATACAACACACGCCCAGTGAAAGGTGATAGATCTATGACGATCAGGGAGGTTCATGATGCACCCGCACACGTCCGGAAGCAGTATAATCAGCTTCCACCGGTGATCCAGGTGACCATGGTAGCCATTGATGAGATTTCGGCTGTGCGGCAACAAGCTTTGTCTCACGAGACAGCTCCCCTCTGGACCGACGGTTTGTTCAAGGGTGTTCTCAAAGAAGAAGATTATTTTCGTGATCTCGGAGATCCGGTTAGCCCAAAAGCCGACACATTAGTCTATAGGTTGGCTCCGCCCAGCGGAGGACTTAGGATGAACTATAGGATATACTCTGCAGATGTTCCGATCCGGTCAGCGAAATGGACAAGCGTCGATTAATTTAATCCCCCCCTTACATATGAAGACCTATCCCTCATTGCTTCGATACGCACGGCCTCGTTCTAAGTCTGGCGTAGCGCTGGTATTGGTTTTGTCTATGCTGGTGCTGCTTTCAGTGCTGCTTGTGGCATTTATGACTTCAGCCACAACGGAGACCGCGGCATCCAAGGCGTTCTCACAACAAATGGAGGCCCGCCAAGCAGCCGATGCAGCGGTGAACATGGTCATGGGCCAGGTGCGAGATGCAACCACTGCTGCGGCAGACGGTGCAACTCCCAACGCCAGCAAAGCCAACGTTGGTTACACGTGGGCTTCGCAACCCGGTGCGATCCGCACGTTCGGAACAAACAACGCCGTTTATAAGCTTTATTCCGCAACTAAGATGCGGCAACCCGAAAAAGAATTCCTTGGAGAAGTTGAGACCGAGGCGGGAGTTGCGACGACCAATGACTCAGAGGAATTGCTGAAACTGGAGGAGCACGGATATGTCGATCTGAATGAGCCGATCCTTAGTGCGTTGCCGGGATCGGATACGGAGGACGCAAAGTATGAACCGCGTTATCCGATCGTAAGTCCGTATGGGAAATACACCTATTCGCAAGGAAGCGGTGGGAACGCCGGACGTTTCAATCTTGGATCCACACCAAAAGAAGGCGAAGGTGCCATCGAGGGATTCTCCTGCGCAGACATTCCAGATCGCAACCGGAGAGACGTGGATGGGAATGAAATTCCGCTTCTGCCGATGCGTGTAAAATGGATTTACATTTTGAAAGATGGAAAATTCTCTCCGGTGAACGCCGAAGGGAAAATAGAAGGTGCCAGTAAAGAGAACCCTCCCGTTGCAAGGACGGCATTCTGGACGGATGACGAAAGCTCGAAAATTAACATCAACACGGCGACTGAAGGCACCTACTGGGATGTGCCTTCGGTTTCCACCCGCCAGGAGAGCGGGGACGTTGACTCGGGGGGAAAGGTGACTCCTGGCTACTCGGTTGGTGTTCCCTCGCAGACACTCAACCTTGCGGTTGCGCAACCGGCTGCCAACGAATACCAGCGCTACCCTGGGCACCCGGCAACCACCTGCCTCAGCCCGGCAGTGCGTTGGTTGTTCCCCGGCTATCGCATTTCACCAAAGATTTCGGAAGACGATCCCGATGTGGTATTCAAAGAGTCAATTTATCGTATGGCTCCTCGTGTAGTGGGTGGATTCGGCGGCTCATCGGGGGGCAAACAATACATGGGAACGAGCATGGGCGGAATGCTGAATACCGACACAGGGACGGTTCCCCTTTCGACCAGCAATGTGACACCAATCTCCCCGGACAAAGACCGTCTGTTTGCCACTGTGGATGACTACTTTTTTCGGCCAGACCGCACCGGCCGCGACCAGGCGGTGAGATACGACGCCTATACGCAGCAGAAAAACCCGCCGTCGCCGCTCCCCACAAAACAGGATGTAGTAAATGCCCAGTTTAAGCCGCAACACGTTGACAAACTTCGGTTCTTCCTCACGGCAAATAGCCGTTCGCCAGAGCTAAACATGTTCGGCAAACCCCGTGTTACGATCTGGCCAATTAATGCGTTGCCAAAGAAACAAACGACTTTCGACGACTTCTTTGCGTTCTGCTCAACATTGGGAGGAAAGCCATATTACTTCACACGTCGTAATCCGCTGAGCGCCACTGAGGATTTCGATGAGCCTCTAAACCCCAAGAAAGATAATCAACGGATTTACCGTTATCTCCAGTATCTTACTAAAAGGACGGTGCCGTGGAAAAACACTAGCTTCGTAATCAAATACACTGAGCGTAATCGCGACCAGATCCTAACAGAGATTTTCGACTATATTCGCACGGTTAATCTAGTGGATACAAGCCGGACAAAGCCGACTTCTGGTTCCGTAGATTACGGAGCTGCTTACACCCCATTTTTCTGGAGTGCCGGGCCGGGGCCAAACAAATCCCAAAATACCATGCCTACACCCTACTCAGGGCAAGTAGTGCCGATTCGGATCACCCCGCCTGGAGCGTCGTATGAAACCCAAGGTTTCGGCCGCTTTGTCACACCATCGGAAGTGGCAATCATCTTTACTAAAGCTCCTGGCACGCCTGCCCCTGCGGGCAAGGCTAATCTGCAAGCGGTGGTTGCATTGGAGATGTATACGCCCTCCATCGGATTCGCTGGTCTCCGCGATACTTATAGCGTTCGGATCCGCCTCGGAACTGCCACTGCGAAGGACGAGATCAAGGACAATGATCTTCCTGTAGCACCTGATAAGTTCAAAGCAGGGCCAGGCGGAGGAAATCCGGACGTCGAGATCCCATTCCCCCCGGATATGTTCAATATGGTCACGATTGACTCATATACGGCGCCGATCGGGCGGGTTCACATGCCGCTGCGCGGAATCAACAATGGGTTCATCTATGATCAAAACTGGAACGGCCTCGCGCCGGACTCGTTATGGGATATAGCGCCTGGAAGCGCGACGCTACAGCCGACCTTTGCCGGATTCCCGCATGGATGGGATACGTGTTTTGGCAAAAAGCTGGCGCGTCAAACCTTCAGCGGTCGAAACAACAAAGTATATCCCTTTTATTCGGATCCGTTCACAATCTCGACTACTAATAACCGATTCGCGTTTGAAGGCGGAACTTTTATCATCGATATTTATGGTGCCGCAAATCCTAACCCAGCCAGGGATAAACCTGTTCAGTCGATTCGCGTTAAATTCGCTAAAGCATCAAATCTCCCCTTGCCAACTTCAACTCCATTTGCGGCAAACGCCGACGATACCGCGCGCACCTCGAAAGGGATCAACGGCGGACGGAATGCACTTGGTGCCGCAGGTGATACTGCCATAGCGCGGGATGCGCAAAATATCGGATATGCAATAATCCAATCGGGTGACGTCGTCCGCAGCTATGAGTTGGGAGGCGTCACTAAAGGGGACCAACGGATTAGCATGGCCCTGCCACGGATTGGAACCGGTGATACTGCCACTGAGAACTTCTATACACCGACTGGCGGGCCAACGCTCTACAATGGAACACGTGGTCAGGTTCATAGCCTGCGGGTCGGTCGTGGCGGATCAATTCCAGGGATAGACCTGAATGAAAATCTGTTCAACACAATGTCCGGCAGCCTTGCTCCTGGAGTTTCTTCCTATAGAAGAGATCGTTGGCCAGATGTGCCATACACTGTTGGCGTCACAGGGGTCACACAGAACAATGGGAAGCCGGGTGATTGGGATCGTGGGCTCTCGAAAAATATTGATGGTGCGTTCATCAATAAGCCCGATGAAGGCAACCAAAACTTCATACTTACCGCTTCAGGTGGCTTACGCCTGCCGTATTATCTCGGATTCGGTGGGTTTGAAGAGGCAGGGCCAACATTCTTCTCGCCTAATCGTCTGTTGCCGTCCGCAGTGATGTTTGGGTCGCTGCCCAGCCGGGTGATGGATACGCAGGCACCGCGTCCGTGGGAGACTCTGCTGTTCCGGCCACCGAACATCAACCCGGAGCTTTCAACAACAGGTGGACTCACCGAACATCCCGGATTCGACAAACTCCCCGATCACTACCTGCTAGACTTGTTCCATATGCCAGTGGTCGAGCCTTACGCAATCAGCGAGCCGTTCTCGACGGCAGGCAAAATCAACCTGAACTACGAGATCGCTCCGTTCGGTTACGCGAAGGTCAATGGAAAGACATACTTAGAGCGGAAGACTGGGATACACGCTGTTCTGAAAGGGATGAGGATGCTGGCAGTCGGCAAAGGTGCTCAACAAGCAGGACACGTTGAGGATCCAGTCTCAGGCGCTGCATCCTCCGAGAAATGGCGCTTCGCGATTGATCGTAAGGCGACGCTTATTGGCATCCAGAAGCGGTTGGATAAGCTTGGGCTCTTCAAAACAGCATCAGAAATTTGCGAGATTCCGCTCATGCCCTTAGGAGCCATTGGTATTACATCCACTACAGATCCATTTACTGTGAAGTGGGAAACGTTCTGGAATGATACCTATAATCTGACGGGTGATAATCAGCGCGAGCGGCCCTACGCGCATATCTTCCCCCGCCTGACTACAAGGTCGAACGTCTATACCGTATATGTGCGTGCTCAAGGGATTCGCAAGAGCCTGACTTCCGATCCCGAAACATTCGATCCCAAACGTGACCAAGTCAGCAGCGAATATCGTGGACAAACGACATTCGAGCGCTTCGTCGATCCAAATGATCCCGAGCTGAAAAACTACGATCCTACCAGTGAAGACATACTTGGTGCAGATGGGAAGAATACTGGAGGCAGCGTGGATCGTTATTATCGGTTCAGGATCGTGAACTCGAAGCAGTTCGTCGGCGGACAGTAAGAGCTCCGCTTGACATTGCTCGACAGCAATTCGTGCCTGCGTTTGCCAGAGTTGGCAGACGCAGGCGCTTTTGCGTAGTTTCTTGGCGAATCTCCGTATGCCCGCAAAATACAAAGACTACTACCAAACGCTCGGAGTGGCGGCCAATGCGTCGCAGGATGAGGTCCGCAAGGCTTTCCGAAAACTGGCCCGTGAACATCATCCCGATGTGGCCAAAGATAAACAGGCTGCGGAGGCGAAGTTCCGCGAGATCAATGAAGCATATGAGGTGCTCGGTGAACCTGAGAAAAGGAAGCGCTACGACACTCTAGGTGCGAACTGGGAGCAAGAAGCGTCCCGACCTGGCGGGGCACGCGGGGGAGCGGCTGGACGCGGGGTAGGTGATCCGAGTTTTGGTGGGACCGGTTTTAGCGACTTCTTTGAGCAGTTTTTCGCTGGCCGGGCAGCGAAGGGTTTTGCGGGAGGGGACCCGGCAAACCCATTCTCCCAGTTTGGGTCGCAAGCCGAAGCTCGCGGTGCGGATATCGAGGCGGACTTGCTGGTGACCTTGGACGAGGCGCTGCATGGCGCGCGTAAGAAGATCACTTTGCGCACAGACGGTTCAGCCGACACCGACACCTATAGTGTGGCGATTCCGAAAGGCGTGAAAGAAGGGCAGCGGATACGACTTGCTGGCAAGGGGAGAACTGGCAGCCGGAAAGGGTTGGAAGGTGATTTGTTTCTTCGTGTCCGGCTTGCCAGGCACCCGGATTTCAGAGTCGAGAACGAAACGCTCGTCCATGATTTGGAGCTTCCGGTTTGGCGGGCGGTCCTAGGTGGAGAAGTGCTAGTGCCTACCCTTGACGGCGCGGCGCGCCTGAAGATTCCGCCGGGCACACAGCAGGGACAGAAGTTCCGCATGAAAGCTCGGGGGTTACCGGATGGTGCCGGGGGACGCGGAGATTTTTTTGTGCATGCGGTTGTTACGTTGCCTCGGGAGCTTTCAGCCGAAGCCCGGGAGCACTGGGAAGCAATCGCGCGACTCGGGGAGACGTAGCGCCAGAGCATTGTGATCGCGCAGTGCGAGGCGAAGGTGCGGTGAGTTATAGCAATGCTAGACGATACTGCAGGCCACGTTGCTGCACCCTTTCATTGCCTGCTGCTCAAGTAGCGAACCTGCCAAGCTGATTTCTTGAGAAAACCTCGTCGGCAAGATGGCTGGCGTGGTTGTAGATTGCAGCAATGCACTGCTCACCGAGTAACAGCCAGCACTGTCAAACAACCTCGACAGGACATTTGGGCAGGGCATTGAGAAAGGCTTTGCCGTAGCTTTTCGTGAGAATCCGAGGATCAAGGATAACGACGATGCCATGGTCCTGTTTGGTGCGGATCAGACGTCCTACCCCTTGCCGCAGCTTGAGCACAGCTTCGGGCAGAGAGTATTCTGCGAAAGGATCGCCCCCACGCGCTTCGATCAACTCCAGTCGAGCGGCGGTCAGCGGGTGATCAGGAACGGCAAAGGGAAGTCTTGTGATGATGACGTTGGAGAGTGCTTCGCCGGGCACATCGACTCCGCTCCAAAAGCTCTCCGTGCCAAAGAGCACGTGGCGCTCGTTCTTCTTGAACTCTGCCACCAGCCGGTGTCGCGGCGTCCCTTCGCCTTGGACGAGCAGCTTGTAGTTCAGGTCATCAAGCCGTTCGCGAAGTTGCGAAGCTAAAGCCGACATCGTCTTGTAGCTGGTGAAGAGCACGAACGCGCGGCCTTTGCTTCGCCCGATGAAATACTCGATCTGTTTTGCGAGCGCTTCCTCATACGAGGCGTCGCGGGGATCCGGCATCTTGCGCGTGATGAAAAGCTGCATCTGTCGCGGATAGTCGAACGGGCTTCCGATCTGCCGCGCTTCTACCTCCTGGGCACCGATCCGGTTGCGGAAGTAGTGGAGCTGTTCGTTGCCGACGGACAGCGTCGCGCTGGTCATCACGCAGGTGTGGTTTTCGCGAAAGAGCAGCGCGCGAAGATGGCTGCCCACATCGATAGGGGCAGCATTAAGCGTGTGAAACTGCTGGGTATTGCCGCTCTGCTCGATCCAATAGACAAAGTCTTCCGCGTCTTGTTTGAGAAATGCGCCAAGCCCAGCCCGTGCGTCGCGGATACGGCGGCCGAGATCCTGGAGTTCGCTCTTCAGCGCCTCGTCCTCCGCGGTTTTCAGCACCTTCACGATCAGAGTCTGCAGCCGCGTGAGCGGAGCCGTGAGAGTATCGTCCACTATGTCCACCTCACGCACCCGATACTCGCGACCCTTCTTGAAATCAGCGCGCGCCGACACGCGTTGGAAGAACTTCTCAATTTCGTCCAAGCCATCGGCAACCTCGCGCACTCCTTCGACATTGCGCAGCGCCTGGAAGAGACCTTTCTTTGTCTTTGGATTGTAGAGCCGATGCAGAGCGTAGCGCAGACCATATTGCGATACCCCGATGCCTATCTGGCGCGCGGCAACCTGCTCCACGGTATGTGCCTCGTCGAAGATCACGAAGTCGTTGGCAAACAGATAGCCTTCCTCATTTTCCTCCCCCTCTGTGATAGGCCCGAGGTTCATGAAGAAGAGCGTGTGGTTCATGACCACGACATCTGCCGAGACCAGCCGCTTGCGAGCTTGCTGGTAAAAGCACTTCGGATTTCCGCCGCACGACTTAGTCGTGCAGATGTGCTGCTCGGAGCAAACCTGCGACCAGACTTGCGAATCTGGTTCCACTGCAAAGTCGGATAAGGTGCCGTCCTGCGTAGTCTGCGCCCATTGCCAAATCCGCTTGAGCTCCTCGGTTTCCGTCGAGGTGAAAAGCTCGCCGGGGTGTTGCATGGCGCGCTCCAGACGCATCGGACAGAGATAGTTCTGGCGCCCCTTCCAAAGCATCACATCGAACTCGACGGGCAATACCTTTTGGAGAATAGGGATGTCCTTATAAACGAGCTGCTCTTGGAGATTAATCGTGTAAGTGGAGATCACTGCCTTGCGCTTTTTCTCCAGCGCCCAAAGCACGGCAGGAACAAGATAAGCGAGCGATTTGCCAACGCCGGTGCCTGCCTCGACTACGAGATGCCTCCCTCCGCTCAATGCCTTTGCCACGGCCACGGCCATCTCCTGCTGCTCGGGGCGGAACTCAAAATTGCGTGCCTTGCCCATCTCACCTTCCGGCGAAAAGATCGTGCGGATGCGGTCGGCGAAAACGTCGGTGCCGGGAGTCTCGCCAAGGGAAATCATGAAAGCTGAGAATTGTGGTTCACCGCTCTTCCAGCCGCAAGCCCGTGCCGAAACTCTCGCTACCTCGGCCTAGCGGCGAGGGAGGAAAATGCAGTTGAAAACGTAGCTTCTGCTTTCGCTCTTTGCGCCGGGACTGCGGGGCTGACAAGCTCATAGGCGTGACATCCACTTCTGCTTTGCTGCTGCGCGAAGTTCTGCGGCGGCGGCGGGAGTTGCCGGTGGAAGAGGTCGCGCTGCTGCTGGCGCGCTTGCCTGCTGGTTGGGACGGGAGTGAGAGCGCCGTGAAGAGCGGCAGTTGGCTGAACGTGCTGCAGATCGTGGTGAACGCAGACAACGAAGAGCCGCCGTCGGCATGGATCGGCCGGAGCATCGGCGAGTGGCCGGCGTGGACACTCGAATGGGCGGAAACGGCGGAGGTAGGAGAGGGTGGCAAGACCATGCTCGGCGCGGCCGCGACCGTTTTCCCGAGTGCGGGGGTGGCGGGCGGGAAAGCGGGGCAACTTGCGCGTTTGATCTATGAGTTGCTCGGCGGACATCCACGGTCCACGGGCGAGCTTTCGCCGCTGCCAGCAGTCGCGGAAGAGGCAAATCAGGTGCTGCGGCAGGCGGTCCGAGGCAGGTTTGCAGATGGCACAGCATTTTTGCATGCGTGGGAGCGATCCGTCGCGGAGCAGCTCGCGGCGCACCGGGCACGCGAGCTAAGGAGGATCGGAGATTTGCGCATTCCCCGCTGGCTCCTGGAAAAGGCTGAGCGGGGCGTGGTGCTGCGCTTGATCCCGGCAGACGAAGACGGGGTTCCGATCCACCTAGTCGCGCGGACCGAGTTTCGACTCGGCCGATCGCGCAGCCAGTCGGATTTCCCCGTGCGACTCCGCGCCGCGGGCGAGGAAGACCTAGTGGCAAGCAAGCACCTTTCCCGCGTCCATGTGCTGGTGGAGCGCGTCGGCGCGGAACTCACGGTGCGCGATGGAAACGGCGAACGGCCCAGCGTGAATGGCTCGAACCTGAACGGCACAACGCTTGATGCGGGCCAGCCGCTCCCGCTTGTCAGCGGAGTGCTTACCCTCGGTCCGGCCGGTCGCGGTTCTCAGCTCAGCGTGCAACTCTTGCCGGAGGCGCTCGGCGACGTGCGGATTGCAAATCTCGCTGACTGGCACGGCTCCACGGGGAATGCCGGCAGCGCGTCGGACGAGGTAAGCGAGAGCCTGGTCGATGGCTTGCAACGAACGCCAGCAGCAGCACCCGTGGGCGCCGTTGCCTTTCAGCCTCTGGAAGAGCAGCCGCTCCTGCGCGACGCGGTCTGGCTTTTTGCTGACGTCGGATTTGAGCTCCTGATTGCCAGAGCGAACTTCATCTGGAGCGACGAAGCGGGGGCGCCTCTCCGATTTCTGCACCGGCACGGCGCGTTTTGGCTGGCTCGGCTCGGCGGAGACTGTGGCGCGGTGCGCGTGGATGAAGGCGCGCTGGAGCCCGGCCAGATCGCGCCACTCGTCAGCGGGCAGTGCCTCGAGCTCGGGCTCACGCGCTTCACGCTCGCGGTGGAGTAGCGCATGGGGAGACTGGAAGGTGCGAACGACTTCTGCTCCAAGTCCTCGCATGACTTCCCCCGCTTTCCCTGCCGACGTCTCCCTCGAGACTGCCACGGGCGAATCCGTCGCCATCCGCGGGAACTGCTCGCTGGGCCGCTCTTCGGAAAACACCGTCGTCGTCCGCGAGACACGCGCTTCGCGGCGCCACGCCGTGATCCACGCGCAAGGCGACGGCGAATATTGGCTGGTCGATCTCGGCAGTTCCAATGGGACGCTGCTGAACGGCCGTCGCGTCGCGCACCCGGTGCAGTTGAAAGACGGAGATCGCGTGACGATCGTGGAAACGACGCTGGTTTTCCGCCAAAAGGCGCCGACAGCGGCAGAGGGCGAGGAGGGCGACTTTGGCACGGTGAGCTTCGCCACGATCGTCGATATCCGGCAGGAGCCGTGCTGGCTGCTTATCGCGGACGTGGAGGAGTTCACCGTCATTAGTCAGCGGCTGCCGGCGGACGAGCTTTCAGCCGTGATCGGCCGCTGGGTGCGGGCTTGCAAGGAGCACATCGAGACGCACGGCGGAGCGATCAACAAGTTTCTTGGCGATGGTTTCATCGCATACTGGCGCGGCGGCGCGAACGCGGCGGGGCAGGTCGCCGCGGCGCTGGGTGGCTTGAAGGCGGTGCATGCCGCGGCGGAAGTGGTCTTCCGGGTGGTGGTGCATCAGGGGCCGGTGACCTTTGGCGGCAGCATGGCGCTCGGCGAGGAAAGTCTGGGTGGCCCGCAAGTGAACCTCGCCTTTCGCATGGAAAAAGTGGCTGCCGGTCTCGGGCTTCCCTTTTGCCTGAGCGTCCCAGCCGGCGAGCTGCTGGCAGCGCATTTGGAGGGAATCCGGCCGGTGCCCGGAGAGCACGAGCTGAAAGGCTTTCCGGGGCGATACCGGGTGATGGCTTGGAGCTGACGCCGCCCTTGCCAAACGCACCTCGGCCGGCTGTCGGGCTCGGGCACTTGCGCCGCAGTTCCTTTTCCAACGGCCATGCGCAGTCGCACTCGCGCGGGCTGCTCGCTGCGCTGCGCACCGATCACTGCGCACTTCCCCCTACCGGCCCGCTTTGCGGTGGCATTCACCAGGCGGGCCGGCCTAGATTCACGCTCTTTTTCGATGCGCCTTCTCGACCGTTACGTTCTGCGAAGTTTCCTTGAGCCGTTCCTCATCTGCTTTTTCGGCTTCATCGCGATCTGGCTGGTGTTCGACTTGAGCGACAACGGGCAGGACTTCATCCAGGCGGGAGCGTCGCTCAAGCAAGTCGCAGCTTTCTATGTGACGCAGCTGCCGCAGATCGTGCTGATCTCGCTCCCCGTGGGCTTGCTGCTGGCGCTGCTCTTTTCGCTGAGCCGCATGTCCCGTGCGAATGAGATCATCGCCATGCTCACCGCCGGGCGCAGCGTGGTGCGGGTGCTGACGCCGCTGATGGTGATGGGGCTACTGGCGACAGGAGTTTGCTTTGCCCTGAACTACCAGTGGGCGCCGCACGCCGAGGCTGTGAAGGAGCGCGCGCTGGAGCTGATCGTGAAGGGGAAGAAAGCGAAAAAAGAGCAGCCGATCGAAGGCCATGTCTTCGTGGATCGCATGAATAACCGGATCTGGTATGTGCGCGAAATGGTGCCGGGCCAGCCAAAGCTCACTGGCGTGCAGGTGGTGCAAAAGGATGGCAACGGCAACATCGTAAAGCAGTGGTATGCGCGGGGCGCAGGCTTCGATGCGCGCACCGGCGCGTGGACGATGCTGCGCGGGCTCTCGGTCGAATACGACGCCGACGGCGACATCACGAAGCGCGACAGTTTCCCGGAGGGCTACCGGGTCATCCGCTCGTGGACGGAAACGCCGTGGCGCATTTCGTCTTCGCAAATGGATGCGCAAAATCTCTCGGTCCCCGAGCTGCAGGATTACCTCAAATACAACGGTGACTTTCCCGCCGCGCAGCTCGCGCCGTATCGCACGAATCTCGCCGATCGCTGGGCATTTCCGTGGTCGTGTCTGGTGGTCGTCTTCATCGCGGCGCCGCTCGGGATCGTGTTTTCGCGGCGGGGCGTGCTGGCGGGCGTGGCGAGTTCGATCTTCATCTTTTTCGCGATGATCATGCTGCGCTTTTTGTTTCTCGCCTTGGGGAAGGGCGGGCATCTCACCGCGTTGCAGGCTGCTTGGCTGCCGAATGCGTTCTTCATGACGATCGGCTTGGTGCTGCTTTATTTCCGCTCGGCGAATCGCGACCTGCCGACGCTGTTTTCCAAAAGGCGATGATCACGAGTGAATGGTCCATCCAGGGGCGTGCGGCGCAGTGCGCCATTTCCGGCGAGGCGTTTGGCGACGGGGAGTTCTTTTACACGCTCCTCTTTGAAGATGGAGAGGGCTTCCGGCGGGAAGATGTGCGGGAGGCGTCTTTTCGCGAGCGCCCGCGCGACGCGCAAAAACCGTTCTCGTTTTGGCGCTCCAAATACGAGCCGCCCGCGCCCGCGCCGCCCGAAGCGCTCGGCAAGCGAACGGCCGAGGAATTGCTTCGCCGCTACATGGCAGAAGATTCACCGCAGCACACGAACACGCGCTACATCCTCGCCCTGATGCTGGAGCGCAAGCGGCTGCTGAAGGAGGTCGAGACCCGGCGCGGCGAGGGCGGTGCGATCACCCGGATTTACGAGTTCGCCAAAACCGGTGAAGTTTTCGTGATCCCCGATCCTGGGCTGCGGCTCGGGGAAATCGCCGCGGTGCAGACGGAGGTAGCGGCGCTGCTCGGTGCAGCGTAGCGCGGGCAGGCTTTCCGGTGCCGGAGTCCGCTTGCGCGTGCGGCTTTGCTTCCCTTAGAACACCGCGCGCATGTCCATCCACGAGCTCGCCCGTCCGTCGCTCGCCGTCATGCGGTGGATGCTGCGGCATCCGCTTTCGCTGCTTCAATGGGGAGTGCTCGTCGCGCTGTTGCTCGGGCTCGCAGCATTGGAGCTGCACATCGGGCAGCGGCTCATCGAGCAGACGAACTCCGATCTTCATGCGGCGGACCAAAGCGCCTACATGGGCCTGGCCAAAGCGTCGCGTGCGGATTGGTGGCCGACGAAGACTGACGGCATCCGCAATCCGCTGTTTGTCTGGCTGGCGAGCGTGGTCTGGGAGGAGGATCGGGAGGCATTTTTTGCGGCTGGGAAGAAGTTCAACCTCCGCCTGGCCGTCGGCGGCGCGCTGGCGCTTGGGTTGGTTTTCGCGCGCTTCGTTCCTCTGCTGCCGGCGGTGAATCTGGCGATTCTGGCGGGCTTCGCCGTGCTGGTGCCGATCGGGAGTTACTTCGGAGCGGAGCCGCTATTTTACGTGCTGTTTTTCGGGTATTGGGTTTGTGCACTGGCGTCTCTGCGTCGCAATCCACTCTGGCTTTACACGCTGATGGTTGGGCTGGCCGGAGGCACGTATCTCGCGAAACCATCCGTCACGCTACTCACGGGCATGTTTGTCGCCGCTTCCGCCTGCCGGTGGTGGGTGAGCTGGCGGAGCGGAAATCTCGCCGCGGATCGAGCATGGACGGGTCGCCGGCTTGCGATCGGCGCGGTGCTTTTCATCTTAATTTATGGGGCCATCGTTGCGCCGCGCGCGCTTTACTCCCAGCGAGTGTATGGAGCGCCGTTCTACTCCGCCTCAGCGCAGCGCTTTTGGGCAAAGGATTTCTCCGAAGTAGCCCCGAACCTAGCCCGGCTGAATCCCAAGCGCATCCACGAGGTGCCGGAAGAACAGCGGCCGAGCTTCCGCAACTATGTGCGGACCCACACGTTTGCCGATTTCAGCGAGCGGCTCACCACCGGTGCGCGCAATCAACTGGCACTGCTCTGGAGCGGCTCGCTGCGGTGGAAAGCCGGGGCGGAAAAGTGGAGGGACGGGCAGCCGCTCAGCCCGATCAACCGCATCATCGTCTTGCGCGGGGCATATCTTCTCGCGCTTGGGTTGCTCGCGGCGGGCCTTGTCGCGGCGGGCGGCTGGCGCACGCTGGACGCGACCGCCCGCATCGCCACGCTGATGGTCGCCGGCTTGTTCTTTGTGCATTTATTCGCGTTTGGCTGGTATGCGCACCATGCTGCGGTCGCGCGCTTCGTCATGAGCCTTTACGTGCCGATGGCGTTTTCGCTGGCGTGGGGCGCGGAGGTGCTGCGGCGCAGGCTGGCAAAGCCCTGGAGCGACGGCATCATCGTAGCGGTGCATGTGGCAATGCTCAGCGTTCTCACTGCCCGCGTGGTGACACTCGTGCGATTTCCGGAGTTTTCCGTGCTCAAGGGCGCTTTCTAAGTGCGGGGCATCGCGCAATCCGCCCGCACGTGGCGCGTTTGAAGATCGGAACTGATCCCGCCACCTATTTGGACGTGCGCAATTTCCCTGAGCGGAGCGACGGGAGGAAATCCGATTCAATTTCACGGAAGCCAACCCCTCTCCCGAAATTGACACGCCGGTTCTGACCGTTGGCGAGGGGCTGTTCTCCGGTTGCAAGTCCAATCCTATAAGCTAGAAAAGGCCCGCCGTGTTTTCCTCCCGCTTCCGTCCGCTCCTCCTCATTCTCGCTGCCGTGCTTTTTCTCGGCGCTGCAGCATGGCTCTTTTTGCCGAGTCCTCCACATGCGGATAACCCAGTCGGACCTGAGCCAGAGGCTCCGGCGGGCATGGCAGCTCCGGTGGCTGAAACTGCGCCGCCTGCCCCTGCGATCGACGCCGCTCGTCCTGTTGCCACGGGTGAAGAAGCAGCACCCAGCGCGATCATGCCCGCTCGGCAGGAGGGACAGGATGCGCTGGTGAAATCTCCTGCGGAACTCACGGCGGAATATCGCGCACTGCGGCAGGATGTCCGCTGGGAGCAAGCGGTTGCGGAACCGGAGTTTGCGAAATTCAAAGAATGGACGACGCGCTATGCCAAGGCCGCTCCCGCGCAACGGGCCGCTCTGGAGGTCGAGGGTGCCCGGCTGGCTGAGCAACGCCGCGAGCCGCTGGCCCGCATGATCGAGGAAAACCCCAGCCGCGCGCTGGAGCTGGCCGTGCCCAACATGGTCTGGCAGCAGATGCCCGCTCGGGTCGCGGCGCAGTTGGAAAAGCCGGTCAGCGCTCGCGGCGACCTCATGGTGATTGCCACGGTGCCGTTGCCCGGCTCGAGCGCTCCGCCGAAATCCCGCATCGCGCGGATTGCGGGTGAGGAGTTCCCCGCTTTTGTGGAGCCGGGCCGCAGCCGGCAGCCGACGCGGGTGAAGATCCCGATTCACGGCATTGTTCTCGACGGACGAATGGCGGTCAGCGATGCGGCAGCGCGACCGATGGAGGCAGGCGAAATCGCGGCTGCAAAGGCTGCGGCGGGTGGAAATCAGGTTTGCGAAGTTTCGGGTCTGGATACGACCGTCAATGCGGATGAAAGCGCGCTGGATGTCGCTGGCGATCCTCCGCGCTTCTTTTGCTCTGCACGGCACGCCATGAAGGAGCTGGGCGAAATGACGGCTGAGGAGCGTGCGCAAGGCCCAGGGTCGGGTTCGGTTCAGGCGTCGGGGTGGACGGAGGGCGCGAAAAAGCTGCTGATCATGCGGGTCGATTTCTCGGATTACACCGGCAATGTCACCGACGCATCCGGTGCGGTGACGAAGCTGACGAACATGGTCGCAGCCGACAAAATCTTCTGGGAAGCGATGTCCTATGGGAAGGCGAGCTGGCAACCGGTCGGGCAGGGGTCGGTGATCACTTCGGTCCTGCGACTGCCGAAAACATCCAGCAACTACAGCTCGCTCGGCACGATGCTCGACGCGGCAAGGGCGGCTGCCAGAGGCGCGGGGTTCAACCCAGACAGCTTCGATTTCGACATGGTGGTCACAGACGACAAGCCATCCGTTGGCTTTGCGGGAGTGGCTTATGTGGGCTGGAAAGGATGTTGGCTTGCGAACGACGCCTACTGGGGGCAGGGCGTTTCTTCGCACGAACTCGGTCATAACTTCGGCCTCTGGCACGCCTCTTCGTGGGATACGCCGGATGACACCATCATCGGCACCGGCTCCCGGGTGGAATATGGTGACAACTTCGACACGATGGGCGCGGCGGCCAACAATCCCGCCAGCCACTTCAACTCGCATTACAAAAATTACCTCGACTGGCTCCCCGACGCCGACGTGACGACGGTCAGTGCAAGCGGCACATTCCGACTCTACTCACACGATGTGCAGAGTGGCAAAAATCGCCGTGCGCTGCGGATCGCGCGCACCGCGTCGCAGGCTTACTGGGTGGAAATGCGGCAGCTTTGGACGCAAAACCGCTGGTCTCAGGGTGGCGTTCACATCCTGTGGGCCAATCAAAACGGCAACGACAACAGCGAGTTGCTCGATACGACGCAGGCTACCTCCACCGTGGATGATGCGCCTCTCGTGATCGGCCGCACTTTTTCCGATATCCCGACTGGGGTGCATATCACGCCGATCGCGAAGTTCCCCGGCACGCCGCAGGACTCGATCGACGTGGTGGTGAATATCGGAACATTTCCGACCAATCGGAAGCCGACTTTGAGCATCACCGCCACCGCCACCGCAGTGGCACCAAATGCGACGGTGACATTCACAGCGGCGGCAAGTGACGCGGACAATGACACGCTGGCCTACTTCTGGGACTTCGGTGACAACACTTTCGGCAATAACAGCGCGACGGCGACCAAAAGCTGGAGTGCGACGGCTCAGCGCCTTGTGCGCTGCACCGTCACTGACATGCGCGGTGGCATCGCGTCCGCTGCGGTCGTCGTGCGGGTGGGAAATCCTTCGACTTATTCCATCTCGGGCCGCGTGCTGAACGACGTGGGCGGAGTGGAAGGTGTGACGGTTTCAACCGGTGCCTTTTCGTCGGTCAGCAATACTGACGGCAGTTACACGTTGGTTGGGCTCCCTTCCGGCAGCTACTCGCTGACGGCGAAAGCAGGCACGAGGACATTTCTGCCGGTCGGCTTTGCAAATCCTGTCGTTGTCCCCACAGACAAGGTCGGCATCAACTTTGGCACCGCTCCGGCGACGCCACGCATCTCACCGCTGCCGCCGCTGATTGTGAATCTTAACACACCGATTGGGCCGATTCCTTTCACTGTCGCCGATCAGGATACCGACCTATCACTGCTCAGCTTTTCTGCTGTGTCGGACAATCTATCGCTGGTGGCTGCGAAGGACGTTGTAGTGACTGGCACTGGCGCGAACCGAATGGTGACGGTGACGCCGGGAACTAACCAGACCGGCACGGCACGTCTGCAAATTGTCTGCCGCGATCCAGACAATAATTCCACTGCCACGGATTGGACGATCACCGTCAACTCGCCTCCCAGTTTAGATGCGCCGACGGCAAGAACCCCCGAAGAAATCCCGATCGACATCCAGCTTTGGTCGATCGCCACAGACCTTCAGACTGGGGACAACCAACTGCTTTTTGCCCTGAGCAACCCACTCCATGGCACGGTGGAACTGCTGCCGGACGGCCATACGGCACGTTTTACGCCGGAGAAAGATTACAATGGCACCGCATCGTTTGAGCTCAGCGCGACCGACCAGTCGCTCGAGTCCCGCCTGTTGCTTTACTACTCCTTTGAAGGCCCGGATGACCTCACCGATGCAAAGGCTGACGATCGCTCCAACTTCGGTCGCAGCGGACGAGTCAGCGCCATTGGTGGCGGCGAGTTTTCTTATTCCAGCGACGATGTGGCGGATACGCTCGCGCTTTACGACAGCACAGCGCTCCAACTGGTGGAAACGCGCGACGGCACAGCCGCACGGCTGACGCGCGACATCCCAGCGACCGAGCTGAATTTCAGCGCGTCGCCGTGGACATTTGCTTGCTGGTTCAAGCGTGATGCGCTGGACGATGAAGACATGGTTTTCCACCTCGGTGATGGCTCCGGCGAGGGTGTGGCCGGTGAGTTGTTTGTTACTTGCCCGGCTGGAACGCCTGCGGTGCAGTTTGCCTTTGCGGGTAACCGCTCCGCCGCTGTTCCGGGAGTTGAAGCGGGAGTTTGGCACCATGTCGCGGTGACGTTTGTGCCCGGAGCCGGCGGGGCAGGCGTGGCATCGTTCTATCTCGATGGAGCAAAGGCATTTGAAGCCGCAGGCACCGCGTTGAACTTCTCGCAGGCAGTGCCAATGGTCGTCGGTGGCCACAGTGTAGCAACCACGCGCACCGACCGCTGGCTGAATGGCAAGCTCGATGAAGTGGCGCTCTGGAGCACCGCCTTTTCTCCCGGTGAAGTCGCGCGCCTCTCGCAAATGGTGGTTTCGCACTTCAGTGGGACAACGCGGAGCGCCGTTGTGAACATCTCGGTTTCACCCGTGGACGATTCTCCCACGGTATCCGAAATCGTCCCGCAGACGGTGAACGAAGACGATGGGCCGTTCTCAGTTGCTTTCTCAGTGAGCGACGATACCACGCCCGCTTCCAGCCTCGCTGTGCAGGTGAGTTCGTCAAACCCGGGCCTTTTCCCGTCCAGTCGTCTGCTTCTCGGCGGCACAGGCACGAGCCGAACCCTTCAGCTTCAGCCCCTGCCGGAGCGCTCGGGCTCAGCCGAAGTTTCCTTGGTTGTTAGCGATGGCGCGCTTTCCACGACACGCACGTTTTCCGTGACCGTTGCTCCCGTGAACGACGCACCGACGGTGAGCGGTCTCTCGAATGTGACGCTGCCGGAGGATGGCTCCGCGGTGATGTTGCCCTTTGAAATTGCGGATCGCGACACTCCGGCTTCGACGCTGATGGTGACCGCGGAGACGCAGAATGCTGAGCTGATTCCGAATGCAAACATCGTGCTTTCGGGTGTTGGCACGAGCCGCGCGATTTCTATTCGGCCGGTCGTGAATGGCAGCGGCAGCGCGACGATCAAGGTGGCCGTGAGTGACGGCGGTGAAGTTCCGGCCACTGCGAGCTTCTCGGTAACCGTTAGCTCTTCCAACGACGCGCCAACGATCAGCGCAATTGCGAATCAAGCCGGTCCGGCCGGCAACGCGTTCGCACCGATTGCATTTACAGTAGCCGATGCGGACACGCCCGTGAGCAGTTTGCTCATTTCTGCTACCTCCTCGAACAAAAAGCTTTTCCCGCCAAGTGGTGTTGTGCTCGGTGGCAGTGGCAGCGACAGGACGGTCACGCTCACTCCTGCAACTGCGCAGACTGGTTCAGGATCGATCACGCTGTTTGTCTCCGATGGAAAGCTGAAAACCGCCCGCACTTTCAGCGTGGTGGTAGGCGCTGGCAACCTCAGTGTGTTCACGAGTGGTGCAGGCACGGTTTCAGCAGGTTTCCTTGGCCGTTCCTCGCGCACGGCAGGTGACAGCATTACGATCAGCGCCAAGCCTAATGCCGGTTTCGTCTTCTCTGGCTGGAGTGGCGGACTGGAGTCGTCCGACGCTAGCTTCACCTTTGTAATGCCCGAAACATTGGAGCTCACGGCAACCTTCTCGCCGTCGCCTGTTGGCGATCTCAAAGGCGCTTGGAATGGTTTGGTCACCTCTGATCCCGCTACTCATGCGACGACTGGCGCCATTGCTTTCGTGAGTTCGCCCACCGGCACATTCAGCGGAAAACTCGTCGTTGGTGGTTTGAGCCACAGTTTCAAAGGATTACTGAACAGCGACGGTGAGAGCGGCACGTTGGCTATTCCCCACACAGCCTTCTCGTTACAATTCCAGATTGCTGGAGCACCCGGAGAAGAAAAGGCGAGCGGCACCATCACGGGAGCTGCGGCACCACTCATGTTTGATGCCGATCGCGCTGTCTTCACCGCCAAGCCAAACCCAGCAGTGCCATTGCGGAATGTGCCTGCGGCCTGGCTCGGCAAATATACTTTGCTGCTGCCGCCTGCGGATTCCACAAGCACGGCTGGCAGCGGAATGGCTACGCTTTTTGTGACGCCGACAGGGATTGTGAAGATCTCGGGCAAGCTTGCGGACGGCACGGCGTTTTCTTCAAGTCACAGCCTTTCCGCCGAAGGCGTTGCGCCGTTCTATGTGGCGCTGAGCCGCGGCACGGGCAGCGCCTCTGGACCGCTAGCGTGGGAGTTGAAGGAGGAAAGCGATCTCGGCGGAACAGTCCATTGGTTCCGGCCCACGGACGTGGATTCCGCAGGCACGATGCTCCAGAGCACTGGGTCGCGCTATGTCGCACCGCAAGCTGCCAAAGGTGGTCTTCCCGCGATCTTGCCATTGCCTTTGCTAGGCCCAGAAATCACAACTGGAAATCTAAGCGTGACTCTTGCCATGCCGGGTGTGGTTCCGACGCCACGGGCCATGAACCTCTCCGCGACTGGCAAACTGACTGCGGTGGATCAGTTCAGCGCTGACAAGCTCAAGTTGAAGATCACGCCTTCCACCGGAGCCATCACTGGCTCGTTCACGGACCCTGCGACCCGTGTGAAATACAACGTCAGCGGGGTGCTTTCACAAAAGGTGAACGGGGGCGGTGGCTTTCACGTCGGTGGCAGCACGGGCGGCAAGTTGAGCATCGAACTGAAAGAGTGAACGGGAGAGCAGAGTGCGATTGACGCTATGTAGGTCGCGGTGTGCCTGTGCGGGGCTAAGAAGCGTAACTCGTGTGCTGAGTTTCAAAATTCTGGCCAACCGCTACCCCTCCGAAACATTTGTGCCTGCGACGGAACTTCCCCGCTCCCGTCCTTACCCAAGCTCGGCCGTCCGTCAGGCCACTCCCATCGCACTTTGCACGTCTTCATGGTGCAATATTGCACTCGGCTGATTCGTTTGGAGCGGGAGCATGATGCGTTGTGTCGTGCCTTTGTCCTGATTCAACACCTCCCGTTGGAGAGCCGCTTTCTCGCCTTGGAGGAATTCGTTTGCTTGGCGTGCGATGTCGCGTTCCCGCGCGGTCGCCACCAACTCTTCGCGGAGCCGCTCCAATTCCATCTTCAGCCCGCTGTTTTGAAAGTTCACTTCGTCGCGTTCCTGCATGACCCGTTTGACCTGCTCAGGCGTGCCCGCGTTTCCCGCGTCACTCTTGGTGATCAACCGCGCGGAGGATAGGATGTCGATCCGCCGCTGCAGCCCAGTGATTGTGTTCATGAGCTCCTGGTTGTCAGCCCGTAGAAAAGCGATGTCCTTTTCCATCTGCGAAGGTGTGAGCTTTGGCTCTTCCTCTTTCACCAGATTCGGCGTGTGATCGTAAAAACACTCGATTGATCCGAACGTGATTGTGCATCCGCTGCGCAGGTGGAAATCGGACACCGGAGTTCCATCCACGAAGGTCAGATTCGTCGATTGCAGGTCATGCAAGCGCAAGTGCCCGCTGCTTTCCAGCACCAGCTCGGCATGATGCGCCGAGACCGATCGATCGATGATTTGGATCGTGTTGTCCGGGCGGCGCCCGACCGTGATTCGGTCGCCGATGAGCGCGTAGGTGGCTTCGGTTAGGTCCGGGAGCTTGATACGCAGGGAAGGCATGGGTGCAGTCGTAAATCGGTGAACGGGAGGGGCGAAACGGCAAAGTGAGAGTAGCAAGGGGAGTGCCCTATGTCACCGACTCCTTGCACACGCGGTAAAAGTGCGGAAGAGTCGCCACCCTTTTCGCATGCTTGAGGAAATTCAGCGCCGCCGCACGTTCGCCATCATCTCCCACCCGGACGCCGGCAAGACGACACTTACTGAAAAACTGCTGCTCTACGGTGGTGCCGTGCAGCTCGCCGGGTCGGTGACAGCGCGGAAAAATGCGCGCGCCGCGACGAGCGACTGGATGGAGCTGGAGCGCAAGCGCGGGATCTCGGTGAGTTCCACGGTGCTGCAGTTCGATTACCGCGGCTATCGCGTGAATCTGCTCGATACGCCCGGCCACAAGGACTTCTCCGAGGATACCTACCGTGTGCTCACCGCCGTGGATGCGGTGGTGATGGTGATCGATGCGGGTAAGGGAATCGAAGCGCAAACGCGCAAGCTGTTTGAAGTTTGCCGCCGCCGCGGCATTCCGATTTTCACCTTCATGAACAAGTGTGATCGCCCGACTCGCGAGCCGATCGCGCTGCTGGATGAACTCGAAAGTGTGCTCGGCATCGGCGCTTATCCTGTGAACTGGCCGCTCGGAACCGGGTTTGGTTTCCGTGGCGTTTATGATCGGCAGACGCAGGCGGTGCATCTGTTCGAGAAGACACCGCAGGGCGCGTATCGCGCTCCAGTCCAGGTCGGGTCGATCAACGAGCCATTTGTGCGTGAAAAGCTCGATCCAGGTGATTTCGAGCAGGCGACGGAGGATCTGGAGATGCTCGACATCGCTGGCGTGGACTACGACGAAGCGAAGGTGCTGAGCGGTCAGCAGACGCCGGTGTTTTTCGGGTCGGCAGCCAATAACTTCGGTGTGCAGTTGCTGCTCGATGCCTTTCTGGAGCGCTCCACGCCCCCGGTGCCACGGGAAAGTGGAGGGTCGAATGCCGAGGGTCTGGCGCGTGAAGTAACGCAGTCTCAGCCTTCGGCGCTCGTTCCGTTGGACGGCCCTTTTTCCGGATTCATCTTCAAAATCCAGGCCAACATGGATCCGCGCCATCGCGATCGGATTGCGTTTCTCCGGATCTGCTCAGGCCGCTTCGAGCGCGACATGACGGTGACGCACGGGCGCACCGGGAAGAAAGTGCGGCTCTCCTCTGCCCACAAGGTTTTTGCACAGGAGCGCGAAACGGTGGACGAGGCATTCGCGGGAGACGTGATCGGGCTCGTCGGGCATTCGGAGTTCGGGATTGGCGACACGCTCACTGCCGATCCATCCATCGCCTACCACGAGATTCCGCGTTTTCCACCGGAGTGCTTTGCGTTTCTGCACAATCCGAATCCGGGCAAGTTCAAGCAATTCCGCCAAGGTGTGGAGCAGCTCTTGCAAGAAGGCGTCGTGCAGGTCTTCGAGCTGCGCGACGCGGTGCAAAAAGTGCCGCTGCTCGCAGCGGTGGGTCCGCTTCAATTTGAAGTCGTGCAGTATCGGCTCGGGAGTGAATACGGGGCGGAATCGCAGTTGGAAAATGCCACGTGGGAAGCGTTCAAGTGGCTCCCACCGGGCGTCGAGCCCAAGACGCTGAAACTGCCGACTGGCTGCCGGGTCGCGTGGGACAGTGCCGGGCAGCCCGGCGTGCTCTTTCCCAGCTCGTGGACGCTGCGCTATTTCGGCGAGCAGAATCCCGGAGTAGCGCTTCAGGAGCTGCCCACTGCGACGACCAAGTAGGACTGTCCATTCGCTTTTGGTAGTGCTGCGCTTCGCCAGGCTTCCCGCCTCTGTCATCCGCGCGAGCGCTCCAGCAGGAGCATCATCAGGCAGCTCAGGAGGATTTCCATCTCCTGCTCCGGCGAAAGCGCGCCGAGCTTTTCCAGCGTAAAGCGGCCCTCAAAGAATGCCCGGCGTTTGCGGAGGCGGGCGACTTTTGCGCCGTCGCGCGCGGTCACGCCGTAAGTCGGGTGCAAAAAGAAGCCGGAGAAAATATTGAAGGCTGGACCGACGATCGGCACCGCTTGCAAGAGGCCGTCGATCAGTTTCACAAATGGGTTTTCCTCTTGGATCGTCATCGTGACTTCCTTCGACTCCGCCGCGGAAAAGATATCGTAATGCGCGCGCCAGAGGGATCGGGCACCGCGCCGCCCCACCGCGCCGAAAGCTTTCCCGTCGGCATCAAGGAAGGTATAGCGCGCGGACCAGTCGATGATGCGGTCCGCCTCGATCGACCCGATGGACGACTGTTTGCTGGAGTCGCGATAGACGGTGATCGACTCGCGCAGGCGAAAAAGCTTTTGCCGGATGAAACAGACTTCCTCGCCCGCCTCGTCGAGGACATAGACACTCGGCGCGAGGGAAAGCAGTTTAAACCGAAGCTGGAGCGGAAAGCGGAGCATGAGGCGAAGTGAAGCGCTCGCGCCAACCCACCGCGAGCCTGAAAACGGCGCGTTAGACTGCGCGTCCGACTGCGTCTGCCACCTTCCGAATGCGGCCGACGAGATCTTCAAACTCACCCGGCAGCAACGCCTGTTCGCCGTCGCTTTTCGCGAGTTCCGGCGAGTTATGCACCTCCACCATGATAGCGTCTGCGCCGGCAGCGACCGCCGCGAGTGCCATCGCCCCGATGTGCTCGCGCAAGCCGACGCCATGAGTGGGATCGACGACGACTGGCAGGTGGGTCTCAGCTTTCAGCACGGGCACGGCGTTCAGATCGAGCGTGTTGCGTGTGTAGGTCTCGAAGGTGCGGATGCCGCGTTCGCACAGCAGCACGTTAAAGTTGCCTTCGCTCAGGATGTATTCCGCGCTCATCAGCAAATCCTTCACTGTGGCACTCATGCCGCGCTTGAGCATGACGGGGAGCTTCGAGCGACCGACCTCTTTCAGCAGCGAGAAGTTCTGCATGTTGCGCGCACCGACCTGCAGGCAGTCAGCGTATTTCTCCATCACTTCAAGATCCTTCGTGTCCATGATCTCGGTGATGACCGGCAGACCGGTTTCTTCGCGCGCTTCTGCCAGCAGCTTCAAGCCATCCACGCCGAGCCCTTGAAATGCGTAAGGTGAAGTGCGCGGCTTGAAGGCGCCGCCGCGAAGCACTCGGGCTCCCGCTTTTTTGATGTCCCGGGCGATGGAGGTGATCTGCTCACGATTTTCCACCGAGCACGGGCCGCTCATGATGACCACCCGTCCGTTCCCGATCTCGACGTCGCCAATCTTGACCTTCGAGTGGTTGCCGCCGCGGAATTCGCGCGACACCAGCTTGTAAGGCTTCAGCACGGGCGTGACTGACTCGACCCCCGCAATGGCCGCGATTGGCTTTTCGCGAATGGCGTCTTCCTCGCCAATGACGCCGATCACGGTGCGCTTTTCACCGTGGCTAACATCGGTCTTGAACCCCCACTCGACGATGCGATCGACGATATGCTGGATCTGATCCTCGGTGGCGTCGGGTTTGGTGACTATGATCATTGGATTGGCGGCAAGAAACAAAGGGCGGAAACAGTAGCGGTCCCCGAATCTGGGGCAAGGCTGGAGTGTGCAGCAGCGAAGCTCCATTTCTGGATGCCGCTTCGAAAGGCCTCGCGGGGCTGCGAAAGACAATCTCTCCTTCGGCTGAGCGCTCCTCCGGCAGGCCCACCAAGCCGCACCTGCTCTGGAAGACAGACGTGACACGAGACTGTGGCATTTGCACTTTGCGCCTTGAACTCCCCGCGGGCTCCTGCTCCCATCCCGCGCGTGAAATTAGCCCTTCCCCTCCTGCTCATTTGTGCCGCGGTTACGTTGTCTGCCTGCAATACGCCAGTGACGCGCCGCGACTTGTATTCGCCTAAAAAAGGCGGTGGCTATTGGACAGATCGATTGAAGACGTATGAGCGTGGCGAAGGTGTTTTCGGCGTCAGCCACAACGAATACTACGGTCCCCGGAGTTCGGAGGTAGGTGTCTTCGGAATCAGCCACAACGACCGGGACGAGAGTCGTCGTGCGGATGAAGGTGTGATGGGCGTAAGCCGAAACACGGACCGTTGAGCCGCGGTCTGCCCGCATTGCGATTCGTTCGCGGGAACTGCGGGAGCTGCGGAAGCATTAAGCTGCGATGTGTCAGCGATTTCCGGCTCTCCCTAACCTTGAACCTAAGTGTCTGCGCAAAAGCTCCACGGCATTCTCACGCTGGAAAAGGTGCGTGGGGCAGGAGTCGTGAAGTGTAGAGCGTTGAGCCGCGAAGCGCCGTCGGAAGGAAGCACCGGGTGGAGCGAGCCTCAGGCGAGCGCAACCCGGGTTTGGCACGCGGGCACGGCCATTCCCGGATTAGGCGACGGAAATGAACGTCTGCCGTTTGGATGCGTGCTGTCGATGCGGCCTTTCCGCCGCTCCCTTTCGGGGCTGATGGCGTTTTGCACGCATTCCCCGGGTTCCGCTTCGCTCCACCCGGGGCTCTACTCCGCTGCCGCTTCTCGGCTGAGCACTGGACACTCACTACTTACCTCCGAGTTCTAAGCACTGACTACTCACCACTGCCTTCCACCCGCACCCCAAACCGCAAGCCGGCAAAACTTTCGTTCAAATACTTAGAAGAGCGGCCATCCGCGAGGGTGGCCGCTCTTTTTCACTGAAGGTCTGAACGACTGGAGTCGCTCGCTAGGCCGACATCATTCGGTTGCCCAATTGCCGATATCATCAGCGGTATTTGGCACCTTGTCCTTGCCGACAGAATAGACGTCGTAGCTCGTCGGGTTATGCTTCCCGGGATTTTCGTAGTGATACTCCTGTTGAGTGTAGGGATCGCGCGGCATGTCTGTCATTAGCTGCCGCCAGCCGCGCGGGTGCGGTTCGCCTTCGGGCTTCACGATCAGCGCCTTCAATCCTTGGTCGGTGCTCGGCAGCAGACCAAAGGTATTCTCATAAACCATCAGTGAGGTTGAAATCGCGCTGACATCGCCCTGCACCCGGACGCCTTTTCCGATGTCGAGGTTCGGCATGAGGAACTTAATCGCGCCGCCGACGAGAAGCGCAATGATCATGACGACGAGCATGATTTCCAGCAGCGTGAAGCCGTGTTTAGAAGCGTTTGCGTATTTCATAAAGAGGTTTCGGAGGGGTTATGGCGTGAGTGTGTAGTCCAGGTTTTGCCAGTTATGCTTGAGCTGCACTTCCACGTTGCGAACTGCAACGGAGCCAGCATTTCTATTTACGCCCAAAACAAGCCGGTTCAACCCCGCGCGCAAGGCGGAACCCGGAATGACTTTCTGGCAGCGCAGCCAGCCCGCGTAACGAAAGCGCATGTCTGCCTCCATCGGGCGCGCTTCACCGCGATAAGCCGGGTCGGCGAGGTCCGGGAGAAAGAGGTGCGCCGGGCCGAGCGGGCGTCCATTGACGGAAAGCGCTGGCGGCTCTGCAATGTCGGCGTGCAGCACTTCAAAGCTCACGATGGCTATGAGCGGCTGACGATCCAGTTCGATCAGGAATACCGTTTCGCGCTCGCCGGAATCACTGGAAAGCTTCGTCACTCCTAGTTCCAACGTGGCTTTGACCCGGCCGAAGAGCAGGCCATCGAATGCGTCTGGACGGGACGGCGGAAGATCACCGAACGCATCGGAAGTCGGCTGATTCGGGAAGTCGAATGCGAAACGTGTCTCAGTCTTGCGCAGAGTTGTGAGGAAAATCCCACTTATGTTCTGTCCGTCACCGGGCACGGTGATTTCGAGATAATCGATGCCATCGACTGCGACAGTGAGTTTTTCCGAACTCGGTAGTCCGATTCCGCAGCCGAGCGGGTCCGACTGGTAAAGCAGCAGGCCGGTCTCCGTCCAGCCAGTGACGACGGGGCGGGCTTCCGCCTCATCTTGGAAGAAGACCCGCAACTCGATCTCGTCATTCAGGTGCGCCATTCGACGAAGACGGAGACGGAGTGCGGTGTGTTCGGGCGCTGCATCCCGCGCCGGGAAATGCTCGCTTTGGAAGGTCTCCAGCCAGATTGGCAGCGCAATGCTCGGTGCCGACGGACGGGCGAGTGAGCGTAGGTCCAGCCACACCGAGAATGGTATCGGTTGCTCGCGGAGCTCCTGAGCGAGGAGGCTCAGCGGCAGCATCAACCCGCAAAGCAGCAAACGGCACACAGCAGAGCAGGGGAAGCGGAGCATGGGCGAACGGCTGCAAAAGCGACGCGCAGAGCCGTAGGCTAGTGAATGCCCGCGCGCAAGCCTGCAGTCAGGCCAAAGACAGCGCTCAAGATGCTATAAACGACAAAGCCTACTGCCGCCGCGATCACGAGCATAACGAGCGGCGGAATGAGCGTAGTGACGATTTGCACCTGCTTGTCGAGCTCGCGTTCATAGACATCGGCGATGTTCTGCATCGTGTCCCCGAAGCGGCCGGTCTGTTCGCCCACGGCCATCATATCTACGAAGAGCTCGGGGAAGATTTTCTGCTCTCCGAGGGCAGTGGAAAGCGTGGCGCCATCGACGACGGCGCGCCGCACATCGGCCATCTTGCGTCGCACGAGCTCATTGCCGGAGATCTCCTCCAGCAGTTCGAGCGCTTTCAGCAGCGTCACGCCATTGAGCACGAGCGTGCCGAGAGTGCGGGCAAACTGCGCGTAATAACGGTAGCGCGTGATGAGCGAATAGAGCGGCACCCGCCACAGGAAGCTGTCCCAGACAAACCGTCCTTGCGGGGAACGCGTAAAAGCCTTGAACACCATCACCCCTAGGATCCCGATGACGATACCGACCCACCAGTAGCTGGTGAGCATGCGATTTGACTCCAGAAGAAAGCGCGTCGGACCCGGCAGTGGGCGGCCGCTATCGAGGAAGAAGTTTTTCAGCTCCGGCACCATCTTCGTCATGAAGAGGATGAGCATCCCGATGCCGGCAACCACGAGCACCGCAGGATAAACCAATGCCTGCTGCACGCGATCACGCAGCCCTTTGATCTCTGCGAGGTGCGATACAAGGCGCTTTAAGATATCCGCCAGTGCCCCGCTGACCTCACCTGCCGCAACCATATTCACATAGAGCGGAGAGAAGATCCGCGGGTAGTCGCGCAATGCTTGTGACAAGCTGCGACCATCAATCAACGCCTGGTGCAAACCGCGTGAAAGCCCCTGGAGCCGCGGATGTTTCATGCGGCGTTCCAGGATCCCGAGCGCCTCATCCAGCGTCATGCCCGAGGTGAGTAGATGGGCAAGCTGCTCAGTGAAAAGATATTGCTGGTTGTAAGTCATCGTCGCTACCGAGGTTGCCTCAACTGGAGCCGCCGGTGCGTTGGCGCTTTTTGCGGGCGAAGTCGCAGTGCTCCCGGCCTTCACGGTCGCTTTCGACGGCGCGCTCTTCTTTCCAGTGCTGGAGCTACTCGCCCCGTTTTCGGCGATGCCTTCTATCTTGATCGGCACACACCGCTGCTGTTCCACTTGCCGGATTGCAGCCGCACGATCATTGCAAGTTATCACCCCATCCAGCAACTTTCCCTCCGTGTTGCGCGCGACGTAACGAAACTGAGGCATAAAACTGAAGGAGAAAGATCAGAACGACCGTCACCAAAGCACAAAGGCAAGCCGTGCGGCTTGCCTTCGCTTAGAAGAGATCGTTGCAGCTACTTGTCAGGTAACCCGCCTCCGCCGCTGCAGCAATGTTACACCGCCGAGAATTGCCATAAGGGCAACTGACGGCTCAGGAACAGCCGCCAGAGCGAAGTTTGGAGCATTCAGCGCACCGCCAGAAGGTGTCGGGAAACTACCTACTAAAACTCGAGCGCCAGACAAGAGCATCGAGTTTGAAGCTCCCTGACCACTTAAATCGCCCAAGTCAATCGAGGTTTGTGAAGGTAACCCCGATTCAGGATCCCCAGGTGTTGCCCACCTGTTATTCTGAGTTTTATCAAAGTAAAAAATCCCTTGATGAGTAGCAGTGGCTAAACTTTGGGCAAGTGAAGTGTTATTTGAAGAAGCGAAAGCCCAAAGCATCATCTGCATTCCGGCTACCGCAGAAACTGAGGGTCGTGTATCCACATCAGCCGATTCTGCCCAGTAACCTGGCGAGTTATTTACTTCAGGGCCGCCAATCCGATCGAAATCGAGCTGATGAAAATGCGAATCCAAATACGTAAGATTGAGCGCATTCTGCTGGATTGCTGTATCTGAGACATCAAACCAGCCCAGACGAACTAGATTACCAATCGTCACCATAGATCCATTTGGCATCGCAACGCCTGCATCACTAGCAGCATTCCAAACGATACTCGCGGCTGGTGAAGCTGCCACAAGTGCAACACTCGCAATTAGAAACAATCCCGTCTTTTTGTGGTTCATAGGGGCAGAAACAATTCAGAGAAAGATGCGAACAAGGCAACTACAATGTAGCCGGATGCTGAGGAGCTTTCCAGTCGAATGCAGTTGCAGCACTGCGTTTCACTACGACAGCGACGCCAACCGGAATAGGAGTAGATCCAGCATCCGCTGAAGGATTGTTAGCGTTGCGCCACCCTGTCCCAAATCCACCAGTTTGATAGAAATATGTATCATAACCGGTGCCGTTCCAAAGTAATACCTGATCTGCCGTGCTGGATGTGCCACCTGCCAAACCAGTGTTAACATTGCCGGTAAAAAGCCCACTTGTAGCTAGCGTCATCGGGGCAGCATAAACATTCGCAAGAAAATTCGTGCCAGGCACCACTGGTATCGAAGTCTGTCCCAATTTTACGGCACCCATTAGAACAACATTTACTGCTGCATTTTGCTGCCGTTTGATCAAAAGGCCATCTTCTGGATAAATCTTTGAACCAGATGCATCTGCACTAGGATTACTGGCTAATCTCCAACCTGTTCCAAAACCTGATGTTTGGTAGAAGTAAGTGTCATAACCCGCGCCATTGAAGATAAGAATCTGGTCAGCAGTGCTCGCATCGCCGCCCATTAATCCCGCTTCGTTGCTCGCTCCGAATACACTCCCAATTGTCCAATGCTTTCGGATCTTGAACGTCGCGCCATTGGCAACGCCTACCGCGAGGTTTTGAGCAACAGTGATCGTTTTGCTCGCCGCCGTAGTGCTTGCGACATCGTAGGTCGTGCCTGCGCCTGGGCCAGAAGTGATCTCGACGTAATAGGCACCACTTGCACCGTTGAATTGGCTGTCCGTCCAGGTCGCCTCATTATCTACTAGCGTCGTGGCGGTCACTGTCTCAGCGCTGCCCTGATATTCCACAGGACGCGTGAGTCCGAGACCCTTGAAGGAAAGCGCGCTGCTGGAAGAGCCGCCCGTTCCGGCGACATTCAAAGTGATGAACCCGACCGGGTCGGTGGTCGCTGTCGTTTGAGCAAATGCGGTGGTCGCGAGAGGGGCAGCAAGCGACAGGATCGCGGCAGCGAGAGGGCGGATGCGAAGCTGGGAGAAAGACATGGCAGCGGGTGATTTACGAAGATTCATTTGGTGCGCAAGTTAATTCTTTATCTTGCGCGGTGGATTGTGGAGTTGACTCTGCAACTGATTCGGAAATCGGTCGTTCAGCGGGCGTTAATTGAACCCGAGCTGGCTTCGCAAAACCAGGATCAGCGCCTTCAAGCCGAGCTCTGCGACGTTAAAAGGTTTGCCGACAAAGTCGTTGCCTCCGCTCAGGCTGGATTGCACGCGATTTTGGAATGACGTCATGCCCGTTAGGAAGATGATCGGAGTGTGCTCGTGATCGGGCAAGGCGCGGACCCGAGTGCACATTTCAAAGCCGTTCATTTCCGGCAGATTCACGTCGAGAAAGATCAAGTCGCAGCGTTCGCTCGCCAGCATTGCGAGACCGGCGCCCGGGGTTTCAAACCCGGAGGCGCGCAGTCCGACGAGATCCATCGCCGTCACGATCAGTTCCCGCGCGTTGCCTTCATCCTCAATCACCAACACATGGGCAGCACTGAGATCCACCGGCTGGGCGTAGGCTTCCCGCTCCAGCAGCAGCGCGAGGAAATCGACCGCCTGCCCGAGTGTGCGGAGGGCGAGCGCATCGAGCCGTTCTGGGAATTGGTCGAGCCCAAACATCATCGTCTCCAGCGCAGCGGCGATGTGGGAGATGGCGTTATTTCCAAGCAGGCTCATCTGCCGCCCGAACGTGTGAACCCGGTGGAGCAAGGCATGCAAGGCGGGGCGGTCGTCCGTCTCGTGCATGAGAAGGTGCAACGCCTGGCGCATCGCACTCAGGCTGGCCGGTGCCGCGTCGAGCACGGCGAATTCCCAGCGGCTGTCGAGTTGCAGGCCAGAGCCAGCCGGGCGTCCGGCGGGGAGTTCCGTTTCGAGGACATCGGCTGCTGCCGTGATGACGTCGGCCAGCGGGCTCGCGCCGACATCGAGCACGCAAGTCGCGCCGGCTTCCCGAGCGGCTTGGGCAAGCGGATGATGCGACGCGGGGAGCACGACAATGGGAGTGCGCTGACTGGAAGGTCGCGAGCGAATGAGCTGGATGGTTTCTGCCACGTCCTCTGTCGGCAGCACGGCATCCAGCAGGACAACGTGGGGCTGCATCGCCTCAACGCGCTTCAGGCCGGACTGGCTGTCCCGCGCGATCTCGACCGAAAATCCTGCTTCCTCGAGCTTGTCCCGGTAAAGGGTGCCAAGAAAAGGGTCGTCTTGAATAAGGAGCAAACGCTGAGGTTGCATACGGCGGAGCAGACAAGTGGCAAAGGGAGGAACGGCTTTGTTGATGCAAAAACTGTGCCGGGATCACCGCTTTTTCTGGCGCGTCGGCGGTTGCAGTTTTGCGGTCGGCATGTCCTCCTCCATTGTCTTTGAACGCTACAACGGGACCTTGAGGATTGAGGAGCAGCGGTCAACCGCGCAAGATGCGGACGCCGCAACGAACGGGTGCCCGTGGCTACCGGAAGCGCAGTCACACCCGTCAGAGCGTGCGCATTCAGATGTAGCGCTTGATTCTCAATCCCAACCACTTTGATTCCTCCCAAATGCTCGACTCCCACCAGCACTTCTGGGCTTACGACGAAACGGAGTATCCCTGGATCTCCAGGTATTCGCCGCTGCATCGCGACTGGCTGCCGCACGATATGGGGGGTGAGCTGGCAAAGGTCGGCGTCGGTGGTTCGGTCGCTGTGCAAGCGCGGCAGTCGTTGATCGAATCGCACTGGCTGCTCACGCTCGCAGACCACTTTCCTGCCATTCGCGGAGTCGTGGGGTGGGTCGATTTGCGGTCCGATGGTGTCGCGGGCGATTTGGCGGAGTTGGCGAAGCACCCGCGTTTTGTCGGCGTGCGGCATGTGGCGCAGGATGAACCCGACGCACGCTTTCTGTTAGGCGAAGCATTCCTGCGCGGCATCGGAGAGCTGAAAACGTTCGGCCTCGCCTACGACATTCTCATTTATCCCCAGCAACTCCCCGCTGCGATCAAGCTGGCGGCCCATTTCCCCGACCAGCGCTTCGTGCTCGATCACCTCGCCAAGCCGCTCATCCGCGCTGGCACGCTCTCCCCGTGGCGGGAGCAAATCCGGGAGCTGGCAAAAGCGCCGCACGTGTTCTGCAAAGTGTCGGGCATGGTGACGGAAGCGAAACTCGACGGGTGGCGAGCGGACGACTTTTGCCCGTATCTCGATGTCGTATTCGAGGCCTTTGGAGCCGGGCGGGTGATGTGGGGATCCGATTGGCCAGTGTGCCTGCTGGCGGGCAGCTACGAGCAGGTCTTCGGGCTAGTAGACGACTACACCCGCGCGCTCCCGGCCTCCGAGCGCGCCGCCATCTTCGGCGGAAATGCGGCGCGCTTCTACTGCATTCAGCCATAGCGCCGTCGCGGGCGAGGCCGTTTGTTCTTCCCGCGACTGCGGGCCGCGCCGGCGAATTGCAGGCGAGCACCGTTTCGGCGCTTTAGTCCGCGGCTCTGCTGCGGTGAGGAGACGCATACACTGACTAAAAATGCGCACCCATCAGCCGTTTGTTAAGGGAAGTGACTGAGCTGCCAATCAGGGACGATGCTGGGAACGGCAGGGTTTCCCCTATTTACCCGCTCAAACAATATGCGCTGGCAATCAGTCCCTCCCTTGCTGCAAATCCTCCCTCCATGGCAGAAAAAATACTCATCACCGGCGGAGCGGGCTTTGTCGGCTCGCATCTCGCGGATGAACTTCTGGAGCGCGGTTACGAAGTGCGCGCACTCGACAGCCTCGCGCCGCAGGTGCATGGCGAAAGCGCGGTGCGGCCGGAGTATCTCGCGCCGGAGATCGAGTTGATGGTCGGCGACCTGCGCGACCCGCACACGGTCTGGAAAGCGCTCGATGGGATTGATGCCGTGTATCACCTCGCGGCGACGGTCGGCGTCGGCCAGAGCATGTATGAGATCGCGCACTACACGAGTGCGAACGGCCTCGGCACGGCCGTGCTGCTGGAAGCGCTCGCCAAACGCCCAGTGCAGCGGCTCGTCGTCGCATCGAGCATGAGCATCTACGGCGAAGGGCTTTATCGGGCCAGGGACGGCAGTCGCGTGGAAGGGCTGGAGCGCTCGCTGGATCAGCTCAAGCGGCACGATTGGGAAGTGCGCGGCGCAGACGGCGAGCCGCTCGCGCCGATCCCGACACCGGAGTCAAAGTGCCCCGCGCTCCCTTCGGTTTACGCCATTTCCAAATACCACCAGGAGCGCCTGTGCATGGTCGTGGGCCGGGCCTACAACATTCCGACGGTCGCGCTGCGGTTCTTCAATATCTTCGGCACGCGGCAGGCGCTTTCCAATCCCTACACCGGTGTGCTCGCCATCTTCGCCGCGCGCTTCCTGAATGGCAAACCGCCGCTCATCAATGAGGACGGCTTGCAGCAGCGCGACTTCGTGAGCGTGCAGGACATCGCGCAAGCCTGCCGGCTGGCGCTCACCGTGCCCGAGGCTGCGGGGCACGTCTTCAATATCGGCAGCGGCCAGCCGCACACCATCCGCGCCGTGGCGGAGAAAATGGCGCGCGTGCTCGGACGGGAGGAGATCGAGGCGGAAGTGACCGGGCGCTACCGCATGGGCGACATCCGGAACTGCTTTGCCGACATCTCGCTGGCGCAAAAAGTCCTCGGCTATCAGCCGCAAGTGACCTTGGAAGACGGCCTTGTCGGCTTGGCCGAATGGCTGGAAGGGCAGACCGCGATCGACCACATCGAGAGCGCCTCGCGCGAACTCCTCACCCGCGGGCTCACGGTATGAGAAAGGACGGCACTTCCTCCAACGGGCGCAACGGCCACATCGCGAAGCCGGTGCTCATCACCGGCGGCTCGGGCTTCATCGGCGCAAACCTCGCGGACCGCCTGCTGTCGGGCGGCGAAAGCGTCGTGCTTTTCGACAACCTCTCCCGCGAAGGCGTGGAGCGGAATTACGAGTGGCTGCGCGAAACCCACGGCACGCAGGTGCGGCTGGAGGCAGGTGACATCCAGGATGCCGCGGCCATCGCACGGGTCGTGCAAAATGCGTCTGCGATCTTCCATTTTGCCGCGCAGGTCGCCGTCACCACCAGCCTCACCGAGCCGCGCCTCGACTTCGAAGTGAACGCCCTCGGAACGTTGAACGTGCTCGAAGCCGCTCGTGCCCAGCACACGCCGCCGCCAATCATTTTTACCTCTACCAATAAGGTCTATGGTTGCCTCCCCAGCGTAGAACTGCGCCAGCGCGGTAACCGCTACGAACCCGCGGACGCCACCATCCGCGCCCGCGGCATCGACGAGGCCCAGCCGCTCGATTTCTATAGCCCCTACGGCTGCTCGAAAGGCGCCGCGGATCAATACGTCCTCGACTACGCGCGCACCTTCGGGATGCCCGCCGCGGTGTTCCGCATGAGCTGCATTTACGGCCCGCACCAGTTTGGCACGGAGGACCAGGGTTGGGTCGCGCACTTTCTCATCCAGGCGCTGGAAGACCGCGCCATCACGCTCTACGGCGATGGCCGGCAGGTGCGCGACATCCTTTTTGTGGAAGACCTCGTCGATGCGCTGCTCATCGCGCGGCAAAAGATCAGCGCGATATCCGGGCAGGCGTTCAACATCGGCGGCGGCCCGGAAAACACGACGAGCCTGCTGGAACTGATGAGTCTCATTGCCGAGCTACAGGAGGGCAGCGCGCCACAGATCGAGTGGGGCGACTGGAGACCGGGCGACCAGCGCTATTACGTGTCGAACTTCCAAAAATTCCGCGACGCAACCGGCTGGACGCCGCAGGTCGGAGTGGAGGAAGGGGTGCGCCGGCTCCACGTCTGGCTGCGCGAAGCCCGCGCCGAACCCGCCCCGCGTCTCGCGGCTATCGCGTGACGATGAACATCGCGTTCTTCGGCTCCAGTCTCGTTTCAGCGTATTGGAACGGCGCTGCGACTTATTACCGCGGCATCATCCGCGCGCTGCATGAGCGCGGGCATCGCGTCACCTTTTACGAGCCGGACGCGTATGAGCGGCAGCAGCACCGCGACATGGAGCCGCCGCCGTGGGCCGAAGTCGTCGTCTATGAAAACTCGGCAGACGCCGCTCTGCGACAGGTGGAAGCGGCGCGCGGGGCCGATCTCGTGGTGAAAGCGAGCGGCGTCGGCGTCTTTGACGAGCTGCTGGAAAGCGCCGTGCTCGACCTACAAAACGCCAATACTCTCGTGGCATTCTGGGACGTCGATGCGCCCGCCACGCTCGATCGGGTGCAGGGAAATGCAGATGATCCGTTCCACGCATTGATCCCGCGTTACGACATTATCTTCACCTACGGCGGCGGCGCGCCTGTGGTCGATGCCTACCGCGTGCTCGGCGCCCGCGAGTGCGTGCCGATCTACAATGCGCTCGACCCGCAGACGCACCATCCCGTCCCGCCCGACGCGCGGTTCTCGGCTGACCTTGGCTTCCTCGGCAACCGCCTCCCGGATCGCGAGGCGCGGGTGGAAGAGTTCTTTCTGCGCGCCGCGGAGTTGCTCCCCGAAACGCAATTCCTGCTCGGCGGCAATGGCTGGCACGACAAGGCCGGCATTCCTCCGAACGTCCGCTCGCTGGGACACGTTTACACGGCTGACCACAACGCCTTCAACTGCACGCCGCTCGCCGTGCTGAACATCTCGCGCGAAAGCATGGCCCGCTACGGTTTCTCGCCCGCGACACGCGTCTTTGAGGCGGCGGGCGCCGCAGCCTGCCTGATCTCGGATGCGTGGGAAGGAATCGAAACGTTCTTCGATCCCGGGACCGAGCTCCTCGTCGCCCCCGACGGCGCGGAAGTCGCCGCGCTGCTGCGAGACCTTACCCCTGAGCGAGCCCGCGCAATTGGCCAGGCGGCGTTCCGGCGCGTCCTCGCCGAGCACACCTACGCACACCGCGCCGAGGAGGTAGAGCGTGTTTTAGAATCGGGACCGGTGCGGAGCGATGGCCACTGCGTGGGGCTGAACGCTGAACGTCGAACGTCGAACGCTGAACGTCGAACGCTGGAAAACGGCGGTGCTGGCACCCGTTCGACGTTCGACGTTCGACGTTCAGCGTTCGACGTTCAGCCCGCCGCAGGCGTCGTTGCAGCCGGAGGAGGCTCGCCATGACTCTCGTCTTCCTCGGCCTTTCCATCACCTCCTCCTGGGGCAACGGCCACGCGACGACCTACCGCGGCCTCGTGCGGGAGCTCGCCGCGCGCGGGCACGACATCCTTTTCCTCGAGCGCGATCAACCGTGGTATGCGGGGAACCGCGACCAGCGGCAGCCGCTCGGCTGCCGCACTGAGCTCTACGCGAGTGTTGCGGAATTGCAGACCCGCTTCGCCGGGGAAGTGCGCGACGCGGATGCGGTGATCGTGGGATCCTTCGTCCCCGACGGCGTCCCGGTCGCCGAATGGATTGTGCAGATCGCGCGCGGCACGACCGCGTTCTACGACATCGACACGCCAGTGACCCTCGGGAAGCTCGGGCGCGGC
>CAXSDZ010000004.1:0-38422 GCA_964235505.1 uncultured Chthoniobacteraceae bacterium
CGTCATTTCTCGGTGTGCGCGAGGTATCGCCGAACTTGTTGATATACGACTGGCGGAGTGGATTCGTCACAATACGAGTCGTATATCATCCATTGGGAGCTTTGACCACCTCGGTGTCGCAAGTGTTTGTCTGAAACGGAGATGCGTCGCCACATGGAAATGACCAGAAGCGATGGAGCGGTGCTACCGCAAACAGTCTCAGTCATATATCAAGGTCATGCGCGGCTTGCCTAATGATCGGAGGGTCGGGGAATAAAGCGGGAGATTTTCCGCTTGGCAGCAGAGGCTATGCGCAAACGAGAAATCCGGGAGTTGCAGCCGCCTCTTGTTTCCTCCGGTTTGGAAGGGTTCTTCGCTGCGGACGCACCGCATAGAGCGGTGGCGCCCCCGTGCCGGCGTGGGAGCGGCGGGAAGGCATGTTCACCGTTGCCCACAGCACAACCGCTGCTTAGTCTGGTCCTCCACTTTTTTCACACAGAATCCATGAGCACCGCCACTCTCGACACTCCCGCCACCGCCACTCAAACGAGCCAGCTCGACCAGCTCAAGCAGTTCACCAAGGTCGTCGCAGACACCGGGGATTTCGAGACGATGCGGGAGTTCAAGCCGCAGGATGCGACGACGAACCCTTCGCTGATCCTGCAAGCCGCGACCAAGGCGCAGTATGCGCACATCCTCGACAAGGTGCTCGGCGACCGAAAGAACTCCGGCCTTTCCGGCGCGAAGCAGATCGAGGACGTGATCGACAACGTGCTCGTCGGCTTTGGGCAGGAAATCCTGAAGATCGTCCCGGGGCGAGTCTCCACGGAGACGGATGCGCGGCTTTCCTTCGACGTGAAAGGCACGATTGCAAAGGGCCGCGAGCTGATCGCGCTTTATGAAGCGCGGGGCATCGGGCGCGAGCGCATCCTCATCAAGATCGCCTCGACTTGGGAAGGCATCTGCGCGGCGGAAGTGCTGGAAAAGGAAGGGATCCGCTGCAACCTCACGCTACTCTTTTCGCTGCCGCAGGCGGTCGCGTGCGCGGAGGCAAAAGTGCAGCTCATCTCGCCATTCGTGGGCCGCATTTACGATTGGTATAAGGCGGCGCAGAAGCGCGATTTCACCGGTGCGGAAGATCCCGGCGTGCAGTCGGTGACGACGATTTTCAACTACTACAAGCACTTCGGACACAAGACTGAGGTGATGGGCGCGAGCTTCCGCAACGTGTCGCAAATCGTGGAGCTCGCCGGCAGCGACTTGCTCACCATCTCGCCCGACCTGCTCGCGAAGCTCGCTGCTTCCCATGAGCCCGTGGAAAAGAAACTCGACGAGGCGGCGGCGAAGTCGGCGAAGATCGAGCGCATCCATCTGGACGAAAAAACCTTCCGCTATCAGCTCAACGACGACGCGATGGCGACGGAGAAAACCGCGGAAGGCATCCGCAAATTTGCGGCGGACATCGTGAAGCTCGAGCAGTTCATCGCGGGCAAGGTGAGCTAGGTCCGCGCTGGTCTGTCGCAGCCGACGTGAGGAGGCTCTGATTTTTCAGGAGCCGGCGTGAAAGGAGTGAGCCTCCTCACGTCGGCTGCTTCGAGGCTTTTACAAGGCTGCTACGCTGCATGAATTGCCTCAACCAGTCGCAGTGATTTCTCGCCCGGCAGCACACCGGGCTCCATCTGGTTCATCACGTAGGCAAAGGCAAGGCGGCGTTCCGGGTCGGCAAAGGCAAGGCTGCCGCCTGCGCCCGGGTGGCCGAAAGCGAGGAGCGACGGACCGAAGATCGCGCGCGTTTTTCGACTGTCGGGGCCAGTGGGATCTTTCATGAAGCCAGCAGAAAACGCGGTGTCAATTTGCAGCACGCGGTCTGGCCCATTGGTGAGCGTCGTCGTCATTTGGCCGATCGTCTCCGGCTGGAAAAAGCGCCGTCCACCGAGCGCGCCGCCTTCCGCCAGCATCGCGTAAAACTTCGCGAGCGAAGCCGCTGTGCCGATCCCACCGAACGCCGGAAACGAGGCGGTGCGCGCTTCCGCCGTATTGAGCGAGGCGACGCTGTGCAGCCCGCGCGGCGAGGCAAAGGACCGCGCAGTAAGCGAACCGGAACGCAGGAATTCTGTGTAGAAGCGATCACCTTTTGGTGGCGAAGAGCGCGCCGGGAAAACGGGAGCCACCCGCTCGGTGTGCGCGGGATCAATGCCGATCCACACGTCGATACCGAGCGGTTCGGCAAACGTCTCGCGCCAGTATTCGCCCAGCGTGCGGCCCGTCGCTCGGCGCACGAGTTCATCCAGCAGAAAGCCGAACGTGCGCGGGTGGTAGCCGTGTCCCTCGCTCCGAGGCCAGTGCGGCGCTTCGGCAGCGAGCGCAGTGATCACTGCCGCGTGGTCGAGCACCGGCACTTCCCGCGATAGCGCCGACAATCCCGCGCGATGCGACAGCAGCTCCGCCAGCGTGATCTCGCCTTTCCCCGCCTGTGCGAACGCCGACCATAGCTCCGCAACGCGCTGCGTGAGCGGGATTCGGCGCTCCTGAAATGCGTGCAGCGCGCAGGCCGCCGCGAGGCCTTTCGTCGCCGACCAAAAGAGCACCGGCGTTTCCGCACTCCAAGGCTCGGTTCGGTCGCGATCTCGGAAACCGCCCGCGAGGCTCAGCACTTCGCGCCCTTCACTCCAGACCGAGACCGAAGCGCCAAACTCGCCGCGCGTGTCGAAGTTCTCGGCGAAGCACCGCCGCAAACCATCGAGGTCCATCGCGCAAAGTTCTACCACCGCTTACTTCAACTCGCCGCGAAGCGGGTCGAGATCGCGATCAGTCTTTGCGAACTCGCGATATTTCCGGTCCATCTCGAAGCTCTTCTTCAAGTGCTCGCGCGCGGAATCCAGCCGGCCCAGCGCGCATTCGTAGCAGCCGAGATTGTAGTGAAACGTCGCCTCCTTTTCCAGCGCGGGCGGGCCGCCAAGCAGCAGCTCGCGCGCATCCTCCGTGCGGCCGATTTCGTGCAGGCAAAACGCGGCGTGGATGAAGCCGACAGGACTCTCCGGGCGCAGCGAGCAAAGCTCCCGCCCGATGACCAGCGCGGCGCCGAAGCGCTTCGCCTGCATGAGCACCATGAGCCGCATCTCGACCACTGTCGGCTCGGTGCGCACATCGGCCGGCAGCGCATCCAGCTCGGCGAGGGCGTCGTCAAACATCGTCAGTTCGCAGTAGCCCTGAGCGGCCACGAGGGTGCGGTGGTGTTCTTCCACAGGTGAGGAAAGTGGGGCGTTGATTGCTGCCGCGAATGACATGGATTCACGCGCGCGGCAACGGGGAATCGTGGAGCGTGGGAGCGTGGAGCGGCTAATGGACGCGGCTTTCCCGACGCTCCACGCTCCACGTCCATCAGCCGAGCAGCGACTCCAGCTCTTCTACCCGCTGCGCGAAGACGCGCAGCGTGCGCTCGATCGGCTCCGGGCTGGACATATCGACGCCCGCGCGTTGCAGCGTCGGAATCGGAAATTCCGAGCCGCCGCTGCGCAGAAATCCGAGGTAGCGCGTCGCATCGCCGCTCTCGATCACCTGCTCGGAAAGCGCCACCGCAGCACTGAGTCCGGTGGCGTATTTATAAACATAAAAGGCGCTGTAGAAATGCGGGATGCGCAGGCACTCCAGCTCCAGCTCAGTGTCGATCGCGAAGTCCGGGCCGAAGTAGGCGTCGAGCAATCCGCGGTAAGCCTGCCGCAGCGTGTCGAGCGTGAGCGGATCGCCACGTTCCTCCATCGCGTGCGCGATTTTTTCAAACTCCGCAAACATTGTCTGCCGATAAACGGTGCCGCGGATGTCATCGATTTGCCGGTTGATGAGATACGCGCGCATCTTCGGATCGCTCGTTTCTTCCAGCAGTTTGTGTGTGAGCAACTCTTCGTTGAAGGTGCTCGCGACTTCCGCCAGAAAGATCGGATAATCGTAGGTCTGAAAAGGCTGCGCCGCCTGCGCATGCCACGTGTGCATCGAGTGCCCCGCCTCATGCGCGAGAGTATAGACATCGGAGAAAACGTCCTGCTTGTAGTTCATCATGATGAACGGCGGATTGCCGTAGCTCGATGACGAGAATGCGCCCGAGCGCTTGCCTTTGTTCTCGTAGCGGTCGCACCAGCGTTGTTTTCCGAGGCCATCGCGGAGGGTGCCGCAGTATTCGTCGCCTAGGGGCGCGAGGGCGGCGATCACCTTGCCGATCGCGTCATCGAAAGAGGTGCGCATTTCGAGGTTCGCCACGATCGGCACGTAGGTGTCGTATTGATGCACCTCGTCCAGCTTCAGCACGCGGCGGCGCAGGGCGTAGTAGCGGAAAAGCGGCTGCAGGTTCGCGCGGACGGTGGAGATCAGGTTGTCATAGACCGCGACTGGCACGTCGTCCTGGAACAGCGCGGCTTCGCGGGCGCTCGGATAGTTTTTGGCGCGCGCGCTGAAGACATCGGAGCGGACGGAGTTCGCGAAGCTAGAGGCAAGCGTGAACTGGTGATCGGAAATCTCGGAGTAGAACTGGTGGAAGGCGCGCTTGCGCACGTCACGGTCACGCTGGACGAGAAAGGAGGAATAGGAGCTCTGAGTGAGCGCGCGCTCGACGCCTTTCTCATCCACGAGATTGCCGAACTTCATATCGACGTTCGTGAGCTGCGAAAATGTCTCCTGATGCCCGCGCAGCGCGGAGTGACCGAGCGCGAGGAGGCGCTCTTCATTCGCCGTGAGTGTATGCGGCTTGAGCCGGCGGAGCTTGCGCAGCGGGATCGTCCACTCGGCCAGTGCGGCGTCTTTCAGGAAGCTCGCGAAAGCGCTGTCCTCGATCGCCTGGATCTCCGGGGCGATGAATGCGGTCGCTTCTCCGATGAGCGTCATCAGATTTTCAAACTGACCGTCGCGCGAGAGGTTTGCCGCATCCGAGCTGTCCTCAGAGATGCGCAGCGACGCGTAATGCCCGAGCCGCTCGATGCGCAGGCTCAGCGCTTTTTCAAACTCCAACACCTCGCGCAAGGAGTGCGCCGATGCGCCGATGCGGCCCTGAAACCACGCGACTTCGGAGTATTGCTTTTGCAGCTCCGTGAAGGCTTCGCTCCACGCTGTCGGCGTGGGAAAAAGCACCGCGAGATCCCACGTGTCCGCGGGCTGGATCTGGTCGCGCGTCGCGACGGCACCTGCGCCGGCTTCGTCTTTGTCGAAAAGGAAAATGGAGTGCATGGATGAAAGGTCGCGATCATCCACTCTTTGCCGCGCGTTTGCAAAGTCGCACGCTCCCGCACTGGGTCCTCGCGTGAGAGCGGGGTCGGGAAAGAGGTCGCCTTTACTCGATGTCGATCTCGCGCACGCCGCGCCTCGTGCGGCAGTGCTCCACCTGCGCGCGGAATTGGTCGCCGAGGTTTGCGCTGTCGGGCACGTGGTTCAGCGTGAGCGACGGCGTGGAGGTGTCGGTGGTGATGAGGTGCAGGCTTTGCAAGCCGAAGAGCCGCTGCATGAGAGAGCGCGTCATCTTCATGTCGCGCACGCGGTAGAGCTCCAGCGTTTCGGTGTCTTTGCCGAGGATGCCCTGCGTGATCATGAGCCGCTCGGTGGTGAGGTCGAAGCGGCGGCTGCGCACCCGCATCCAGCTCACCAGAGCCCACAGCAGCGCCACGGCGGCGAGCGCCACGGCGATCAAAGCATACGGGGCAAACTGCGCGAAGATGCCGATGCCGAGCCAGACCGCCGCGGCCACGCCGAGCAGCACGAGGCAGAGGAGATAAACGCCGAGGTTTTGGAGCTGCGAAGAAGTGCCAGTCCAGAGGGTTTGTTCGGAGGAAGCGGGGGCAGGGGACATGGACGCGAACGGTAGGCGGGCGCGCGGGGAGCGTCCAGCGTGGAGCGAAGGGCGGAGCGTTGAGCGTTGAGCGTTGAGCGTTCGACGTTCAGCCCGTCGCAGGCGCTGCCCGCTCGCTTGCAAGGCATCTTCTTTCCGCCAAAATCACTCCACCAAGTTCACCGGCTTCCCCGCGAGAAATGCCCGGATGTTCTCCACCGTCGCCGCGTTCAGGCGCTCCACGGCTTCCAGACTGTTGAAGGCGACGTGAGGCGTGAAGACCACATTGGGCCGCGCGAGGATGGCATCGCTCCGCACGAGATCGCGCAGGCTTTGCACGCGGCTCGGCCGCCCGGCTGCATCCGGCACCGCGTCGGCGTGCAGCCGCTCCACGATCTGCGCGGAGATGATCTGGCTGGCGGTCGCGCGCATCACGCGTTCGTCCTCCAGCACATCCAGCCCTGCGCCGCCGATCTGCCCGCTTTCCAGCGCCTCGCGCAGCGCGTCGGTATCGATGAGCCGCCCGCGCGCGGTGTTGATGACGAGAGCCCCAGGCCGGCAGCGGGCGAGCGCGGCGCGATCGAGCAGATGGTAGGTGCTGGCGGAAAGGCGGACGTGGAGGGTGAGGATATCCGTCTCCGCCAGCAGCGCATCGCGTTCGCGCCAGGCAAAGCCGCGCTCCGCCGCCAGCGCGGGTGGCATCTCCGCCGGATCATAAGCAAGGACGCGCATCCGAAACGCCAGCGCGAGCTCCGCGACTCGGCGGCCGATCCGGCCCATGCCGATGATGCCGAGCGTTTTCCCCTCCAGCTCGAAGCCGCGCACAGCCTCGTAGGAAAAGGGCTTCTTGTGGACGTCCTGCGACAGCGCCATGACCTCCCGCAGCCGGCGCGAAAGCGCGAGGATCAGCGCAAAAGTGTGCTCGGCGACCGTCGATTCGCCGCTCTCCGGCACGGAGCTCACTGCCACCCCGCGCTCGCGGCACGCAGGGAGATCGAGGTGATCGAGGCTGCTGGAGCGCGTCACGATCAGCTTCAGGCGAGGATGTTCCGCGAGAAACTTCGCGTCGATCGGCGAGTAGATGAAGACCGAGAGCACCTCGGTATCCGGGCGCACATCGCCGAGGGTCTCCACGGCTCGCACATCGTGGCCCGCCAGCTCGGCGCGGAAGAATGCCTCATCGGGCTGCTCGGTTTCGCAGAAGGTAATGATCGTGGACATGGCGGAGCGCGCGGTGGGAGTGGGGAAAGAATACGCGCCGCGTCAAGGCGGCACGGGCGCGCCATCCGGGCGGCGGCTGCGCCGGCACACGCGCCCGCCGGCGGGATCGCGCGAATCACTGGCACTTTCTCTTTATGCTCGACGTCATCATCGTAGGCGGCGGCCCGGCGGGCCTCAGTGCGGCACTCGTGCTCGGACGCTGCCGGCGGCGCGTGCTGCTGGTGGATGCAGGCAAGCCGCGCAACACCGCTTCCCGCGCCATGCATGGCTTCATCTCGCGCGATGGCATGGACCCGGCGGAGTTTCTGCGCATCGCGCGCGAGCAGCTCGGCACTTACCCGGATGTGGAGCTGCGCCGCGGCGAGGTGGCGCACGTGCAGCAGGGCGAAGAGCAGTTCACCGTGACGCTGGCAGACGGCGAAGTGCAGACGACGCGCATCGTGCTGCTGGCGACTGGCCTCGTGGACGACCTGCCTCCGCTGCAAAACATCGAGCAGTTTTGGGGCACGAGTGTGCATCTCTGCCCGTATTGCGACGGGTGGGAGCACCGCGACCAGACGATCGCCGTTTATGGCGAAGGCAACGTCGGCGCCGACCTCGCGCTGGAGATGCTCGGCTGGAGCAAGCACGTGGTCTTTTGCACCGACGGTGGCTCCGTGGAGGCGATCCCGGACGAGTGCTCGGTCAAGCTGCTGCGCTACGGCGTGCGGACGATCACGACTCATGTCTCCCACCTCGAAGGCGAAGGCGGACAGCTCCGGGGCATCCACTTCGACGACGGTGAATTTCTGGAATGCCAGACGCTTTTCTTCGCCTCCACGCAGAAGCAATGCTCGCCGATCGCGGAAATGCTCGGGTGCCAGATCTGCGGCGAGGAAGACAGCGTGGGCGTGGTGCACGACGAGACGCGCACGTGCGTGCCTGGCGTGTATGTCGCTGGCAATACGAGCAAGGGCTTGCAGCTCGTCATCATGGCCGCCGCGCAGGGGACGCTGGCGGCGTTCAACATCAACCAAGCGCTGCTGGATGCCGATCAAGAGCGCGCGGCGGCGGCGAAACCCTGACGCGCGAGAGTCAGCGTCATTTGCGGGATTCAAAGGCGGCGTTGTGCTTCAGCCTCTGCCTCCACGCCTTCATTCGCTCCCAGCCATGAGTTCAATTTCTGTCATTCTTCCTTACAGATATCACGGCTGCTAGGTCTTCGATGATCCGGCCGTCGGACTCCACCGCGAGCCGTTTGTCGCCAGCATCGACACCATGATCGACCAGCTCGTCGCCGGCATTCCCGGTGCCGACGAAGGCTTTCGCGCGACGTTTTCCGCCACGCCTTTTCCCGGCTACACGACTCGGCTGCGGAGGCAGCGCGAAGAGGCCAGCGGCACTTGGTATCGCTCGGAAGAGCTTGCCGCGAGGGCTGGCTCTGTCCCGCGCTGTTCAAATACCTCTCGGCCGCACCGGACGAGATCTACGTAAAGATCGAAGCGAAAAAGTAAGCACCGCTTACTTCATCCGCTCGAAAGTTTTCGTCAGCAGCTCCAGGTCGCTGAGGTGGCCGGCTTTTGCTTTAGAAGTGTCGATCCACTTCTGCTCCAGCTCATTCTTCGTCGGACGCTGCACTTCGTAGAAAACGCCGAATGCGCCGGGAAACTCGAGGTCCGCAAGCCGATACGCGGCGAGCTCGTTCGTCACGTCGTGGCGCGGCTCGTCTTCGGGCGTGCCGTCGTTTTTCTTCTCCTCGATGAGCGTGAACGTGCCGCCTTTGCGTGGGATCGAGGAATCGAAGGCGCCAGGGAAAAACTCGACGCACTCACTCAGGACGTGGACGACGGAGAAGCCCTTGTGATCCATCGCGCGCTCCATCATCGAGACCATGTGATTGATCTGCGTGGCGTGCGTGCGAGCGATGAAGGTCGCGCCATTCGCCACGAGCTTTTTGATCGGGTTCACCGGGTGGTCGATCGAGCCGGTCGGATCGGTCTTCGATTTGAAGCCGGGGCGCGAGGTCGGCGAGGTCTGCTTTTTCGTCAGGCCATAGACCTCGTTGTCCATGATGACGTAGGTCAGGTTAATGTTCTTGCGCGCGCCGTGGTCGAGGTGGTTTCCGCCGATGGAAAAGCCATCGCCATCACCGCCGAAGACAAACACGTGGCAGTCCGGCCGCGCCAACGAGACGCCCGAAGCGAGCGGCACCGCGCGCCCGTGGATGAAGTGTCCGCCGTGCGTATTGACGAAATACGGAAACCGCGACGAGCAGCCGATGCCCGCGAGGGTGACGATCTTTTCGTGCGGGAGCTGCTTCTTTTCCAGCACGCGGTAATAGGCGTTCAGCACCGCGAAGTCGCCGCACCCCGGACACCACGTCGGATGATCAGCGGTGAGGATTTTCTTCGTCAGCCTCTCGCGCTCGGCGGGAGCGAGGTCGGTGGTCGGGGAAGCGGGGGCAAGTTCGGCGGTGGCGCTCATGGTGAGGGAGGAGGTTGGTTTGTTGGAAAAAATGGAGGGGGTGCAGTCAGAGATCAAAAGGAGCACCAAAAGATTAGGATCTGGAGAAGTTCAGTTGGTCCAAGCTCAGCGCATTGGGCGATTTACCCGAATTCATTGAACGCCTTCAGTAACTTCATGGTTGCCTCATAGTCGAGCTTGTCACCTTCGTAAAAGCAGCAATAGAGCCCCTGTAAATTGGACGGAAGATGTATGCCCTTTTTGACGAGAAGGACAAAGTTGCGGCCGTAAAGTGCCAAAGAAGCTCCAATCTCTATCAGCACGTTCTCATTGATGCGTTGGAGCTTCTCACCTCCCGACGTCATTAATTCTTGCTCAGACTCGACGTGGATAACGGATGCGAAGCATAAGCGCATGTCTTCGAGAACCTTCTCTGGAACGGGTTTAGAAGGCGTCTCGTGCTCGACGGCCACCACCGGATCGAACTTCCCGAACTTTAGAATCTCTTTTAGCTGTTCGACTATCGCCCTGTTCTTCCCATGAGTTATGAAGACTTTTCTATTTTCAACTTGGACTTGAACGGGCAGCGGAACGATGGCCGATGGAGGCGCAGCCTTCACCGCATCCGCTGGTTCTTCGTCAGGGTCTCCCAACTTCGCTGTTTGAGCAGGGGCTGTGGCTCCCCGTCCATGCAAAGCGACGTAAAGCCCAGTCTTAGTGTTAGTCATGAGTCCAGCAAGAACACCAGTCGCACGGACCAAATCGTAAACTGCTTTTCCGCGTTCGCGCGGAGCCCCCATGGAAACGAGGACATTGATACCAATGGCTTCCTGTGGGAACTTCCCTCGGTCATACTTTTGAAAGAATTGCTTCATGACCCGAGGCAGCAATGCTGCCTCGCGAATCGCGTTCGCATCGTCTCCCTCTTCTTCAGATGCTACGATACGGGAACCAAGAGCCGTAAGAGAAATAGTAGCGGCGTTGTAAGCTCCTTCAGTAAGTCCGTAGGCCACAGATGCGCCGGTGAGGGATTGCCATGCGGAGCTAGTCGGTGAAATGCTCATCGCGATGGCGAGTTCGTGTGGGGCTGCCTCACCGTTAAAGCCTTCGTGGAGAGCGCGAATCAATGTGATCGCTTCTTCAAGTGAATGCTTTGGGACATCGGCTTGACTAATGTAAGTGCGTTTCGCTGACGCCGGCTTCGGTTGGTTTTTTACCTTCGGCATAATGGACTGGTCGCCTAACTTCTTTCTCATTCATTCACCAGCAGCCGCCTCAAGATAGTTGGCGAGGCGGTGGAGTAATCGGCTGTGCCGCTTGCGAGAAATACAACCGATGTCGCCCAATAACTCAGCAGCAGGGAGAAGAGCGAGAAAGCCCAAGCGGATGAGCGACGTGTCCGCCAAGCCGCTCGATACGAAGTCTGCGTCAGTCCGAGCAATCACCTCGTCGAAGCCGGCGACCTGATGGCGTAACTGGCGGCTAACACCGCAGATGAGAAAATCGTCAAATGGAGGCATTACGCGCAAGATGATCGCGGGTCTGTTCTTGGTCTTGCCATCCGCTTGTTGAAAGGCGGTAAGCGCCACATCGCCTTCCTTCATTGCGCTTTGTGAGTGCGGACAAGGCTCGCCGGATAATCGGGTTCGTCATCCGAGTAAGCGCGAGCCAAGGACGCCTTGGAGAGCGCATGCCACTCCTCCCGCTCAGCGTCGGCCAGGCGGTCAGGAAGGATTGTGACGAGAAGCCGCGCATCGGCTGGCAACGCGAACGGCTCGTCGAGTTGGATCCGGTCGCCGCTGACGTGTGCAGTGAGAGTAACGGCCTTCATGCGAGCATGGTAGTCGGCTGCGTTGACGCGGGCAAGCGGGCGAACTCGCCGAACCTTCTCAACAACACTACCCCGCGCCCTGCAAAATCTCGCGGACGCGGAAAGTTAGGCCGTCGGTCTTCGTGAGACTCGTGATGGCGGGGTTGCAAAAGCGCCCGCGCAGCACGGTGGCGAGCTGGCCGTAGCCATACGGGCCTTCGTCGTTCATCTCGATAACGACGATCCGCTTGAAACGCTCGAAAATTTCGCCGAGGCCATTTGGCAGCGGATGAATGTGGCGCAGGTGCAGCGACGCGGCTTTTCGGCCCTGCGATTTGCTGCGGTCCACGGCTTCACGGATCGGGCCATAAGTCGAGCCCCAGCCGACGAACAGCGTCTCGGCGTCGGCGTCGCCATAGACTTTCGGCACGGGCAGCTCGGCGGCGAGCGCGCGGAGCTTTTCGCGGCGCTTCGCAGTCATCGCGAGGTGGAGCTTTGGGCTGCCGGTCGGGTGGCCGAGTTCGTCGTGCTCCAGGCCGGTGACGAGCGGATACTTCGCGCCATCGCGCATCACGGTGCCGGGCGGCGCGTGCTGCGTGGTGCGGTCGAGCGGGTAGGCTCTATACGAGCCATCGCGCGGCGAGAGATCCGGCTGCGGCTCAATCATGAGCGAAGCGAGATCCGGCTCGTGGAAGGCCTCAATCCGCGTGGCCAGCGATGAGTCGGAAAGGATGAAAACCGGCGTGGAATACTTCCGTGCGATCTGCGCCGCCTCGATTGCGATGTAGAAGCAATCCTCCACCGTCTGCGCCGCGAGCACGACGCGCGGCGAGTCGCCGTGGCCACCGTAGATGGCTTGGTAGAGATCGCTCTGCTCGACGTTCGTCGGCAGGCCGGTGCTCGGTCCGCCGCGTTGCACGTTGATGACGATAATCGGGATTTCCGCCATGGACGCCCAGCCGATCGCCTCCGTCTTCAGCGAGATGCCCGGACCCGCGCTGCCCGTCACGGAAAGATAGCCGGAGTAGGAAAACCCGAGCGCCATGGAGACCGCTGCGAGCTCGTCCTCACACTGCACAAATAGGCCACCGTATTTCGGAAACTCCGACCTCAGAATCTCCATGACGCTCGACCACGGCGTGATCGGATACCCCGCGCCGTAGCGCACGCCTGCAGCGATCAGGCCGTAAGCCAGCGCTTGGTTTCCATCCATGGTTACCTGCGCCTTCGCCTCTTCCTTTGAGAGGTTCTCAAAGCGGAAAAGCGTCGCGAGCAGGTCGCGCACAGGATACGCGTAGCCCGCCTGGAATGCCGCGAGCGCCGTGCCGGAAATGCTCGGATCTTTGCCGCCGAATTTCTCGGTAATCAGTGCCGTCAGCTTGTCCACATCGAGGTGAAACACCGCCGCGATGAGCCCCATCGTGAAGAGGTTTTTCCCCTTGTCCTTCGCCGTCCCGCCTATCGCCTCGACCGTCAGTCCCGTGATCGGCACGCCGACGTAGATGAAGCGTTTGTCCTCCAGGTCCGGCTGCACATGCGAGGAATCGTAAAGCAGCACGCCGCCTTCACGCAGCGCGTGGATGTGCTCGTCGTAGGAGTGCTGGTAAAACACGACGAGAAAGTCCGCTTCATCGCCCGCCGAGAGCACTTCGCCCGTGCCGATGCGCACCTGGAAAATGGACGGCCCTCCCGAGATCGTGCTCGGGATGGTCATGTAAGTCATCACCTCCTGCGCCGAGCGGCCCGCGAGGCGCGCGAGCATGGCGCCGGCGCTCTGGATGCCATCCTGCGAATTGCCCGCGAGGCGGATCACCGCGTCGTGGATGTGCTGCGGAGTCAGGTCGGCACTTCCTGCGCCAGCAGCTTGGAGGTTCGTGGCAGCCGAGTCGTCGATTTCAGCGGGGGTCAGGCTCACAAAAAGGGGGGGAGTTGAAGGGGACGGGAGGTTTCGGCGAAGGGTGTGGGGTTGTCAACGGTGGAGCCCGGAGTGCCTGCTCAGCAGAGGAATTGGAGATTTAGAGGTAAGCGCGTCCGCTCGGCGCGCCAGTTGCCGGAAAGTAGCCGAGCAATGAGAGTGACACGCGCCGTTGTTCGATCGACCACCGGGTTAAGCGTTGCACTTGAATGTCCAGACGAGAGCTCATTGAGGAGCACCAATGCTGAATACGCCAAGGACGGCAAAGGCGGCGCATAGGACAAGGTAGATATAGAAGAACACCTGTAGAAAGCCGCCAAGCCTGAGAAGAGCTGGATCATTAATCTCACGGAACTTATCGCTGAGAAGAAAGCTGAGAAGCGCCGAGCGGTTGATAATGCTGACGTTCAGAAAGGATCTTGGCCGCTGAAGGTCTTCGTAAATTCCTGGATGCCGTTTGCGCAGAATGTGAGAGAACCGGATCATCAGAACAAATCCGGTTAGCACAGCGACCGTGAGTATTGCGAAGAGCATCGGCAACAACCGTCCGGGCAAGCTGGCGTTAATCACCTCGTTCATATTCCAGTGGGCGATTCACGGCGTTGTCAGGCAACTAGATGCGCGATTAGAGCGCAGCATCGGCTTGCTGATGGAGCGCAATAATCGGGACCACCGTGCGGCGCCGCTCCACCGAAAGTTCAGGCTACCTCGAACCGTGTCAGATGATCTCCACATAGTGCAGCGTGGGATTCTGAATCAGTTCTGTAATCAACACGGCATTGCGCCGCAAAATGGATTGCACCTGCTGCGGAGTGGAGTTGCCGCATCGCAGCCAGACGACCTTGGGCGGCGCGCCAAAAAGGCGGCTGCGTTCGGCGTAATCGCTGTCTTGGGTGACGATGCAAAAGCCATTGATCTTGGCGAACTCCCAGATTCGGTCGTCCGAAGCTTCGTCGAAACCAAGCGGACGAACGTGATCCGAGTCGGGGAAAAGGTCTGTAAGGCGATGCGGCAGCCGATGGCTGAGGTTCTGATCGAAAAGGAGCTTCACGCGGCTGAGCCGACGAGGTGGTGATCGCGGTCAGCCGCATAGGCCAGCGCAGCGCGGATATCTTCAAGAGTGAGCTCGGGAAACTCCTCGACGATCTGCTCGTTGGTCATCCCCGCGGCGAGCCAGCCGAGGACATCGTAAACCGAAATGCGCATCCCGCGGATGCACGGCCTGCCACCCCGCTTGCCCGGCTCGATGGTGATGATCTCACGGTAGTTCATGGCCGCAGCGTAGAACGGCGCTCGTTTGCAAGCAAGGCGGCGAGGTCATCTAAACTACAGGTTGAGCGAATCACGCGCACGACACGATTGCGGCGTCGGCTTGTTGGTTGAAGCCCATCAACGGCACAAGCGCGCGGGGCTGGTTCTCGTGCTCCAGCGCGAGGGCGGCGAAGATCACGTGGACTAGGCCGCTCGCGCCGAGCATTTCGCCGAAGTGGCGTTTCGGCGTGAAGATCATTCGCGCTTGGGAAGCGGGTGCGCAGCCGGCCAAGGCGCGCGCTTCAGCGGAGCCGAGAAAGGTCTGGCTGGCGCAGGAAATCAGCACGTCGGTCGACTCTTCCTTTACTAAAGAGCACAGCGCTCGGCTGAGCGCATCCGCCGCGTCGCGCTGGCGGAAGAACGGCTCGCCGCCATGCACCTCCAGGTCGAATCGGCCGGTGTCGCGGGTGAGCACCACGGCGCCCGCGCCTTCGGCCAGTGGGGTGCGGGCAAGGCGCCAGTCGGCGTAGGCTTCGCACAGGATCCAATCGAGCTCTTCGCAGCCGACGACCACCACGTGATCGGCTTCGCCGAGCGCGAGGAGTTGCTCTCCGAATTTCAGCGCGGCGAAGCCCACGGAGCTGTCGCCGACCAGCGTGTAGCTCGCGCCGTCGATGCCGAGTTGCGCGGCGAGGTGGCTGGCGGGCGCGTTATAAACCGTCTCGGGAAAGAGCAGCGGGCTCGCGGCGTTCGCGCCCTGCTTTGCGATCTGCTCGTAAAATTTACGGGTGTAAACGACGCTCCCATCCGTGGCGCCGAAAACGACTGCGGTGCGCGCGGCGATCTCGGGCGTAATCGGCTGCAAGCCTGCGTTTTCCAAGGCTGCAAGGCCGGCCGCGACGGCGAAATACGAGATCGCGCTGGAGCGGCGCAGGCGCGGATTGCGCCCGAGATGCTCGATCAGTTTTGGCGGCACAGCGAAGAATGTATGCGCGCGGCCGCTCTCGGGATTCGCCACGCTTTTCGCCTCCGGCACATCACCGTGGCTGACGCATTGCCACACGCTTTCCAGATCCGCACCGAGTGGCGTGACCCAGCCCATGCCTGCGATCCGAGTGCTCATGTGGCTTTCTCCAAAACGATGCTCGCGTTCGTCCCGCCAAAGCCGAACGAGTTCGACACCACGCAACGCACGTCCGCTTCCCGCGCTTCATTTGCCACGATGTCGAGCGGCCACGCGGGATCGGGTTCCTGAAAGTTGATGTTTGGCGGGAGAAATCCGTGACGCATCGCGAGCACGGAAAACACCGCCTCGATCGCGCCCGCCGCGCCGAGCGCGTGGCCCATCATCCCTTTCGTGGAGCTGACGGGGACGCGCTTCCCTCCGCCAAAAAGCTGTGCGATGGCCGTCCCTTCCGTGGCGTCGTTGAAGGTCGTCGCGGTGCCGTGCGCGTTGATATAATCGACCGCCGCTGGAATGCGCCGCGCGGAGGCGAGTGCGCGCTCCATCGCCTGCCGCGGGCCGATGCCGCTCGGGTGCGGCTGCGTGAGGTGATGGTTGTCCGTGGAAATGCCGTAGCCCGTCACTTCCGCCAGGATCGGTGCGCCGCGCTGCACCGCTGACTCCCAATCCTCCAACGCCAGCATCGCCGCGCCTTCGCCGAGCACGAGCCCGGTGCGGCCTTTGTCGAAAGGGCGAATCTTCTCCGCGGTCGAAGCTTGCAGCGCATCGAAGCCAACGAAAACCAGCTCCGCGACCACATCATACCCGCCGCACAAAACGCGCCGCTGCAGCCCCGCGCGGATGAGCGAAAAGGCGTGCCCGATCGCATTCGTCCCGGATGCGCACGCATTCGCGATGATCTGCGCTGGCGCGGAAAAGCCGCACGCCGCCTGCGCGTCGAGCACCGCTTTTTGCGGCGCGTAGTTCGCCAGCCACGCGGCGCGCTCCCGTGGCCGCTGCTTCGCGATCTGCGCGCGGTGAAAGCTTTCACCAAAGCTCATCCCGCCGCTGGTCGTGCCGACGATCATCAGCTCCGGTTGAAACGCCGGATCGCCCGCGCAAACCTCCCGCGTCGCCGCGATCATCATGCGGCTCGCGGGATGCAGATGCGTGGAGCGTGGAGCGTGGAGCGTGAAGCGTGGAGCGTTCCGCGGGACTTCGCTGCCCGTCGCAAGAAGCTGCGCATTCCCCACCTGCCCCGCCGTCTTCGCGCGGCACCGGCTCACGTCGAACCGCTCCACCGGCGTCACGCAATCGCGCCCTTCCCGCAGCGCCCGCGCCGTCTCCGCCGCACCAAGTCCCAGCGGGCTTACGACACCGATGGCGGTGATCGCGACACGCCGGTGTTGGGTGGGGTGGGAACCTTGGCGCATCGGGATGGGCGCGCAGCTTTCCGTTGCCCGCCGCCTTTCGCAACCGTCATTTCTGGCTGTTGCGCGGCGGGCGTTCCGCGCTACACGGAGGGCGCATGTCCAGCCCGACCACCGTCGATCCCAGCGTAGAAACGCAGCCCGCGCCCCAGGTGAAAAACCGGCAGGCGCTCCGCTCCCGCGTGTTCTGGTTTCTAGGGGGCGCGGCACTGAACTACCTCCTCATCGCGACCCCATTCAAATGGCTGCGCGCGCATCACCCGGACCTCCCGATCTGGGCCGTCTCCGCGTGTTCCATCGGGGTGAGCGCGGCCTTCTTTTTCTGCTGGAACTACTTCGTCAACTTCCGCACCGACTCGCGCAAACGCGACGCCTTCGCGCGCTACCTCACCGCGGTCGTCTGCATGTGGGCGCTCTCGTCCACGACGCTTACGATCTTGAAGCATTTCAACTGGCACTTCGCCTTTTCCGTCGGCCGCTTCCCGCTCGATCTCGACATCGTGGCGACGCAGTTCTTTTTGGCCGGCTTCAAGTTTTTGCTCTACCACAAGTGGGCGTTCCCGCTGCCGAAAGAAGGGTGAGCAGAGCCGCGCGCGCGGCGTCCACCGCCCGCCTTTTTTTCACATCTCCATGATGTTGAAGAGTGCCAACTGCGGATCCCACAGAAATCTGCCCGCAAACACGCTCCACAGAAACCGCATCTTGTAATCGACCGGCTGATCGCTCGCCGCATGCACGATCGCGGCGCGGGAGTAGTCGCGGTAGTTCACCAGATTCGGAAAGCACAGCGGCAGCGCGATGGAGTGCTGCGGCCACTCGGCCACGTGGCCGCGCCAGTCCAGCACCACGCGATTGAAGGCCGACTGCTCGCGGAACGATCCCGGCACTTCCGGCTCGCCCGCCTCCACTTCCCGCCAGCGCCGCAGCAGCTCGGGCAGGCTCGCCGCCGCGACCGCCCACGTGCCGCTGTTGATCCCCTCGCGCACGAGCCCGGCCTGCTCTTCGCCCGTCAGATATTCGCAGTAGGCGATCTCCTGCATCCGCGTCCCGCGCTCGGCGAAAAACGCCAGCTCCCAATCGCCGGCGAGCAGCCCCTCGATGCTCCGTAGCGCCACCGCATCGCAGTCGATGAACATGATTTTGTCATACCCCGCCGGGTCGAGCTGCGCCGCGACCGCGTGCTTGCCGGACTGCGCCTTGCCGGCGAAGGCGCCGCTTTTCGCATCCGCCACCGGGGCCTCCACGCGCACCTCGCGCACCCCGGCGCGGGCGACGAGGAAGAGCGGCGCCGGCGAGTTGTGAAAGACGACGATGTCTCCCGAAAATCGCGTCCGCAACAGCGACGAGACGAGCATCTTCGCGAGATTCCGATGCCCCGTCTCGCCGGGCGGATCGAACGCGAGGGTGAAGACAAGGTGGCGGGGCTGGGGAAGCATGGGAAGAAGTGCCGGGGCCGGGAAGAAAACGCTGTGAGGGATGCCGTCGCGAAGAAGGTGGAACGGTTGCTTTTCCAGCCGCGCTTTCCCTCTTCCCGGTGTCGCTCAGAGATCGAGCAGGTGGATCAGCGTCGCCTGCCGATCGAAGAAGAACGTGTTCAAGTAGAGCCCGAACATGAAGCGCACCTTTTGATCGAACTCCGAGCAGCCCGCGAGATGCACCAGGCTCGCGCGGAAGTAATGCTGCGGACGCGGATCGTAGGCGAAGGGCGTGGCGACATCCTCCAGCCCAAGCGGGTGCTGGCGCAACCCGGTGTCGAGCACCAGCCGCGTGAGCGCCGCCTGGTCTGTGAAGAACTTCTTCCGCGGCGCCGGGCCGAAATGGATGCGCTCCCACTCCGCCATCACCTCGTGATACCGCTCCGCGCGCACCGCCAGGATGCCGCCATTCACCCCCGGCGCGGTGAGCCCGCTGGCGGCTTCTTCCGCGGAAATGAAACAATTAAACCACTCCGAGCCCGACCAGCTTCCGGGCTCGGGGTAGAATGCCAGATCCCAGTCGCCTTCCAGCATCCCGTCGAGGCTGCGCAGGGCGAGGCAGTCCGCATCGAGGAAGAGCACCTTGTCGCAGCCACGCACGTCGAGGTGGTGGGCGACGCGAAATTTCCACGACTGCGCGTAATCCCAAAAGTGCTCTTCGCCCGGCGGCTCCGGCTCCACGAGCACCTCGCGCACGCCCGCGCGCGGCACGAGGAAAAGCGGCTCCGGCGTATTCTTGAAAACCACGATCTCGCCGGGGAAGCGGGTCCGCAACAGCGACAACACGAGGAACTTCGCCATCGTGCGATGGCCGACCGCGCCGGGCGGATGATCCAACGCCAAGGTGTAAGCAAGATGACGGGCCACGAGCGGTGCAGGCGGGTGTTTTGTGGAGTGACTGCGGAGGAAACGCGGGCGCGCACGATGTGGAGCCGCCTCCATCCGGGCAAGCGGCAAGTGCGGCCAAATTTGCCCGCCCGCCGCCCGGAACCGAATCCGCTTGCCTTCCCTGCCCCGAAGACAAAGCCTCCGCAGCCGAGAGGCCGCGCGCCGCGGAGCAAGTGCCACCGCGGCAGAGAGAAACGATCCCTCGCGCGGTCGAGAAAAACCGCAAACCCAAAACCCAATCCGCACCACCATGGCTGACACTTCCTCCTCCTCCGAACTCCCCGCCGCGAACATGGAAACGCTCCTTTCGGGCATCGCCTCCGCAAAGCCGAACACCGCCTTCCGCGGCAGCCCCTTCCACGACGAATACGCCCCGAAAGGCGACTACGCCCAGTCCGGCAACTCGGGCGACACTGCAGGCAGCGACGCGACGGTGTAGCGACTCGTCCGCCCTTTCTGAGCTCGCTTCCGGCTCAGGATTCCACCGCCCAGCGCGCCGCCGCACCGGTGTCTGTGCTCGCGGTGGCGGCCAGCACTTCCCACTTCACTGGGAACGCACGCGAGCCAGCCCGGGCAAAGGGCCGGAGCATCGCTGCTGCGAAGGCACGTGATGCTCGCTCAAATTGCGGATCTGACGCTGGCGCGGCGGCGGCGCAGTTCCCATCCGGTGACGCCGAGCACCACCAGGATGCCGCCCAGCAGGGTGCTGGGCTCCGGGACAGGGACGATCTCATAGGCCCCGCCCGCGAGTGCGATCTGGCCAGCACACGAACTGAAGCCGGAAAAGGAGATGCTGATTAGTGCAGCCGCACTGAGGCTGCCCCTGAAAATCAGCCGATCCGTGGCCGCGCTGCCTTCGCTGAACTTGGTGTGCCGGTGGTGCTATTCGTCAAAGTGCCGCACACGGGCATTCGCATCGACGGTGTCGGTTGAAGTTAGCGTGCCGATCGTCTCGTTGAAACCGTTGAGCTTGAAGACAGCAGTCGGTTTGGAGACGTCGATCTTCACCGTGCTGCTGGCACTGAGCTGATAGGACCGCAGCAACGTCAACCCGCCGCCTGCCAGCGTGACATCGCCACCCAGAGCATTGCCGCCCGAGTTATTGAGGTTGTTAGTGACCAGCGCGTTGAAGGTAGTCAGGCCCGTGTTTGTGCTCGCCGCCGAGCGTGATGCCGCCGGAGCTAATGGTGTCAGACAGGCATAGGTTGCCAGTGAGATTTCCCGAGTAGGAAAATGCGCTGGAGTTATTGAAAGTAAGCGTGGGCGCGGTGCCCGTGCTTAAGTTAGTGATCGTGCCGGTGCCGGTGGAGGAGAGCGCAAAGGTGTCGCTGAAGCTGGCGAGGTCGAAAGTCGCTCCACTGCCGACCGCGAGCGTTGCGCTTGCGCTGTTCGCGATTTGATTCGCCGCACCCAGCTTCAGCGTGCCCGCGCCGACCGAGACATCTCCCGTGTTCAGCCCGCCAGTGTTGCTCAAGATCAACGTCCCCGCGCCCGCTTTGCTGAAGCCGTTGAGCAGGGCCGCGCTGATCGTCGCCGTGACGCCGGAATCCGTTGTGATCACGGAGCTCCCCGGACTAGCCAAAGTGAGATTGCCGCTGTTCAGCGTGTAGCCGCTGGCAGAAAAAGTGAGGCTGCCCGCAGTGATCTCGCCGCTTTGTAAAACCACTGGCACCCCCGTGCCGCCGAAAAGCGCCGTGTCGCCAGCGCTGTTCGGCCAGAGCACGCTGGAACTGCCATTGCTCCAGTTCGCCGTGGTCGTGTCCCAAGGCGCAGAGCTGCCGGGAAGGACGCTGCCCGGGACGTAGCTCAGCGTGCCAGCCCGCAGGAGCTGCGGCTGGGAGAAGAGCGCAATGCTGCCGGCGAGCACGAGCAAGCGACTCATGCCCCAAACCAAGGCCCTGTAATCGCCGCGCGCCGTTGCGACTCGCGTGGGCCTGCGCACTCCTAGTCCGCGCCCCAAGAGCGAGGCAACACGAGGGTCATGGCAGATTAGGCGACTTCATTGCCTCGCCGCGTCTAGCATCTCGGATGCCACTACCTCAGGCTGGAAATGTGGGTCTGTCGGCGCAAGCGAGTGTCATCCCGCCCGAAGCCCCGGCCGGGCAATGACGCACTCGCAAGACGGCGTCGCGCCGGAGCGCAGTGGAGAGCTGCCCTGAGCGAAAAACGAATGGGATCGGGGCGAAGGCGGCGAGGGCTCACCCATACGAAAGCTGCATCGGTGGCCGCTAATGAAGGTTGCTTTCGCCGAAGCTATCGCGACTTCGCACAACCACTGCTTACTACTTACTGTCTCCTACTTTCAATCTTCCGCGCGGTCGCCGGCTGGGCACATCTTCACGAGCTTCGGATCAAACTGGCCGAGGACTTCGACCAGATCGGTCTGCGCGGCCATGACGGCGTGGATGTCCTTATAGACACCCGGCACTTCATCAAGGCCCGCGGAGAGCAGCTCCACGCCGCGCTCGGCGAGCAGCTTCCGGGTCGCGCTCCACGTGAAGCTCTGCATCGCCCGGGTGCGGCTCATCACGCGGCCCGCGCCGTGCGACGCGGAGCTAAGTGACGACGGCAAACCTTTGCCTCGCACGACATAGCCGGGCGACGCCATCGAACCGGGAATGACGCCGAGCACACCGGCGCCCGCGGGCGTCGCGCCCTTGCGATGCACGATCAGCTCGCGCGCTTCGCCCTTCACGACGTGCGTTTCCTTCCATGCGAAGTTATGATGATTCTCGATGTCGAGGACCACCGGCGCGCCGAGCTTCTTCCCGATGTGCTTGTGGATCAGTGCGTGATTTGCCGCGGCGTAGTGGCCCATCAAGTTCATCGCGGCCCAGTATTCCTGGCCGTCGGCATCATCGAGCGAGAGCCACGCGAGGTGTTTGAGTTCCTTCGGCAAGGAAGCGTGTCGGGCCATCGCGCGCTTGCTGTAGAAGTCGCACACCTGCGCGCCCGTGCCGCGCGAGCCGCTGTGGGTCAAAAGCGCAAGGTATTCACCCGGCTCGAGACCAAGCGCCTGCGCCTGCTCCGCAACGACGGTGAACGCGCCGAACTCGACGAAATGATTCCCACTGCCGCTCGTGCCGAGTTGCCTCCACGCCTTGTCGCGCAGCCGCTGGGTCACAGGCGACACACTCCAGTCCTCATCCATCACCTCGTGCTGGCGGCGCTGCTGAAACTCGCATCCCATGCCGAACCGCGTCTCGCTCTCGATGATGTTAGCCAGCCGATCTTTCTCACCCGCGATCGTGTTTGCCTTGCGGTCATAAACCGTGAGCTTCATGCGGCACGCGATATCCACGCCGACAGCGTAAGGAATCACGGCATTGTCGCACGCGAGCACGCCGCCGATCGGCAAGCCGTAGCCCACATGCGCATCCGGCATCAGCGCGCCGGCCACCGCGACCGGCAGCGCACATGCATTGGTCATCTGCTTCACCGCCTCCGCTTCCAGCCCCTCGCCCCACTGCCGCCAAGGCGCGAGTTCCGCCCGCGGCGTGAACGCCGGACGATAGATTGCGCGGGCCAGCGGCGCCCGCAGCTCGTCCGCGAAGAACGCCATCGGATTGGCGACGATTTCAGCAATATCCGCTTCGACCTGTTCGCGATCGAGCCCACGAGCAATCATGCGGCGCATGTGTTCGTAAGACAGCTTCAAGGCATCGCCCTGCGGCACGCCGAGGCGGATGAGATCTTGGTTGTTCATAGGTTTGTTTCGTTTTGAAAAGTGGAGAGCGCAGCCTGCGGACACACTCCGGGTGCGCAGCGGTGTTTGTTCTCTTTTATTTTGGAACGATTCTTCGTTGGTAGAGATGCGCATTTGTTGATGCCGGCAATACCAGAACTGGCTTTTGATCACCGCGCAGGCCACTATCCCGGGATGCACACCGTGACATTTGAAGTCGAGATTTACCACGGCCGCGTGACTCCACGCGGATCGGAGCCTCTGCCCGAAACAGGCTCTGGTCTGCTCACGCTGCTGCCAGAATCAGCCGCCGTTCCGCACCGCGCCTTAGTTAGCGACTTCCTCGGAAAGTGGGCGGGCGCATTCTCCTTGCCCGAATCGTCGGACGATGATCCCCGGTTTGATTATCTGATCGGCAAACACGTGAAATAATAGTGCGCATCTTTCTGGATACAAACGTGATCCTTGATGTCGCCCTGCGGAGGCCGGGTTTGTTCGAGGGCAGCAAACGTGCGCTGGAAAAGTGCGCCGCTGAATCTCACGGAATGCACATATCGTGGCACACCCTGTCGAACCTCTTCTACCTCCTGCGACGTGATCGCGGTGCGGAGAAGACAATCGGATTTCTTCGTCACCTCCTCAGCATCAGCACGGTTGCCCGTGTCGGTCACGCCGACGCGCTTCGTGCCCTCGGATTTGGGCTGCATGACTTTGAGGATGCGCTGCAACTCAGCGCAGCGGAAAGCTGCCGCGCTAATGTAATCCTCACGCGGAACAAAGCCGACTTCGGCAATCCGCTGAACATCGCTGTGCTCACGGCGGAAGAATTTGCTCCTCTGCCATGATATTCATACTTTGAGAACACTGATTCTCATCCACTCAATAAAGTCGGCAACGCCACGGAATATGTCCACAGAGGCTTTGCCTAAAGGCACTCCATCCAGATTTGCTCGTCGCAGCGCGGCCTGAAATTTTTCGCCCTTACGATGAGCCGCTCCGGTGGATCGAAGTTCTTGGACGATGCGCAGCGGGCGGATGCGTGAGTCCGCGTCAGCATGGCCTTGCTCGATAAGGAACTGCTGCAATCGATCTAGTCCACGGGCATTTTTTGCGGGTTCGTTAATCAGCGCTTTCTGAAGCTCCGCGTCGTTGAGAAAGTCATTCATTAGTTTCGCCAGCAACCCATTTTGCTGATCGAACTCAGCTTGGTTGTCCTCCAAACACACATGAACTTGGTGGAATACATAACGATCCTGGTTCGACGGCTCGCTCCACAGAAGCCAACCGAAGACTTCGCGCCATCGCTCATTCACACGTGAGTAGAGCTGTTTGATTCTGAGGTCTGGCATCTTTGGGTCCGCGAACCACGCTCGAATATTTCGTGTGTAGAAGGTTTCGCTAACGCCTCCGTCGGGTTGGACATTAAAGCCTCGCCAATGTTCGCGTTCAGCGGATGGCAAATCACCGAGGTCTTTCAGCCATGCGATGACGTATTTTGGATGGTCGTTGTCCATGCGCAGCCCCCAAAGTGACCCGCACCTCAGATGGCCGTCTTCGACTTTGAATCGATCTGGAGCACTGAAGTATTTTGCCAACACGCTTCGTCGGAAAAAGGCAGGAGTTAGCGCACGGCTTGCGTCTGCCCGGATGATTTCCGGGTCACAGGTCTCGGTCACAGGGTTGCCTGCCTCGTCGTGACCAACGATGAACAAAGGGTAGCTCGTTTGGTCTGCCTCGTAGGGATCGCGGTATTCGACGGCACCGGGACATGAAATAATCGCTTTCCCAAGAAGCCTCGAAATGCATTCGCACTTATCCGTGGGAACCTCTCCTCGGACGCTGAACCACCAGTGAAAAGAAGAGGCGCGTTCCTCCCGTTCATCTGGCTTCAGACCGAGAGATTCCAGTGGAAATTTGCACCAATAATTTCCCTCCCACTGAAGTGCTAAGTGCATCTGCTTAGCCCGAAGAAAGTCCGTCAAGAAACGAAGCTGCACTTCAACACGATCTCCGTTTATCCGAACCACTTCGTGTTCGATGCCGTGAACATCACAATGCAGGAAAATGTTTCTCGCGGTATCGTGGTAAAGGTTATGAAAGAGGCGAAACTCTTCTGCGATCTCGATTTCGGTCGGACGGTGATTCCAAAACGTCCTTACATGCACCAAGGCTTCCACTCCTCCTTCGTTGCCGGTTCTCAAATAGTAAACCTCCCGCACGCTCTGACCGTCCTTCCAAGATTCAGCGCACTCTACGTGAGCCCTGAAATCTGAAGCGTGGTAATTCCAGCCTATATCCTTGAGAAACCCATCTGTGAGGTCTTCACTCGAGTGGACACACACAAACGAGTTGGCCTGCGGCTTCTCGATCACCGAGACTCCTCGCGTTTGAAGCAGTCGCTCGATCTGCAAGCGTTTTTTCGATTTCGTCCATAAGGCGGGTTGAGTTCGTGGTGTTGAAAGATGAGTAGAATGCCGAAGGGAGTCGGCGTCCGCAATCGAAGCCACTGAGTTCGAAATAAGGTCTCGTGGGAATAAATCTTTGGCAGGGGATTTGACCTAGAGTTGCATCACCCCGGCGAAGGCGAATCCCCGTCGCGGCTTTGCGTTTCCCCCCACAATTTTTTGTCCACGTTTCTCCCAGTCCCGCCGCGGACGGCTTGGTGCCACGCGCTGAGCGGCGGGAGGCAAGGTCGAAAGGTTTGTTCATCACAAACGTCTGGCCCGCACTGGACGTTTTGAGCGTGGAGCAGGAAGTCTTCGACCTGCTCATCCTTACGGAATGTCGGGCTCGGTGTGAACTTCGCTCCGGGCGGGATCGGGACGAGCACATCGCGCCACGCCTCCGCCAACTGCACGCGGATCCCGCTGAGCACGAGCGTCACTTCAGGTCTGCCGACGAGAAGCCAAAATGCGCACCAGGCCATTTACATCGACGATGGCAAACGTCCGCGCGTCCGGGCCGCGCAGGACTGGTAGAAGCGCAGCGCCCTTTCAACCGAAACGCGCGGAGCGCAGGCGGGCGCGACTGTCGCTGTCAAAAAGGATGCCTCTCTTACGATTCAGCGCGACGAAGATCCCAGTCCGAAGTGAAGCCAGTCACCGCATCCCGCGCCTCCGCTTCGAGCACGTGCATGCGCCCGCGACACACGCCGAGCCAGCAGATCGCGAGGCGCGACTCCAGTGTGACTGCCACGTGCGGCGCGCCCCACGGCGGCGCTACTTCCCAGCTGGTAATGATCTCATCGAATTCAGTGACGGGCTCGGTTGCGGAAAAGGTTGCGATGAGCTGGCCGGTTTCCTGGAATCCCGAAATCTACCGCGACAGCGGGAGTGGAGCGCAAGGTCCAAAGCGCCCCGTCGGGTCCGCTCGCGGCAGCCGCACGCCAGCTCCATGCCGCTGCATCCTGTGCCGGCGAGGTCGAAGCCGTGCGCGGTGGCGGTGGCCTTCATCCACTGACTACGAATGGCAAGCGGCAAGCGGCGAGCAGCAGCAGCAGCAAGCTGGCGCGCGGGAGATTTTCCGCCGGGAGACGATCGAGGATTTGCGCCAGCGCTTCGTTTCCATGAGCTGATCGAGAAACTGCTGCATGCCCGTTATAACCACTCCTTCCCGGAACGCGACGCGGACTCTGCCGAGAAGCTTTGACGCGGCACCGCGGAAGGTGGGAAGGATGCGCCGGCGCCTTTCCCCCCAGGAACTCCCGGTGCCGCCTCAAGCCCCTTCTCGCGCATGAACTCTTCTCCTTCCTGGTCCCGCCTCGCAGCGGCAATCGCGGCGCTCTGCATCCTCGCATTCGCGACCCGCTCGCGCGCGGCCGAGCTGGGCATCTTTGAAGAGCACGCCGATGTAGGAGCGGCAAAGCGCGCGGGCTCGGTCGAAGTGAAACCGGACGGGAGCGCCTACAGCGTAGCGGGTGGCGGGACGAACATGTGGTTCGCCGAGGACGCGTTTCACTTCGTCTGGAAGAAGGTCTCGGGCGACGTGACGCTGGCGGCGGACATCGCCTTTGAGGGCAGCGGCGGCGACGCGCATCGCAAGGCGTGCCTCCTCATCCGCCAGAGCCTCGACGCCGACTCGGCATATGCGGATGCGGCGGTGCATGGCGACGGGCTGACTTCGCTGCAATACCGTGCGGCGAAGGGCGAGCGCACTTATGAGATCCAGTCCAGCGTGGTCGGGCCGAAGCGGCTGCGGATCGAGAAGCGCGGACGCTATGTGTCGATGTCGATCATGGGCAAGGACGGCGAGCTGGTGCCGGCGGGTGGCTCGTTCCGGCTCGATCTTGCGGAGCCGTTTTACGTCGGGCTCGGCGTGTGCGCGCACAACAACGAGGCGTTGGAAAAGGCGGTGTTTTCCAAGGTGGAGTTCACGAGCGGCGGTGCGGCTGCGGGTGGCAAGCCGCGGCTCATCAGCACGCTGGAGACGGTGCCGATCGCGTCAAAAGACCGGCGCGTCGTGTGGAGCACGAGCGACTTGATCGAAGCGCCGAACTGGTCGCGCGATGGCGCTTCGCTCATCTTCAACAGCAAGGGCCGGCTGCATGGCATCGCGGTCACGGGCGGTGAGCCGCAGCCGATCGACACGGCCTTCGCCACGCGCTGCAACAACGACCACGGTATCTCGCCCGACGGCACGATGCTGGCGATCAGCGACCAGTCGCAGGCCGATCGCAAGTCGCGCATTTACACGCTGCCGATCGCGGGCGGCACGCCGAAGCTCATCACGGAGGCGGCGCCTTCCTACTGGCACGGCTGGTCGCCGGATGGCCGCACGCTCGCGTATTGTGCGGAGCGCGAGGGCGAGTTCGATATCTACACGATCCCGGCGGAAGGCGGCGCGGAGACGCGCCTGACTTCCGCCAAGGGCCTCGATGACGGCCCGGACCCCACGGCCGACGGACAGTGGATTTACTTCAACTCGGATCGCTCCGGCACGATGCAGGTCTGGCGGATGCACGCGGATGGCTCCGGGCAGGAGCAGGTGACGAAGGATGAGTTCAACAACTGGTTCCCGCATCCCTCGCCCGACGGCAAATGGCTCGTCTTCCTTTCCTACGACAAGGAGGTAGAAGGGCATCCCGAAAACAAAGACGTGACTCTTCGCATCATGCCGCTCGGCGGCGGCGCGATAGAGGTGCTCGCGAAGCTGCTCGGCGGGCAGGGGACGATCAACGTTCCTTCCTGGTCACCGGATAGTAAGCGGGTGGCCTTTGTGAGCTATCAGCTCGTGCCGTAACTCAACGGCAGCTTTTGCAAGTCCCCTCAAATCGTGAACCAATGAAATCCTCTGCTCTGCTTGCTGCTTACTCCCTGGCCGCGCTAATGACTGCTGCTGCCCAAGACGCGCCAGAGCCTGCATCGCCTTCTGCGCTGCCACCGCTGCCCGCAGCAATCGGCATCCCGCAGCCCGGACCGGCAACCGATGCGCCCTACGCTCCGCAGCCGATCCTGCAAGGCGGCATGGTGCTTCCGCTTTACCCGCCCGGCTCGCCTTTTCTGAAGGCCGAGCGGGTCCGCGAAGCTGAGGAATATAATGTGAGCAAGTCGGTGCCGGGGCGGATCAATAGCATCGTCAACATCCACAATCCCTCGATCGAAGTGCATCCGGTGGAAGGTGGATTGAATACCGGCGCAGCGGTCATCCTCGCGGCGGGCGGCGGGCACAACACGCTGAATGTCGGAACCGAGTCAGCGGACTTTGTTCCCTACTTCTTCAACTACGGCGTCAACACCGTGATCCTGCGCAACCGCCTGCGCCGCGATGGCTACGACCCGAAAACCGATGCGGTGAACGATGCGTTGCAAGCCATCCGGCTCGTGCGCGCTCACGCGAAGGAATGGAACATTGACCCGAACAGGATCGGTATCGTGGGTTTCTCGGCGGGCGCGGAGCTCTCCTCGCCAGCGGCGATCTTCTTCGAGGATTTCGACAAGAAGAACAGCGACCCGGCCGATCCGCTCACAGGTGTTTCTTCGCGACCGGATTTCGTCGGCATCGTTTATCCGGGGCCGACGCCCTTTGCGCGCGGAGCTACGCCGCCAATCCCGCGCAATGCGCCGCCGGCCTTTATCGCCTGCGCGGGTTCGGGAGATCGCGGGCACGCCGTTTGGGCGGTGGATTATCTTTCCGCGATGCTTGGCGCCGGTATTCCAAATGTAGAGCTGCACATCTACGGCAATGGCCGCCATCCCGGCGACGCGCTGCCCGATGGCAGCCGCATGACCGGCGGGCTTTCCGATCGCAAGGGCATCCCATTCGGCACCTGGCAGGACCGCTTCATCGACTGGTTCCGCGACCTCGGCTTTCTGCAGAAGTCCGGGGTCGAAACCAAGGCCGCGCAGGACATTCAAGCGTTCATGAGCCAGCCGCCGCGGGAGAACCGCAGACGCGATGGGACGGGCGGGCAGCGATCACCGGACCCCGCAGCCGGCCAAAGTGCTGCGCCCAACTCAGGGGCTGCACCGCAATAGAACGGATGCCAGATGGGTGTTCTGATCGAGCGCAGAGGGGTCCCCGATTTCAGTCGGCAGCGATGTCTGGGCCGACGGAAGTCGGGAACCCCTCTGCGCTCCGCTCCGCCCGCACCCGATCCCGCTGCGGCAACCCGCTCGAAAGCGGGCCGTTCCGCCATGGCTGGATTTCGCAAAGCTTGGCTGCGGAAGCGCAAGACTTCCGTCGGCACTGCGCTCCCTGCTGCTCGAAACGCGCTCCATGAATCCGACCTTCCAACCACGCGAACAGCGAAATGCTTGTGCGACAGCGGGCCGGTCGCTCATCGCGCTGGCTGCCCTCTCATTTTTTGAGCGGCAGCGATGCGCGGGCGGACGTTGCGGCGACGGCCGGACTGCACAAACAAGCGCAGCCAATTCTGGAGGAGTTTTGCTATGACTGCCACAGCGACGGCACGAAAAAGGGGGACATCGCCTTTGACGAACTGAAGCCCGAGGACACGGGGCACAACCGCGACGTTTGGCTCAAGGTTTTGAAGAACGTGCGCGCGGGGCTGGTGCCGCCAAGTCGATCGTCTCGGGCGTGCCGCCGGAAAGCGTGCTGACAGGCGATATCTTCCGCCCGGCAGATGCGAGCAAACCAGAATCTGCCGGCCCTAACTCCCAAGCCAGCTCGTCGCTTGCGATATCCTATTACCAACCGGCGGCGGTCGCGCAGAAGTTTCAAACCTCACACGACGGGCGTTACCAACTGCTTCTGGATCTGACTGCGATCGAGAAATATGTGGACAACCAGTTCGACTACAACAAGTGCCGGCTCGCCTTCAAAGTGGATGGGGAGGAACTGCTGGCGAAGGAGTTTGTGCGAGAAGGCGGCAAGGCTTTCCACTTCGAGTTCGATCGCGGATGGGCCGCAGGCGGGCACGAGCTGGCGTTCGAGATCGTGCCGCTAGAGCCTCAGACAAACCAGAACCGTTCCCTCGCGGTGCGGCTCGATTCCGTCACTGTGCGCGGTCCGTTGGCGGAGCAGCATTTTGTCCGTCCGAAGAACTACGAGCGCTTCTTCACGAAGGATGTTCCGGCGGCACTGGAGGAGTGCCGCGACTATGCGCGTGACCTGCTCGGAAGCTTCGCTCGCGAGGCCTTCCGCAGGCCGGTCGATGGCGGAACCATCGAGCGGCTCGTGTCGCTGGCGGAGAGTGTCACGAGTTTGCCAAAGGGCACCTTTGAAGGCGGCGTGGCGCAAGCGATGGTGGCAGTGCTCGCATCGCCGCGCTTCCGCCATAGAAACGGGTGCCGCTAGCTAATGTTTTCCACCTGCCCACTTGACGAGGCGCAGGAAGATTTCAAAGTTGTCGTGCTCTTTGATGGCAACGCTCCCGATCCCTTTTCCGCTGAGCGCATCATTGGAGATCCAGCCCGCATCGGTCACTGCGGCGACATGTCCCTTGCCTGGCTCTGCAATCGCCAGCAGCGCCCCTGCTTCATTTCTGGGGCCGCCGAGCGGTGGTTGAGAAACGTCATTCATTACCAAAGCACGCGGACAAGCTTCGTGCTCCCTATCTATCCCCACGGCATTGCCAGTGTAGTAGGCCCAGCGCAGTCCGCCTATGATCGGAATCGCTGCCGGCAATATGAGCTGCTTGGCGTCCGTATAGCGATTCGCAAACCGCAGGCCGAAGGCAGATAGGAGCACGTTGAAGTCGCTGGTTTCCAGATTGTGATTCTCCTGGTTGCCCATCGCGATCAACCCGCCACCGTCCCGGATGTAGGCGCTTAGTTCCCTCACGTCATCCATCGAGCAGTGGTGCGGCGGTGGATTGCTCCCGACAGCCTGGTCGCTGGGGTTGGCAATCAGGACTAGGCTGACGTCTTTCAGGTTCTCGGCGTTCAGCGGCAGATCATTCACGCGCACTTCCAGGTGCTCACGCAACTGGTCCAACACTTCTTTGTAGCTGCCGTCGGGAAGGTAGCGTGTTTCACCTTTGGCGTTGAAGTAACGGCTATAGAGAAGAGTTGGCTTTGGTTCTCCGGCTGCAAACAGCGGGGAGACGATGCAAAACAGCGAGACAGCCAGGGCGGCGGAGCGGAGGAGAGCTTTCATAGCGTGGTGCGAAGACGTTGGACCTCGCAGAATCCCTTCCGCGAGCCCTCCGTCGAAGGCGGCGGAGTGTTCATCCTGCGGCGGCGCGACTGGCGTGTTGAAGCTAGAGATTGATGCGCGATCAGTTGGTTTGCGTGCGGAGCAAACTCTGTAGATCCCGCTAGGTATGACTGACGGCAAGATCTCTACCCTGACCTCAGTGTGAGGTGGAGACAAATTCCACTAAGTCGCGCCGCAGCTTTTCCGCGTCGGGTTTGAAGAGATACATCATGTGGCCACTCTCATACTCACTGAAACGGATGTTAGCCCGGAGGCTCGGCGGGATTGGCAGGTGATCGATAGAGTAGCGCATTGCATCCGGTGGCACGGCCAGATCGCGGCGCCCTACTCCGACGAGCACCTTCATCTTCGGGTTTTGCTTGAGAGCGCTGCCGAGCCGGTCTTCCATCGATAGATAGCGGTTGGCGAATCCCGTGTAGCGCCACGGCAGCGGGGTGAGCACCCGGTAGGGCTGATCGCTTTCATAGCCGAGATCCGCACGGAGGTAGGCGTTCACGGCGGAGGAGAAGGCGCCAACCACGTGGGCGAACGATGGATCGAACTCGGGCGCGGAGTGCAGGCGGTCGGAGTCTTCGCCGGTCACCCGCCCATCGAAGCGGCCAAGGATCTTGCCTTCGCCACGCAGGAGCCGTTCACGGAAAACCTCCGGCGGGATGCGCAGGTTGGCATCGAGGATCAGCGCGGGGTCCAGTGCGGTAAAGGTGGCAAGCTTAGCCGCGATGCGCTGGCGCTCTTCGAGGGAAAGGGTATTGCCGCGCAGAAGTGCCGCGGCGTAATCGCCGAAGGCGAATGCCCGCGCTTCGCTGATCGTGCGGTCATAGTCCGCCTGCATCTCCGGCGCGAGTTTCTGATGATAGTGCGCAGTGGCGGCAAACGTCGGCAGCGACGTGAGATACGGCAGATCATTGCCTGGGTCAGCGCTGAGCACTTGGAAATTCAAGAGTCCGGAAAGAAGCATCAGCCCGTGAACATACAAACCGTGGGTATCGCCAAGGTAGTCTGCCAGGCCAGCTGCGCGCACGACGCCATAGCTTTCGCCGCAGAGATAGCGCGGAGAAAGCCAGCGCTGCTCGCGCGTCGTAAAGAGTCGAATGAATTCGCCGACGGACTGGATGTCTTCATCCACACCAAAGAACTGCTCAGCCTTTTCGCCTTGGGCAGCCCGGCTAAGCCCGGTGCTTACTGGGTCGATAAAGACAAGGTCCGTCGCGTCCAGGATAGAGTCCGGGTTTTCCACCACCGCCGCGCTCACTACCGGGGATAGTCCCTCGGGAGGCATCGCAATCCTGCGCGGGCTGAGTCCACCTAGATGAAGCCACACGGCGGAGGCTCCCGGTCCGCCATTGAAGCAATAAGTGATCGGCCGAGCGCCAGGCTCAGTCTCGGAGTGGCGCTTTCCATTGGCGCCGGTTGCCGCGTAATAGACATAGAAGACATTTGCGCGCGTCGAGCCGTCTTCCTTGAGCACGGGTAAAGTGCCGGTCTGGACCGCATAAGTGATCTCTGTGCCGCCGATCTGCACGGAGCCGTAGCGTTCCTTTGGCTTGTCAGCCTTTTCTGGCGCGGGCTTGGGAGCTTCCTTCTTGGCGTCCGGCTTCTTGGCGTCCGGCTTCTTGGCGTCTTTCTGCTCAGCCGCAGGTTGTGCCTCGGTTCCTTCTTGCGCGAAGGAGAGCGGTGCGCGGGCGAGCAGCAGGAGGAGGAGGAGCAGGCGGGCGGCAATCATTTGAAGAAGCAGAAGGAGAGCAAGGGGACAGTCGTGTCTGGCACAACGACTGCGATCAGTCGAATGAAACGCCGGACAGAATGGCGGAGCGGGAGGGATCTATCGTGTGCTTCTGGAGACGGTGAAAGAGCAGAAGGCAAGGCACCGGGCAGAAGCGCTCCGGCAGCAGTTGACGCGACTGCAGCTTTCGGCGCCGCGGCCGTAGCTCTCTGCGGCCGTCGTTTTGCCAAAGTGTTTTCCGCCGCCTTCCCTATCCTCTCTCACTTAGCTTAGTCTTCACGCGATGAACCTCCGTCCATTCCTCCAGCTCCTTTCGTTTCCCCTCCTCGCAGGGTCTGCACTCGCCGCAGATTGGCTCGCTCTCGACCCCGCGCCGGGTGCGAACAACGGCAGGCATGTCGTCTTCCTCACCGGTGATGAAGAGTATCGCAGCGAGGAGGGATTGCCGATGCTGGCGAAGATCCTGAGCCAGCGGCATGGCTTCAAATGCACGGTGCTTTTTCCGCTCGATGCGGATGGGACGATCAACCCGGACAACCAGAAGTCGCTACCCGGGGCGGAGGCGCTGGATCCGGCAGATGCCGTCGTGATGCTGCTGCGCTTCCGGCAGTGGCCGGAGGAGCAGCTCCAGCATTTTGTCGAGGCCGTGAACCGGGGGGTGCCGATCATCGGTCTGCGCACTTCGACGCATGCCTTCACAGGCGCAGCGAACAAGCCTTTTGGCGGCGACTTCGGGAAAAATGTGCTCGGCGAAAGGTGGGTGAATCATTGGGGCCGGCATAAAAGCGAGGCGACCCGCGGCGTAGTGGAAGCGGCGGCAAAGGACGACGTGCTTTTCCGCGGGGTGGGCGAAGTCTTCGGATCGAGCGATGTGTATGAAGCGTATCCACCCGCCGATGCGAAGATCCTGCTGCGCGGCGCGGTGCTGAAAGGCATGATGCCCGACAGCGCGCCGGCCGACTACCGCAAGACGCGCTCGACCGACAAGGAAGAGCAAGGCGTCAACGATCCGATGATGCCGATCGCGTGGACGCGCGAAGTGAAGAATGCTGCTGGAAAGACGAACCGCATCCTTTGCACCACCATGGGCGCAGCCACCGATCTGCTGGATGAAGATCTGCGGCGGCTCGTGGTGAACGGCGTATTCTGGGGACTAGGGATAGAAGTGCCAACGAAGGCGGATGTGGCGTTGGTCGATCCTTACGAACCGTCGATGTATGGGTTCAAAGGCTACCGCAAAGGCCTGAAGCCCGATGACCTCGCGCTGGGCAAGACACTCGCGGCACCCGCGCCGGAGCCTGCAAAATCGGAGGCGAAGGTGGAAGCGGCGCGCTGAAGTCCCTTGCCACTTCGATCAAGGAACCGCAGCAGCTCCAACCTTCCCAAACCAATGAACATCTATTGGCTGCGCTCACCGCGATTGCTTGCCTTCTTCTCATACGCAGCCGCCCTCCTGCTGGCTGCAGAGAATGCCACTGCCGCCGAGCCGGATTTCCCGGTTTCCATCCGCGTCGATGCTGCCAAAGCGATTGGCGAGATGAAACCCATCTGGCGCTTTTTCGGCGCGGACGAGCCGAACTACGCGACGATGAAAGATGGCAGGAAGCTGCTCGCGGAGCTAGGTGAACTGAAGCCGGGAGAAGTCTTCTTCCGCACGCACAATCTACTCACCTCGGGCGACGGCACGCCCGCGTTGAAGTGGGGCTCCACCGGAGCCTACAGCGAAGATGCGCAAGGCGAGCCTATCTACGACTGGACCATTGTGGACGGTATCTTCGACACCTATCTCCAGCGCGGCGTGCGGCCCTATGTGCAGATCGGCTTCATGCCAAAGGAGCTATCGCTGAAGCCAGAGCCCTATCAGCACCGGTGGACTCCCACCGCAAAGTATGACGAGATCTACACCGGCTGGGCCTACCCTCCGAAAGACTATGCGAAGTGGGCGGAGCTAGTCTTCCAATGGGCGAAGCACTGCGCGGAGAAGTATGGCCGCGCGGAGGTCGAGCGCTGGTATTGGGAAGTCTGGAACGAGCCGAACATCGGCTACTGGCGCGGGACGCCGGAAGAGTTCCGCAAGCTGCACGACTGTGCGATCGATGCCGTCCGCCGCGCCGTGCCCACCGCGAAAGTAGGCGGGCCGGATGTGGCCGGCGGCCCCGGCGGAAAGTATCTGGAGGGATTTCTGGAGCACTGCGTGCGCGGCACGAATGCCGTCACTGGCCAGATCGGCACGCCGATCGACTTTGTTTCCTTCCACGCTAAAGGCAGTCCGAAGTTCGTCGATGGCCACGTGCAAATGGGCATCGCAAATCAACTCCGCAACATCAACGACGCCTTCGCAGTCATCGCGCGGTTCCCCGAGTTGAAGGAGAAGCCGATCGTTATCGGCGAATCAGACCCCGACGGTTGTGCGGCCTGCCAAGGGCCGCAGCTCGGCTACCGGAATGGCACCATGTATTCCAGCTACACCGCGGCGAGCTTTGCGCGGAAGCTTGAGCTCGCGGACAAGCATGGGGTGAACCTTGAAGGCGCGCTCACGTGGGCATTCGAGTTTGAAGACCAGCCTCCGTTCGCTGGCTTCCGCGTGTTAGCCAGCAATGGCATCGATCTGCCGGTGCTGAATGTTTTCCGTATGCTCAGCCGCATGAGCGGGCAGCGCGTCGCGGTGGAAAGCTCGGGAGGCGTGCCGCTCGAAGCTATCTTGAAAAGCGGCGTGCGAACGGCGCCGGATGTCTCCGCGCTCGCTGCGCGGGATGGTGCAAAGCTAAGCGTCCTTATCTGGCACTATCACGACGACGACCTGACTGGTCCCGCCGCGGAGGTGGACCTCACGCTCAACAGCCTGCCTTTCGCGAGCGGCAATGCACGGCTGCTGCAATTCCAAGTCGATGCAGAGCACAGCAATGCTTTCACCGCCTGGAAGCGCCTCGGCTCACCCGCTCAGCCTACCCCGGAGCAATACGCGCAGTTGGGACAAGCGGGACGACTTGCCGCGCTGGCAGCTCCTCGGCTGGTCGCAGTAGAAAGCGGCAAGAGCAGCGTGCGAATCACCCTTCCCCGGCAGGCGGTGACACTGCTCGTGCTTGAGCCTGAAAACGCGCCGAAGTAGAGGAAGACAAGGCTGCGCCCGATCGAAGCTGCGTAGGAACCTCCCTAGCTCAGCAAGGATAGTGGAAGCGGCCAAGGAGCGGCTCAATCCCTTGAAGTTAGATAGCTGAGCTTGTTTCGTTTTTGACGGATTCGGCGGCAGGACGTTTTACACTCGGAGAAGCAGCTGCGATAGCGCGCCTCTTGTTCCCAGTGAACGTCCCCGGTGTGGCGAAAAGTTTCGATACCTGCCGCTTTGCCCACCACCAAGGTGAGGGCTGCGCCGTGTCTGCATCGCGAGCGCAGGGAAGATGCGCCTCGTCCGCATGATGCCGCAGTCGCCGCATGCGGAGCGCAAGAGAGCTCGTGCAAAGCTCAACTCGCTCATTGCGGTGGATGCCGCGGGTGATCTCTACTTTCCTGCTTCGCCCGATGAAACGTCTCGCCCTCCTACCATCCGCTTTCCTTTTCGCCTTTTGCCTTTGCGCCAGCACGCCGGGGAGTCTCGGGGCCATGCCGCAGATCATCAATGTCTCGGCTTACGATCCGAAGGAAAAGCAACGCTCCGGCGTGGGCTACTCGGAGCGCGATGTCTCGGCACTGCGGGCGAGCGGGGCTAGCGGACTCATCGCGCGGGCGGGGAAGGGCGGGAACCTCGATGAAAAGTGCGCCACTTTCCTCGCTTCGGCGGATCGCGCGGGGATGCTGCCCGGCGTTTATTACCGCTTGCAGACCCGCGCCGATGCCGGGGCGCAGGCAGATCAATTCGTCTCGCGGGCGCAAGCGCTGGCCCGCAGCCGCTCGTGGCATGCGCCGTCGCTGCTGCTCTGCGCGGACTTCGATGCGCAATCGCGCTTGTCCGACATCCTGCGCTTCATGGGGCGGATCGAAAGCCGCACCGGCGTGGTGCCTGTCGCCTACCTCGAAAACAGCGCGCACCTGAAGCTCCTGCTCAGCAGCGCCGATGCCGCGACGAAGGCGAAGCTCCGCCGCATGCCTTACTGGCTCGCGCTTTACTCCCACGAAACTGGCGCCGACAGCCCGCGCGTGCTGGTGGATCAATACCGCGTCTGGTCCGACTGGACGCTTTGGCAATACGCCGGCGTGGATTGGGAGCGCGGCCGCTCGCGGCCAAAGGTCTATAACCACGGAGCGCATCATTTCCCGCTCTTTTTCGGGAACATCGATCGTCCGCTGGAGCGCAACGTCTTCAACGGCTCCCAAGGCGCGTTGCAGGCGTTCTGGAAAGAGCACGGCTTGCGGCTGAAGTGAGTCGCCGCGTGGGCGGCGCGGGGACCGGCACCGAGATCTACGCGGCCCACGTAGTCAGCGCGAGGGCGGTGACGGAAGCGGCTTCCGCGGCATTGCCGGAGCGCTCCTCTACGAGCTCATTGATCGACCAGCGCGGGTTGCCTTCGGCTTCAAAGTTCACGCACATGAGCGGTTGCGGCCGCGCTTGCCGGCAGAAGTCGAGATATTCAGCGGTGCCGATCTAGTTGGACTCGATGCCGCCCCAGTTGAGGTTGTGCATCGGCGGGGCGTGCGCAGGGCGAAGCCACCGACTCCAAATTAGGCGGCTTTTGTGCCCATTCAGTAGTCATAACGCGCCGGAGGATCGGGATAAGTGCGGCGAGTTCGTAGTAACGCGTAACGAAGCCAAATTGGCACTGTCGCAAGTAAGCCATTCCATACGAACGCAACAGTCAGAAACAAACGCGAACCAATGGGAAATATAGGAGTGTTCATCAAATCCAACCCCGGTATGTCGCATGGAAGAAATGGGTCAGAGACAAATGCCGGGACCAAGCCGCAGATGCTAGCAAGGAAGAATGGCAGAGGTGAAACGCCGCCGGATGCCGTCGAATGCACGACAGCAAGGCCTAGCAATCCGCCGCCGGAAAAGGCGGCGACTAACCACAGGCCAATTGCAAAGCGGAGCTTCACGAGTGACGTGCGTGGCCGCTCAGCGGGAGCTTGAGAGGGGGCCGCACCTCACCGATAGCCGCGCCAGAGCCAGACGAGCGTGTCGGCGAGGGTCTGCTCGAAGACGCGCTTGTCGCAGTGGCCGGTGTCCTTGGAAAAGACGAAACGCTGATGGTAGCCTTTCGCCTTCAACGCGGCGGCAGTGCGCTCGCCAGCCATCACCCA
>CAXSDZ010000004.1:38432-44420 GCA_964235505.1 uncultured Chthoniobacteraceae bacterium
CCCAGTTGTGGTGCGTGTCCTCAGCGTCCTTGGAGCGCAGATCGTTTTCGGAGCAGTGCGTGAAGATGCGCAGCGGCTTGCGCTCGCTGTTCATGATGAGCTGCATCCCGGAGTGATATTCCCACGCGCCGAGCGGGAACTTCGCCTCCTCCGGCGCATCGTCATCCTGCTGGTCCACGAAGGTGCCGGAGTAGGCGACGATGCGGCGGAACAGGTCCGGCCGAAACCAGCCCATCGTCAGCGCCGCAGCGCCGCCGGAGGAGCATCCGATCACCGCGCGGCCCCACGGATTCGGAGTGAAGGCGAGCTTCGGATAAGCCGCTTTGATTTCCGCGTTGGCCAGCACCGCAGGCAGCACTTCGTCGTTGATGAAGCGCGCGAGCCGGTCGCTCATCGTGTCGTATTCGAGACCGCGCTCGCTGTTCTTGCCGTCGTTCCCGCCATTCTCCACCGCGATGGCGATGAACGCCGGCAAGGTGCGATTCGCGTCCTTGGAAATCGTCAGGTTATCGAGCGCATGGCGCACAAGTCCGAGCTGCCCGGGACCATCGTGAATGACGAGCAGCGGCGCCGGCGTGCCGTCTTTGTAAGCCGCCGGCACATACACGGAGATTTTGCGTTCAGTGCGCACCGGCTTTTTCTCCGGCTCCAGCGTCTTGTCGTCGCCGCGGAAAACTTTGCTCTCCGCCAGCGCCAGCTTGAACTCAAAGGACTTTCCCTTCGGGTTGCCGAGATCGGTGAGATCGGGCTGGACCTTGTATTCGGGTCCGACGGTGAAGCTGCCGTCGCCATCCGAGCCGGGGTTTTCATCCGGGGGCTCGGCAGCGTTTGCGGGGAGGGCTGCGAGGGTGAAAAGGCAGCAGAAGGCTACTGCCAGGCGGCGCGCTTGGTTCATGCGCGAGGGTGGTCTCCGAAGCGCCTTGGAATCAATCCTCATCGAGCGCCAATCGGACGATCCGAGCTCAGCGTGAAGAACCAAGCCCAGCGCGCCCCTTCACCTTCCGCAACAGCGGCATCCTGCGCCGCCAGCTTATGGACACTTTGGGATCCGCGAGATCACCCTGAAAAGGACGTGCATGCAGGGCGGGCTTCAGCATGCAGCGGAAAGTGAGAACGATGTTTGCCCTCCTACGCAAGCTGCTGGCTTGGTCGATATTGATCCGCTCGTGTCTCCGCCCAATCATTTTCACCGACCAGAAAGGCCGCACCGCGACCTACAGCTACGACGTGGCGGGCAGCCGCCAAAGCCGCACGAGCACCGTGGCGGGCCTGGGTGCCCAGAGCTTCGGCTACGATGCCAATGACCGGATCCAAGGCGACGCAAGCGACCCCAACGGCAACACCCGGGCGGGCACTGCCGCACGCAAAAGGGAAGCGCTCTGGCAGCAGTGAGGAAAACAGCCTGGAAGTTTGCCCGGCATTGTTTTCTGGCTCGCAAGCAGAGTTCCTGCTTACCGAGCCAGTTGGCCCATGACTGCGCAGACCAAGGACACTTTGACTGCTCTCCAAACGGAGCTTGGAGAACTCGTGCGCCGGGAGGCCGAGGCGACGCGGGGCCGATTTCACGCGCTGTGGCAGTTGCCGGTGCGCGCCCGGGTCGAGGGAGGGCATTGCATTGATGGGCTGGAGTTTTCGGGTGTCCAAGAGAGGCGGTTGCTCCGCTTTGGATGCACCGCGGAGAATGTGTCTGATTTCCGTGCGGGCGATCTCGTGCGCTTGAGCCATGGCGATCCGGCGCTGCCGCTGCTGACCGGCTATCTTTACCGGGTCGATGATGATGCGGTGTGGGTGGAGCCTGCTGAAGGTTCGGATTCGCTGCGCAGCGAACTCGAGGCCGGCCGGTGGACGCTCGACACTTCCTACCTCGATCTCGAGTCATTTTACCGCGATGCCATCGCTGACCTTGGCAGCACCGCGCGGGGTCGGGAGCGGATTCTGCCGCTGCTCGCCGGCGAGCTCGTGCCCAGCGTGGATCTCGATCGCTTCGAGGCAGCGGCGGAGGCGGCTGAAAAAGAGGGCGTCAATGAAGTGCAGAGCGAAGCCGTCGCGCAGGGGGTTGCCGTCGATCTTTGCCACCTCATCCAAGGGCCGCCAGGAACCGGAAAGACTTTCGTCCTCGCGCAGATCGTGAAGCAGCGCGTGGCGCGCGGCGAGCGCGTGCTGATTTCCGCGCTCACGCATCGGGCGATCCACAATGCGCTGAACATGATCTGCCGCGTCGCGCCCGAGATCAGCGGCGCGGTGAAGATCGGGCGCGAGATCTACGATCCCGAGCTGCGCGCCGCTGGCGACCAGCGAAGGCGGCTACGTGGTCGGCGCGACGCCATTTTCCGCCCGGAGCAAACGGCTGCGCGGCATCGAGTTCGATGCCGTCATCATCGACGAAGCGAGCCAGGTGACGCTGCCGCTTGCCGCGATGGCAATGCTGACCAGCGAGGCTTACCTCTTCGTCGGAGATCACCGCCAGCTCCCGCCCGTGCTGCAAAGTGTGCCGCGCGAGGAAGCAGCGCTCGCCTCGGTTTTCGGCCGGCTGAGCGGACGCGGCTTTTCGACCATGCTGGAGATCACTTATCGGATGAATGCGGAGCTGACTCGCTGGCCCGGCGAAGCATTCTACAGCGGCAAGCTGCAAGCTGCGGCGGACAACGCGGGGCGCCGGCTCGCGCTGCCGCAAGCGCCACCCGATTTCGCGGAGCTGCTCGATCCGTCGAAGCCGCTCGTGCTGGTCGAGATGAGTCACGGCGCGTCGCAGCGGTTCTCGGAGGAAGAGGCCATCCTCACCGCCGATCTGCTCATTGCCCTGAAGCGTGCCGGCCTGGCGATGAGCGAGGTCGCCGTGGTCGTTCCCTTTCGGCGTCAAGCCGCGCGGATCCGCATGTTTCTCCAAACGCGACGCGCGATGCAGCCGCAGGACTTGGTGGACTGCGTGATCGATACCGTCGAGCGGATGCAAGGACAGGAGCGCGAGGTGATCATCATTTCCATGACCGCTTCCGACCCGGATTACGTCCTCGCGGTGCTCGACTTTCTGCTGCAGCCGCAGCGGCTGAACGTGGCCGTGACCCGCGCCCGCAGCAAAGTGATCGTGCTCGCCAGCGAGCAGATTGCGCTCGCCGCGCCGGACGATCCAGAGCAGCGCGAACTGGTGGAGCTTTGGAAATCGCTCTGTGCGGCGTGCAGCGTGATCCGGCTCTGATGAGGGGAAATTAAACATGGCCCGCCTCTTTCCCAGCAAACCCGCCGGCACGGTTTCACCTGAAACCGCGAAGGTGCTGCATGCGCTGCGCCGCGCGCCCGGTGACGACCTCCTGGTCTGGATCCGCATGCCAGTGTCGCCGGATTGGCGGCCGGAGTTGATGGTCATCCACCGCGATCGAAGCTGCCATCTCATCGCGATCTCGGGACGGACCGAGCGGCAGGTGGAGAGCGCAGTGCAGGGTGATCTTTTCGCCGCGCCAGCGGATGCGATCACGCCGGCGAATCTGTCGATCGAGGAGCGCACTCGGCTGGCAACCTATCGCGCGGAAGTGCTGCGCGATGGCGGTGATCTCCGCGAGACGCTGCCGATCCGCGCAGTGGTCGCTTTCCCAAATGTCCCGCAGGCGCTGCTCGATCAGATGGCGGAGCGCGGCGGCATTTCCGGTTGTGCATTCTGGGGCCGCGAACTGATTCGCGCCGAGCCGATCCTGCGCGCGATCGAGACGGGCGCCGGGAGCGGCGTCCGGCTTTCGGAACGCGTGCTCGATTGCCTGCGGCGGAAGTTCAGCCCGGAAGTCATCATCCCCAAGCAGCTCCTCCCGTGCGCCGACGAAGATGATCCCATCCGCGTGCAGGAAACGCCGTCGCGCGACCTTTCCGCGAAGCTCTCCGGCTCTCTGCTCGATCTCGATCAGGAGTGGCTCGCGAAAGAAGACCTCGCACTTTCCGACGAAGCGGGCGCCGCACTGCGAGAACCGCGGCTGCGCCTCGTGACGGGCGTCGCCGGCAGCGGCAAGACGCTCATTCTGCTCTACCGCGCGATGCTCCAGGCACGCCTTCAGCCGGACGCGCGCATTCTCATCCTCACGCACAATCGCCCGCTCACCGGCGAGCTGCGCAACCGCTTTCGCCAGCTCTGCCCCGGCAAGGATTTGAAGTGGCAGACGTTCTTCCAGTGGTGCCGCGAGATTTCCGGCGCGCAGTGGAGGACGATCATCCCGCAGTGGGAGCGCGAGGCTTTGCTGCGCGAGCTGGCTGGGAGGCACGCGGTGCTCGGGCGGCTGCCGCTCACCTTTCTCGCTGATGAACTCGACTGGATTCGCGATCAAGGCGCGGCCCGCAGCGACGACTACCTCGCCGCGCAGCGTCTCGGCCGGAAGCGCCCGCTCAATGAGGAACAGCGCCGCGGCATTTTCGCGCTCCTCCGAGAATACGAAGCAGCACTCGCAAGACGGCGCCTCCACGATTGGCCGGGAGCGGCAGCCGCCGCAGCGAGACTTGCAGAGGAAGGAGCAATCGCGCTTCCGAGGTATGACTTCGTCTTTCTCGATGAAGCGCAATTCTTCGCTCCGAGCTGGTTCGCGCTCGTGCGTCGCAGCCTATGCCCGGTGCGCAGCCAGCTTTTTCTGGCCGCCGATCCCACGCAAGGTTTTCTCAAGCGCCGCCAGTCGTGGCTCGCCAGCGGGCTCGATGTGCGCGGCCACTCCGCACGGCTGACCCGCGCATACCGCAACACGCGCCAGATCCTCGGCTTCGCATCGCGCTTCTACCGGAGCCGCCTGCCTGCGGAAGACGAGGAGATCAATCTGCCGGAGGCTGCTGAGATTGCGCGGATGCCTTCCGGGAATGCGCCGCAGTTCCTCCAGGTCGGATGCCCGCAGGACGAGCGAGCACGCGTCGCCAACGAGATCACTGCCGCGATCCGTGCCGGCGCGCGCGCCGAGCATTTCCTGGTGCTCCACGCTGGCGATGCCACCGTCGAACCTTTCATCGAGACGCTCAATCGCATCGCGCATCGACCGATCGCACGCAATCTCAAGCATCTCACCCTTTCGAGCACCGGCTGCGTCCGCGTCAGCTCGCTGAATGCTGCCACCGGCCTCGAAAGCCCGATCGTCTTCCTCTGCGGACTCGACGCGCTTTTGGAAAAAGAAAGCGCGCTCGGCCTGCACGCCGATGAGCGCGACGAGCTCACGCGCGACAACACCCGCCGCATCTACATGGCCATCACCCGCGCCGCGCAGAAGCTCTTCATCACCTACCGCCGCGCGCTCACCCGCGCATCTCTTGAGATGAGCCCCGCGCCTGCTGTGCCGCGCGCGGAGTGCTTAGCGGCGTGAGCAACCTCTGGCTTTATTTGAGGCTCAAGATGCTGCGCCGGTGGCGATGACGCGTCGCGAGCAGGAGGCTTCCGACGGCGATGATCCCTGCGGTCCCGGGCTCCGGCAGGACGGCGGTGACGGTGAAATCGAGCGCGCCATTTGCGATGACGAAACTGCCCGCCGCACCGGTGAAAGAAAAGTCGCTCGCGCTAAACCCCTGATGCTGCCGAAGCGCGCGAACTCATACGTTTGCCCCACGGCCATTCCCCGATCCGAAAGGTCGAACCGGAAAGGGCCACCCGCGACGGTGCCGCCCGCATTCAGGATCGTCGCGCTGCCCGCGGTGGCGAGGAGGGTCGCGCCCGTGCCGGTGAAGTTCACCTGCCCGCCGGCCGCATTCGCCGCGACGCCGCCGATGTTGATGAATGCCGCCTCACCTGCGGTGGATGTTTCCTGGAAATGGACGGCGCCGCCGAGGGTGAGGCGGGCGCTCGCCGCGCTCGTGGAGTTTCGGAACTCGATTGTGCCAGGCCCGGCACCCGCAAACTGTGCCCCGACCAGCGTGAATGCCGCCTGCCCGGCGCTCGCGGTATCGAGGAATGTCGCGCCCCCACCGGCCGCATTTGCCACCGCGCCGCTGTTGTTCAGGAGGATCGCGCTGCCCGCGGTCGCGTTGTTGGAGAAAGTG
>CAXSDZ010000004.1:44430-54090 GCA_964235505.1 uncultured Chthoniobacteraceae bacterium
TGACGTGGCCAGCTTCACCACCCGCGGCGGTCGCGCCGTTTTGCCGCAGCATTGCCTGCCCAGCCGAGGCGCTGTGGAGGAAGGTGGTGACCCCGGCGACGAAAGCGGTCGCTGCGCCGTCGTTGGTGATCAGCGCGCTCTGGGCGCTCGTGCGGTCGGAGAAAGTGAGCGAGCCGCCGGTGCCGTCGGCGTCGCCCGCGGCATTGAAGATGGTCGCGGTGCCGCCCAGCGAGTCGCCGGTAAACTGCGTCCGCCCGCCCAGGCCGAAGGTGGCGGGCGGGCTGATGCCGCGCCGGTTCGTGATCGTGCTGGCCCCGGCCGACGCGGTGCCTTCGAAGCGCGTTAGGCCGCCCAGGGTGTTCGGCACGGCGCTGCCGAAGTTATCGACGACTGCCGATCCTGCCGAAGACGCTCCGCCGAAGACCGTGGAGCCGCTGGCGGTGGCCCCACCGCCGTTGATCGCGGAGCCGAGATTAGCGATGTGGGCGGTGCCGCCGAGCGCGTCATCCCGGAAGGCGAGCGTGCCGCCCTGGGCAGCGGCGACATTAGTGCCCGTGAAGTTTTGGAACGTGGCGCTGCCTGCCGTGGCGTGGTTGAAGAACTCCACACTGCCGCCCGGCACGGCTGGCTCGGAGGAGCCATGCGAGGTAACGGTCGCGCCCTCGGCGCTGGAGTTGTCCCGGAAGAACGTCCGCCCGGCGAGCGAGTCCGCGCCTGTGGTCGCCGCGCCGGAGTTGTCGATCGTGGCCTGCCCGGCGCGCGACAGGTCGTGAAATTCCGTCGTGCCGCCCGCCGGGCTGACGCCGGGATTCAGGTCGGAAGCGGTCACATTCAGGATCGTCACCGCCGCACCGGCGATGCGCGCATCGCCGAAGAGCGCGAGACTTCCGCCCGCCGCGCCGGACTGGAAGCTGCCAGCATTGTAAACCACGACTGCGGGGCCACCGACGGTCCCGAGCACGGCGCGGTCGAGCAGTTCCAGCCGCGCGCCCGCGCCGCCGGCGATGCGGGATTCGAGATTCGAGACGCTGGAGTTCAGGGTGGTGTCGTCGTGGAAACGCATCACCGCTTCGCTGCCCGGGACGGCGGCGTTCGCCCCGCCATTCAGCAGCAGCGTGGAAAGGGCGGCGGCGCTGGTGTTGAAGAAATCAACCCGCCCGCCCTGGCCGCCGAATCCGCTGCCGAGATTGTTGATAGCACCCTCGACCCGCGCCCGATCACGCACGGTGAGCTGGCCACCCGCGGCACCGGGTGCGTCGCCGCCGAGGAGGTAGAAAGTGCTGCCGCCATGCGCGAGCACGTCGCCGCGCAGGGTGATCTGGCCGGAGCCGGCCCCGGCGACGGCGGCGCCCTCGGCGGAAAGGATGGTCGAGACCCGCTCGCGCCGGTGGAGGCGTGGTCTTGCAGGATGAGGCTCCCACTTCCTCCGCCAGGGACTGCCCCCCCGCGCGCGGTGAAATCCACCGGGTAGGGGCCGGAGCTGGTCGCCGAGTTGGTGAAAAGGATCGTGCCGCCTGCGAGCCCGGCGCCGCTGGCATCGGCGTAGAAAGTCTGCGCCAGACCGCCGCCGGGGATGATCGGGCTGTTGTTCACGATGCCCGCGCCGGAAAGGGTCAGCGTGGCGGCGGTCCCCGTGCCGACGTGGATGTCGAGGCGCGGAGCGGCGGGCGCGCCGAAGACCACGGTGTCGCCATTTGCCGGGACGGCGGAGGACTGCCAGTTGAGCGGCGAGCTCCAAAGGTCGTCCGCGCCCGAGCCAGTCCACTGCCGCGTCGCCGCGGAAAGCAGCCCGGTGAGCGCACTGAAAGCAAGGGCGAGGGCTGCGCCAAACGGAAGGCGGCGCGCGAACCGCCGCGTTGTCGATCCAAGGTGCGGCGAGAAGGCAACGGCGCTTTGCATGGCGCCGCAGGCTACGGCGCATCCCCGGCCACACCAACGCTCAAACTGCGGGAGCGCCATCGCGTCAGCCGATCAGGCTGCGTCCACTAAGCGCACCGACTCCACCTGCACCGAGTGAGCCCGGATTAAACGGCGATTCAGACGCACCCACACTCACTGCCCCGGCGGGCACCGTTGCCCACCGGAGTCCCAAGGCTCGCACCCCGCGAGATCGAGAACGCCTGGCACTGATCTCGAATCGCTGAATTACCCGCGGAAAACGCTCCGCACCGATCCAGAAAGAAGCCTATGGAACCAATGTCTGGAATGAAGCCCATGTCGCCAATGAAACCGATGAAAGCGCCGAAGCGCTGGTGGCCGGAGGAATTGGGCGAACAGCCCAACTCAGCCGGCGGACAGAACGACACGCGCTATGCATTCTTCGGCGATCGGCAACGGCTGGCAGTCGATACCGGCGACGGCAAAGTCCAAGTGTATGACACCGGCGACCATCGCATCTCGGGCGTGCAGCAGCATCAGAGCGGCGGCGGGCGGAAAGTGACTTTCACGAGCCAGCACGGCGAGGTGGACCTCGCAACTCTGAAACTTGCCTGATCAGTTGCTGACGATTAGCAAACGGACTTCCAGCGATTGGTTGGTCCGGCCCGCTGCAGCCGACGAAAAGGTTGCAACCGCAGCCTGATTCAGGCCGACGGGGATTCTTGCACGCTCGCCGACTCCGGCAGGAGCAGACCTGCCGAGACCAGCGGCAGCACCGCTTTCGCGAGATCCTCGGCGGAAGTGGAACGCGCACGACTCCACTCGACCACGGTGCCGCAGATGGCCCAGCTTCCCGCCGTCGCCCGCAGCTCGGCGTCGGCGCAGGAAGTGACGCGTTTGCTCCCGCGCAGGCCTTCGAGCAGGAAGTTGCGCACGATCGTGCGCACGGTGGACTCCACGATCGGCTCAAAGGGCCGTTGATGCGCCTGGCTGCACGCCATCATGGGGCCAAGGTAGTCGCACACGGTGAGGATGAGCTGCTTCACGCTTTCCTGGCAGGTGCCCGACGCGCCTTGCATCCGAGCCTTGAAAATTGCGCGAAACTTCTCCTCCACCAGCGCGGCGAGAAGCGCGTATTTGTCTTTGAAGTGCGTGTAGATCGTCCCGCGGTTGAGCGTCGAGCGGGCGGCGAGGTCCAGCATTGTGATCTCGTCGAAGCTCTTCTCGTGCAGCAACTCCTGCAGCGCTTGGAAGAGCATCTGCCGGGTGCGCCGGATGCGCGGATCAAGGTCGGAATCAGGTGCCATCGTCAGGAGCCATACCGTGGCCCACACAGGCACGCGGCGCAACATTTGTCCCTAAAAAGACATTTGTTGAGTTTTCGGTTGACGTCGCGGGGATGGCGCCGAAGATGAACACATGTCGGTTATCCACCAAGCGTCAGCCGCTTCTCATGAAGTGCGGGCAAAGTCCCCGTCGGAAACGATCGGTGCATTTTTTGTCACGGAGCCAGCCGCCCCGCCATCTTTCCAGCTCGGCCTCGATAGCTTCGTCGCCGCTCAAGCTAGCCCCCTGAACGGCGTTGCCCTCAGTCCGATGCAGCGGATGGGCAACCTGCTGGAAGAGGTCGCCGTGGCCGACCAGAGCGGCCTAGATGTCTTCGGCATTGGCGAGCATCACCGCAGCGATTTCCTCGACGCTGCGCCTGCGGTCATCCTGGCCGCCGCCGCCGCCCGCACGCAGCGCATCCGGCTAACCAGTGCCGTCACAGTGCTCAGCGCCGACGATCCGGTGCGCGTGTTCCAAGACTTCGCGACGCTCGATCTCCTTTCCCGCGGCCGGGCTGAGATCGTCGTCGGCCGCGGCTCGTTCAGCGAAGCGTTCCCGCTTTTTGGCTACGACTTCGCGGACTACGACACGCTCTTCACCGAGAAGCTCGACCTGCTCCTCCGCATCCGGGCGAACACCCACGTGCATTGGAAGGGCGAGCATCGCGCGCCGCTCACGGGCCAGGCCGTTCACCCGCGCCCGGTGCAGGAGTCGCTGCCGATCTGGCTGGGAGTCGGTGGCACCCCGGCTTCCTTTGTGCGCGCCGGGATGCTCGGCCTGCCGCTCATGGTCGCCATCATCGGCGGCGAACCGCACCGCTTCCGCCCGCTCATCGAGCTCTACCGCGAGGCGGGCCTGCGAGCGGGGCATTCTTTGGAAAAGCTCAAGGTCGGCATCCACGCGCCCGGCTACGTCGCCGACACGATGGAAAAGGCAGCAAACGAGTTCTACCCTGGCTATCAGGCGACCTTCACGAAAGTCGGCCGCGAGCGTGGCTGGCCACCCGTGACCCGCACGCAATACGATGCCGTCCGCGGCCCCACCGGCGCGCTGTTGATCGGCGACCCAGAGCAGCTCGCCGCGCGCATCGTGCGCCTGCACAAGTCGCTCGGCGGCATCTCGCGCCTGACCTTCCAGATGAGCGTTGGCATCCTGCCACACGCCCAGGCGCTGCGTGCCATCGAGCTATTAGGAACCAAAGTCGCACCAATCGTTCGACAAGCACTGGCTAGCTCAACCGCTTACGCCAAAGCCGCCTGAAAACCTCGCATCCAGGCACGAGCCGCTTGGCTCCGACACCTTGCGCTTTTACACCGGCTGACCCACAAACCTTCACCGCAGACTAACCAACCAACTCACTAACCAACGAACCAGACCTATGATCACCAACACCAAAGACCTCACTAAGCAAGCCGCCACCAGCCCCCGCCATCGCACCGGCGGCTACGCCATCCTATCGCGCATGAACGATAAAGCCCGCGCCGACATCGCCGGCCAGATGGGCGAATACCACACCGACTGCCCGCTCGATCACATGCTGCTCGACTGGAAAGGTGTGGACTACGCCGGCGTGCGCAAAGCCTTGGAAGCTGGCGCCACCGACGAGGAGATCGCGGAGCATCTCGACACCCACGGCACGTCCAAGACGCCGGAAGAAATCCGCGCATGGTCCGATGGAATGGACCAGGCGACCATGCACGGCGACCCGCAGAAAGGAGCTTACTTCGACGGCGAGTGCCAAAAGCTCGGCCTCGATGGCTCCAAGACGACGATGTTCGAGTGGCTCGAAGCCGACGACCGCGCCAGCTACGCGAAGTAAGCCAGCGTCGCATGCCAGAAAGTAACTTCAGCAAACTCGCGCCATGAAAGCTACGGACAATACCATCCTCATCACTGGCGGCGGCTCCGGCATTGGCCGCGGGCTTGCTGAAGCGTTTCACGCGCTGGGGAATCAAGTCATCATCTCCGGCCGCGGTCGCAAGGCGCTCGACGAAACCGTTGCCGCCAATCCCGGGATGAAGGGACTCACCGTTGATCTGGCAGACTCCGCCAGCATCTCCGCGTTTGCATCTCAGTTGGGCGAGCAGTTTCCGTCGCTCAACGTAGTCATCAACAATGCCGGGATCATGCGGCCCGAGAACCTGCTCACCCAGCCGGCGGAGCTTGCCGACGCCGAGGCAATGATCACAACGAACTTGCTCGGTCCGATCCGGCTGACGGCAGCGCTATTGCCGCTGTTGCAAAAACAACCGAGCGCCACCGTCATGACAGTATCTTCCGGCCTAGCCTTCCTGCCCCTCGCGATGACGCCTACTTACTGCGCGACAAAGGCGGCGATTCATTCCTACAGCCAGTCGCTGCGTTACCAGCTCAGGGATTCAGTCGTAAAGGTGGTCGAGCTAATCCCGCCCTACGTGCAGACGACGCTCATGGGAGATCACCAGGCGAACGATCCCCGAGCGATGCCGCTGAAGGAGTTCATCGTGGAAGTCATGGAGATCATCCAGACGCAACCGGACGCGACCGAGATCCGCGTGGAGAAAGTGCGTCCGCTGCGCTTGGCGGCCGAGGGCGGAGAGAAGCAATACGAGCAAGCCTTCCAAGGACTCAATGACGCCATGTCGTCAGGAGAAATCACCAGTTCCGCACCATGATTGCACCACCCGTCACTCCCTGCACCGCCATTGCCCCGAACTTCCCTGCCAGCGCCTGCCGCCGATTTCTCCGCGCGGTTTCGGACTTGCGCCTGAACCTGGAGCGACGCTACGCAGGCTCGCAGTTGCAAGCCGCGGCGCTTGTCCGCACGAGCTTCGCGGAGGCAGAGTCGCTGGCTTGGGAAACCGCGTTCCCGCACCTCTTCCTTCCGCTGCTTGCCGAGGAGAAAGTCCGCCTCGCCTTCGCCCCTCACGATGCTGCTCAGCGGCCCTTCGCTCACGCTGCCTGAACGTCAGAATCGTCTGTTCACGCAGCGAAGAACTCAGACACCAAAGCCACACCAATGTCCCATACCTTCACCAACCAAGTTGCCCTCATCACCGGCGCCACGTCCGGCATCGGACGCGGCACCGCCATCGCTTTTGCTCAAGCCGGAGCCAAAGTCGTCCTCGCCGGCCGGCGCGAGGAAGAGGGCGCGCAAGTCGTCCGCGAGATCGAGCAGGCGGGCGGCGAAGCGCTGTTCGTCCGCATCGATGTCTCGCGCGAAGCCGACGTGCAGGCGCTGGTTGCAAGGACGGTCGAGCGCTTCGGGCGACTCGACTTCGCCTTCAACAACGCCGGCGTTTTTCTCGATGCGGGGCCGGTCACCGAAAGCACCGAAGACCTCTACCGCCGCACCTTCGACATCAACGTCGCCGGCGTGCTCTACGGGATGAAGCACCAGATTCCCGCGATCCTCCAAAGCGGCGGAGGCGCGATCGTCAACAATGCCTCGGCGCTCGGCATCAGCGTCGTGCCCAATGCCGCCGTTTACAACGCGAGCAAGTTTGCGGTGATCGGACTCACGAAGAGTGCGGCGATCGAGTGGAGCGCGAAAGGCGTGCGGGTAAATGCCGTCTGTCCCGCCGGCATCAAGACCGAGATCAACGCGGCGCCGCACGACGAGCAGACACTTGCGTTGATGAAGGCGATGCACCCAATCGGTCGCTTTGGAAAAGTGGAAGAGATCGCTGCGGCGGTGCTTTTCCTCTGCTCGCCCGGTGCCTCCTTCACGACCGGCATCGCCTTGCCCGTGGATGGCGGCTTCACCGCGCAATAGCGGAAAATGGATCCCATTCCGACCTCCTCGCTTCCAGACTACGACCGCATCGGCGCGAATTTTGACCGCTGGCTGCCGCTCATCGAGCCGGTGACTCTGGCGATCTTGGAGCGCCTGCCGGTGCCCGCCGATGGCGCGATCGTCCTCGACGTGGCTTGCGGCACCGGCGAACCGGGACTCACCCTGGCCCGACGCCATCCCGGCGTGCAACTCCTCGGCGTGGACGCCGCGGCAGGGATGATTGCCGCCGCCTTGGCGAAAGTCGCCGGCGAAGGCGTCGCCAATGCGCGCTTCGAGGTCATGCCCGCTGAAACCATCGCGCTGCCCGACGCCAGTGTGGACGCCGTCGTCTCGCGCTTTGGCCTCATGATGTTCGGCGATGTGGAAGCGTCCGCACGCGAGCTCGCGCGAACGCTGCGCCCCGGCGGCTGCTTCAGCCTCGCCGTGTGGGAAACCATGGCCACGAACACCTTCTCCGGCTCCGTTTATCTGGCGTCGCGCGACCATCTCCCACTGGGACTCGTGTCACCGTTCGAGCGCTTGAACGCCTTGGCTGCAGAGGGGCTGCGCACCGGGATGCTGTGCGAAGCCGGGTTGAGTGCGGTGGAAACGGAAATGTTCGCGTGGACGATGGAGTTTGAGACCTTCGACGCCATGTGGGGACTCGTCACCGGGCCGGGAATGTTCGAGCGGCAATTCGCGACTTTCGATACTACCGCCCGCGAGGCCGTGCGGCAGCGCTTGGGCGAACTGCTCGCCCCGCATTGCGACGAAGCAGGCACCTATCATCTCCCGCATTCGTGCCGATTGATTTGGGGTCAGCGGTGAGCGGCACGTCCCGCCTGTTGGCGAATGTTTCTTCCGCAGCCGTTTGCGGTGTGATGTGTCACCGGGGCCGGGCATAACGGCACGCCGCAGTGCCTACCGCCACGGAAATCTCCTCGGAAACCAAAACGCCGCACCAACCGATGAACCAACACTCCATTACCTCGCAGCCGCTCACGCCGCTCCCACCGGACGATCTCCAGCGGAGTCTCAAAATCGCGTGGCCCAACACCGACCAGAGCCTCTCTCACTTCGGAGTCGCGGGAGATACTTACACCATCCTCGTTTCTGGCGATGACACGGACGGACGCTATTGCCTGGTCGATATGCACGTCCCTCCCGGCGGCGGACCGCCTCCGCACCGTCACGACTTCGAGGAGTCCTTTACCGTCCTCGAAGGCGAGATCGAAGCTACCTTCCGCGGCGAACCATCCACCGTGCGAACTGGCGAGAGCATCAACATTCCCGCCAACGCTCCGCATTCCTTCAAGAACGTTTCCGACCAACCCGCGCGGCTCCTGTGTATTTGCGCGCCGGCGGGACAAGAGGAGTTCTTCGCCGCGGTCGGCGTGCCCGTCCCGACGCGGACAACTCCGCCGCCGAAGCTCGATGACGCGACGCAAGCGGCACTGCTCGAAAAAGCACTGGAGCTGGCACCCAAGTATCGCTCGGAGATGTTGAAGCCTTGATTGGCTAACACTTGGCTTCCGTCTGCATTGGGTCCTTCGCGCAAAAGGTCATTCGGCTGCGTCGTTGCCCGCGGCGCGGCGGGATTGGTAGGTGCGGTGCGGAGAAAGGACTCAGCCGTGAGGAGTCGTTCGTCCTAGCTGCAACTCGATCGTCTCACGCGCATTGCCAGCTCCTCACGAATCGTTTGTTGATCCATCCGGGATGAAAACCAACGCTCCACTTCCTTGGACGGCAGTCAGCGGCGGCCTGCTGGCGGTAGCGCTGTTCAGTCTCACCATTCCGCTCATGCGGCTCGCCGTGCATGAGTTAGACCCGACGATCCTCGGGGTTGGCCGCATACTTCTCGCCGCAATCCCCGCGGCCATCGTGCTCGCGTTTGTCGGGGTGCCGCAGCTGAGCTGGGGGCAATTCGGGCGCCTCTGCCTGATCACCGGCTGTCTTGTTTTCGGCTTCGCCTGGCTGGTCGCCACCGCGCTTCGCACTGTGCCGAGCCACCACGCCGCGATCGTCACCGGCGGCATTCCGTTGTTCACTGCGATCTGCGCCACTCTTGTCGGTGGGCAGCGTCCTTCCGTTCGTTTCTGGCTTGCGGCTGCGACTGGCAGCCTGCTCGTGGCCGGCTACGGCGTAGCACGGTCGGGAGGAGTGGTGACGCTCGCAGACCTTCTCCTGCTTGCCGCGGCGGCGGTCTGTGGTTTGGGCTATTCGGAAGGGACGCGGCTCAGTGCCGAGATCGGTGCCATCCGGCTGACCTGCCTCATGCCGATCGTCGCGGTGCCCGGAGCGCTGCTCGTCTGCTGGGGCAAATGGCCGACCTCGTGGGAATCCATTCAAACCGTCTCGTGGGCCTGCTGGCTCTACAATGGATTCATCAGCGCTTTCGGGGCCTTCTTCCTGTGGTATCCAGCGCTGCAACGCGGAGGAGCCGCTCGGATCGGCCAGCTCCAGCTCATCCAACCCTTCCTGACTCTCGCCAGCTCGACCCTGCTCTTGCACGAAACGCTCTCCCGCGTGGACTGGTCGATTGCCGCAGCGGTAGTCGCTTGTGTGGCCATGGCCCAACGCTCACGTGATCGCGTGCAGATCCCCATTGTCGCTGCCCTCATTGCACCCGATTCACGCCTCGCCCCTAAAGCGAAAGCCGTTTGGGTTAGCCATGGTAGCCAGAGTGACGGAAGTAGCCT
>CAXSDZ010000005.1:0-2283 GCA_964235505.1 uncultured Chthoniobacteraceae bacterium
TGGAAATAGTGATCACGGTGCCGGCAGATCCGGCCGCCGCTCGGCGGTCAGCTTTACCGCCTCCTCACGCCGCCATTTCTCGATCGCGGCGTGGTTGCCGGAGAGGAGGATTTCCGGGACGCGCGCGCCGCGAAAGTCGAGAGGACGCGTGTATTGCGGCCCTTCGAGGTGACCGTGGACGAAGGATTCGTCGTGGACGGATTGGTCGTGGCCTAGCACGCCGGGGATGAGGCGGACGACTGCATCGACGAGCACGACGGCGGCGATGGCTCCATTCGTCAGGACGTAATCGCCGATGGAGACTTCGTCATCGACGAGGAGGTCGAGCACGCGCTGATCGATCCCTTCATAGTGGCCGCAGAGGATGAGAAGATGCGGCGCGTGGGAGTATTCTCCTGCGATGCGGTGCGAGAGTTTGCGGCCGGAGGGTGACATGCAAACGACGCGGCTCTCGGGCGTGCGCAGCGCTTCGACTGCCGCGGCGATCGGCTCGCATTTCATGACCATGCCCTGGCCGCCGCCGTAGGGCGTGTCATCGGTGGTGCGGTGTTTGTCCTGCGCCCAGTCGCGGATGTTGTGCGAGCGAAGCTCGAGCAATCCGGCCTCCCGCGCGCGCTTCATGATGCTTTCGTTCAGGGCGGCGTCCGCGATTTGCGGGAAAAGGGAAAGGATATCGATGCGCATCGCGAAGGTGGGCCGGGAGGGTCGAAGGGGCGGCGGCAAAGTTCAAAGGAAAGCGCGCGCGCAGTTTGCTCTACTTTGAACATTGATCGTGACCCGCCGAGCTTCGACATTCCCGCCCGTGGCGAAAAAGCCTTCCCCTCCCTCCAACCCGCCCGCTGCGGCCAAGCGCAAGACGAAAGCGCAGGCGAACCGCCCGCGCCCGCGCCGGTTCCGCCGCTGGCTGATCCTCTTCGCACTGCTCGGGCTCGTGGCCGTGGCGGTCGTGTGCGTGGCGTATGGGCTGTGGGCGTCGTCCTTTGACATGGAGGCGGTGAAGGCGATGCCGTCGCGCTCGACGGTGTATGACGTGGACGGGAAGATTTACTCCCGGCTGCAGGGCGAGAACCGCATCGTCGTCGCGAAAAGTCAGGTGTCGGACTTTTTCATTCGCGCGCTGCTGGCGCGGGAGGATGCGCGCTTTTACAGCCATCGCGGCGTGGACCCGATCGGGATCATCCGCGCGGTCGTGCGCAACGCGGTCTCCGGCGCGGCGCAGCAGGGGGCGAGCACGCTGACGCAGCAGCTCGCGCGCAACAGTTTCCCCGAGCGGATCGGCACGAAAAAGAGCATGCATCGCAAGCTGCTGGAGGCATTCGTGGCGGCGCGGATCGAGCAGCAGTTTAAAAAAGACGAGATCCTCGAGCACTACATGAACCGGATCTATTTCGGGTCCGGCGTGTATGGGATCGAAGCGGCGAGCCTGGCGTATTTCGGCAAGCGCGCGAGCGATCTGTCGCTGGGCGAGGCGGCGATGATCGCGGGGATCATCCGCGCGCCGACCTATTCGTCGCCGCTCCAGCACCCGGATCGCGCACTGAAGGCACGCGACGCGGTGCTGGAGCGGATGGTGAAGACTGGGAAGATCGGCGAAGGTGCGGCGTATCTGGCGAAGGAAGCGCGGCTGAACATCGCCAAGCGGCGTCCGCTCCAGGCGCAGGACAACTACGCGATGGATGCCGTGGCGCGGGACTTGAACATCCTGCTCAGCGATGAGCAGCGCGAACTCGGCGGGCTGAAAGTCTATACGACCCTCGATCCGGCGCTGCAGAAGTCGGCCGAGCAGTCGCTGGAGACGCAGCTTAAGAAGGTGGAAAGCGGCAAGGGATATGGCCATCCGAAGCGGGCGGACTTTTCCGAGCAGGAAAAGGACGACGAAGCGCCAACGCCATATTTGCAAGGCGCGGTGGTGATGCTCGACAATGCGACCGGCGGCATCCGCGCGCTAGTGGGCGGGCGGGATTACACCGAGAGCAAGCTGAACCGCGCGCTGCAGGCGCACCGCCCGGCGTGCTCGACCTTCAAGCCCTTCGTGTATGCCGCGGCCTTTCAGAAAGGAATGCTGCCGGGCGCTTGGATCGACGACGGGCCGATCGGCCGCGGCGAGATCCGCAATGCGTCGAACTGGACGCCGGACAACTCCGACAACAGATACAGCGCCGAGCCGCCGAGTTCATCGAGCGCCGGCAAGCAGCGCTCGTCACGCTCGATCGCCGTCACGCGCGCGCCCGCCGCGAGCAGCGCGCGCGTCAGCCCGCCAGGGCCCGGCCCGACCTCGAACAC
>CAXSDZ010000005.1:2293-39789 GCA_964235505.1 uncultured Chthoniobacteraceae bacterium
CGCGCGGGACTGGAAGATGTGGTGCGCACGGCGGCGGCGGTGGGCATCCCGGACGTGCCGCTCCAGCCAGCCATTTATCTTGGCGCCTTTGAAACGACGGTGGCGCAACTGACATCGGCGTTCTCGGTTTTCCCAAACAACGGCGTGCGGCGGCAGAGTTACGTCGTCGAGCGGATCGACGATGCAGCAGGAGAGGTGATCTACCGCGCCGCGCATGTGCAGAGTCCCGCGATGGAGCCCGGCGTGGCGTGGCTGGTGACCGGCACGCTCGGAAAGGTGATCGAACGCGGCACCGCGGCCACGGCGCGTTCGCTCGGGTGGACGAAGCCCGCCGCCGGGAAGACTGGGACGAACAACGACTTTCGCGATGCGTGGTTCATTGGCTATACAACCTCGCTCACCTGCGGCGTGTGGGTCGGTTTCGACAAGCCGCAGACGATCGTGTCGCGCGGCTACGGCTCGGCGCTTGCGCTGCCGGTCTGGACCGACATCATGACCGACGCGCCGCCGCAGCGCTACCCGGCCACCGCTTTCAAGCCGCCGGCGCCGCTCACGCGGACGAGCGTTTGCGCCGCCTCCAACGAGCTGGCGACGGAAGCGTGCGAACGCGCCGGCTCCGCGTATGCGCTCGATCTGCCGCCTTCGCGCATGCCCCGCGATTCGTGCCACGTGCATCGCGGTGGCGTGCTGGTGGAATCCGAGCGCCGGATCGAGCGGCCGCGGCGTCCCGCTGGCGAGGGAATTTTCCGGTCGTTCCGGCGATTCTTCGGTGCGCAGTAGCCGCGGGTGGCTTGCACCGGCGAAGCTACCGATGCGGCGCGCGCCCTGCTTTTACGGACCACCGGCCAGCGAAAAAGTCAGCAACTAAATCCGTCTCCGCACTGTTACAGTCTTGTTACAATGATGGTTGCTTTTCCCCCCCAGAGTCCTCAGGAACCTCCCTGCGCAACCCTGAACGGCTTTGCGCTCCCCGCAACTCCCATCGTTCTCCCCCAAACCGTGATTTACCGGCTCGATCGCTTCGAAATCAAATTCGTCATTACGCAAAAGCAGCGGGACGCGCTGATGCCTCATCTGCTGCCGCATCTCCAGGCCGATGAAAACGCAGGCGACGGCGCTTTTTACCCGATCGTCAGTCTGTATTACGACAACGAGGATCGCGATTGCTATTGGGAGAAGGAGCGTCAGCAGGGAAGCCGGCGAAAGCTCCGGGTGCGTGTCTATGGGAGTCTGGATGGCAAGCTGCCGCCGACCTGCTTTGTGGAAGTGAAACACAAGTGCGACGGGCGCGGAGTGAAGCGCCGGGCGCGGATCCCGCTCGATGCGGCGCTAGCCATCGCCGACGGGCAGCACGTCGATATTCCGTTGAAACCGATGGATCAAAAGATCGTGGAGGAGGTGCATTATCTTGTGGAGCGGCGCGGCTTTCGGCCCTGCTGCAGCATGCGCTACGATCGGCAAGCCTTTGCTGACAAAGATCCAGAGTCGGACCTGCGCATCACGTTCGATACCGGCATCGCGTATCGCTTCGATAACCTGACGCCCATTCCCGACGACCGGCGCTACACGCAATTTCTGCTGCCGGACGGCTTTTCAGTGATGGAGGTGAAAGTAACCGGCGCGGTTCCTTATTGGCTCACGCGCATGGTCGGCGAGCATGGGTGTGTTTTGCAAAGCCACTCGAAGTATTGCAATGCGCTGGAAGATGGCGATCCGGTGCTGCATCGGCAGATTGGCGGACGCCGCATCCGCCATCGCTACGGCATCACGCCTCACGAAGAGAATCACGCGACTTCCACAAATGTAATCGAGGCTTCTTCTGCGCTGGCCAGCGTCGCGGCAGCGTCGTAAAAGCTCCGCCTTTCTCCTCTCCCATATCTCCTATAGATGAACGACGCCCTCCTATTCCTGCAGGAAGTTCTCGGCACAAACCAGGCACGCCCGCCCCTACAAGAAATCATCTTCGCGATCGGCCTGAGCTTTCTGCTCAACCTGCTGATCGCCCAGACCTATAAGCGCACTTATCGCGGCGCGGACCTATCGCAAGATTACATCCACGCGATGCTGATCCTCGGGACTGTAGTGTCTGTAGTCGTGATGGTGGTGCGTTTCGATCCGAACCCGCAGATCGCGCAGGCGACCGCCTTTGGTATCTTCGCGGCATTTTCGATCATTCGCTTTCGAGCGAATGTCTCCGCCGCGCGCGACATCGGCTTTCTCTTTCTGGCCATGTCCGCGGGCCTCGCAGTCGGCGCACGCGCTTACTGGCTGGCCTCGGCGACCACGATTCTGATCTGCGCGATAATTTATGTGTTTTCCTCGATGGATGTTTTTGCCCCCGCGCGGGCGTCGCATCGGCTGCGCGTTCGTGTCACGAACGACATCGATTACGACACCGCCTTCCGCGATTGCTTCGCGAAATTCCTGCACGACTACGATCTGCTTTCTGTTGAATCAATTCAGGCCGGCATGATGACGGAACTGCGCTACAATGTGCATCTCAAGGACGTGCAAAAGCCGGGCGAATTTGTCTCCGTCATTCAGCAACTCAACGGCAACAACCGTGTTCTGCTCACGTCAACCGCTCCCAACCGTCAACTGGCTGTCGATTAACCCCACGCCTCGATGAAATTGTCCTCGTTCCCCTCCCGCCGCAGTCGCGGCTTCACGCTCATGGAGATCCTGGTGGTGGTTGCCATTATCCTTGTGCTCGCCGCATTGATTTTCCCCGTGATGTCCACAATCTCACAGAAGCGGAGCAAGGTGGTTGCCTTGAGCAACATGAAGCAACTTGCCAGCGCGGCGCAGACCTACATGGGCCAGAACGATGGCGCTCTCCCCGCGGAGGATTCGAAGGGGACAGATTCATGGCAGTCCGCGGTCGATCCAGCGAACAACAAAGCATGGTATAACTCCCTCCCGCGGCTGCTCGGGAAAAGAACGGTCGGTGAATACGCCTCTACTCCGAAGGAATTTTACACCAGAGACAACCTGCTTTTCTTACCCGGTGCGGGCTACCCGGAAAGCGATAAGAAGCTGGTCCGCCCGATGTTTGCCATTGCGATCAATACCAAGCTGCAGCGCAAGGATTCCGAGGGCAACAAGGGAGCGAAACTTGCGCAGATCACCAACCCATCGCAAACGGTGCTGTTTCTGGAGCAAGGCTTGCCGGGAGAACATCAGGAATTCAAGCAGCAGCCCAAATACGACGGCAGTCCTAAAGGAAGCGCCAAGTCCTTCATCGGGAGGTATGGCGGGTTCGGGCACTTGGCTTTCATAGATGGGCACGTTGATACTTACATGCCGAAGGATTTGTTGAAAGAGGATGGCACGTTCCCGTTCCCGCAGGAAGTTGCCGTCTGGACCCGGACGCCTGACGAAGATCCGAACAAGAAGTAGTGCATCCCGCAGGCGGCAGGCCAGGCCTGGTAGTTTCCGGCCTGCGGAGGGCTGGGATGCGTATCTCTGAATGTTGAGATCCCCCCGGTAGCGCTCAGTGTTCGGATCGGATGATAAATTAATTGTTCCTTAGCGAAGGTTTGCTATGGTCCGCATGCGGAGCAGTTCCGGGGATACTCGGAAGCTGCCATTTTTGTCATGAACCCCCGTCGCTCCCTCCTCCCGCTTCTCGTCACGCTGCTCGGCAGCACACTTGCCGTCAGTCACGCGCAAGTGGTGATCAATGAGATTCATTATCATCCAGTAGAACGCGAAGCGTTCGACACGGCTGGCAATCCGTCTCTCGATCTCACCGAGGACATCCATGAGTTCATCGAGATCCACAATGTGGGGACAAGCTCTGTGGATCTCGGCGGCTGGAAGGTCAGTAGCGCTGTGGATTTTACCTTTCCAGCCGGAACATCAATCGCGGCCGGTGGCTACCGAGTAGTTGCGAAGAACCCTGGGCGGATCGCGACTGTTTATGGGCTGACAGCGGGCAGCATCCTTGGTCCGTTCACTGGTAGTCTCAGCAACAACGGGGATACGGTGCGTTTGAAAAACGCGGCGGATGCGACGATCGATTCGGTCAGCTATTCCTCAAGCTTTCCATGGGCGATCACGGCTGATGCGCTTGGCGCAAATCGCGATTTCACCGGGATTGATCCTTACACCACACAGTATAAGGGTCGCTCGCTCCAGCGCGTCAGCGTCACCGCGGCGAGCAACGATCCTGCCAACTGGCTGGCATCACCGCTGCCCGGCAGCCCGTCGCCGGGTGCCGCAAATGCGGTGACGCGCGTTGTCCCGAAGCCTGTGGTGGTAGGTCTCAATGTGCTGCAAAACTCGAACGAGGCTGCTGTGATCCGGGCTAGCCAGGCAGTGAGGGTCAACGCGACTTTCTCTTCCACTGTGGCACTGACCAACGTGCAGTTGGAATACTTTGTTGAAAACCACGAGACGTTCTCCGAGACCCGCGCTACGATCGCGATGGATGCGGCTGGCAGTGGACAATACTCGGTGGCAAACCCAATCCCGGGCGCGGTTGACCGCGCTATCATCCGCTACCGCATTAAGGCTGATCGCGGGAATGGCGTCGAAGTCATTTCGCCGCGTGCAGACGATCCGCAAATCGTGCCGGTGAGCGCCACGTTGAAGGAAGGCTGGCACGCCTACTCCGTGCAGCCAGTGCGCACCGCTACACGGCCCGCGTATGACTTCTTCATCTCCACGGTGAACACCAATGCGCTCACTACGAACGTGACGCAAAACCCGAGGCGCGTAGTGTCTCCCGATCCGCCTGGCTATCCGCGCGATGATCCGTTTGACGGCTACTTCCCCAGCTTCGCGCAATATAACCCCGCGAACTACCCTTCGGCGACACAGCCGAAATGGAATGGTACCGTCCCCGCAGTTTTTGTGTGCAATGGCGTGGTCTATGACGTGCAGACTCGTTACCACGGGAGTCGCTATCGTCGCGACGCTTCGCTTAATTCTTGGAAGATCACTTTTCCAAGCTTCCTGCTGTTTGAAAAGAAGCAGCGCATCCTGATTACAGAGAAAGTGTCGGACAACGTGCTCGGCTTTGCGCTTTTTCACGAAGCAGGCCTGCCGGCGGCGTATTCCAGATATGTCGATTTCTACCGCAATACCAGTGCGGGTATTCAACGATGCGAGATCACCGATAATGATGAGGAAACACTGAAGCGATATCAGGAGGAAATAGCGGTGCTGAATCCGCAAGATCCGCCGCTTTTCAATGGCTTGGGTGTGATCTACAAAGCGAAGGGATTGGACGGGGATGAAGGGCCTTACGGCTGGGCGAATGGGCAACTAATGCCACAACGTGGAGTTTGGACTCCGCTAGACCGATACATTTGGAGTGTTCCGATCCAGAACAACGATTGGAAAGGTCATGTCCCTCTCAAAACAATGATGGATGATCTTTGGAATGCCCGCGGTGACAAGGCTCAGTTGGGATATCCCAGCAACTACGCGGGGCAAAACCATACGAATCAGACGGCGGTGAACATCAACCTCACCACTCTTCGCGCTTACCTCAACGCGAATTGGGATGTGGATAAAATGCTAAGTTATCTCGCGATCCGCAACTGGATGGCACCATGGGACGACAAGTTTCACAACCATCATGTCTATCAGCAAGGTGACGGAAAGTGGACAATGGTGCCGTGGGATTTTGACTCTGAAATGAGCGGTTCGGATGTGAATCAATCTGCTCCAACAAATTCGATATTTGCAGGCAAGAAGAATGATACCGCCGGGATTTACGCGAATAACTCGCGCGGTCCGAATTGGTTCAAGGATTCGTTTCTAAGGGCCTACGATGTGGAATTTCGGCAGCGCATGTTCACCCTGAACAACACGCTTCTTCATCCAACGACCATGCAAGCGCTGGCAAGCACCCTGAATCTTACTGCTGAATATAACAGCCGACATGCCTCATGGGTGAGCAGCAGATTTTCCAGCGTGAATTCGCAACTGAATCTAGGAGCTTTCAATCGACCCGCAACGCCGACTCACACTTCTCCAGCTACTGGCACCACGGCACTGCCCCCTACTGCGTTCCAAACGTCCGCTTACTCTCAGACGGCCGGCAGACCTCACCTGGCGACGCTGTGGGAGTTACGACGCTCGGACGGCACTTACAAAGAGCCAGTTTATAGAATCAAAAATTCGACGAATCTTACCTCGTTGCCGATCCCATATAACCTCCTTAGCTTTGGCAGCACCTACTTCTGGCGTGTAACCTATTTCGATGCGGACGGTCATCCCTCGTTCACCTCAACTGAAACCTCATTTCTTTTCGGACAAGCGCCAGTGCATGTGACGTTACTGGCAAACGATGCAAGCACTATCTGGAAATACGACCCGACGAACGTCTACAATGACAGCTCGTGGACGCAGCCGAGCTTCGATGACTCCGCGTGGAGCAGCGGTGCGCCGTTGATTGGCTACGACGATCCGACAGCCACGCTTCCGTATCCGATCCGCACGCCGCTCACACTAAGCAGCCGCTTCACTTATTACTTCCGCAAGCGTGTCACGTTTCCAAGTGATCCGACAACTGCGACCATCAAATTGAAGCATGTCATCGATGATGGCTGCGTCGTTTATGTGAACGGAACGGAAGTTCTCCGTTTCAATATGGCCGCCGGTGCGATCAGCCCCAATTCGCCTGCGCTATCCGGGCCCGGAGACGCATCGGAATCAAGCGCCGTGACGATCCCGGCATCGGCTTTCCTAGCCGGGGAAAACACCGTTGCGGTCGAGGTGCATCAACTCACCGTTGGCAGCACAGATATGATTTTCGGATTGTCTATGGAGGCGGACGTGATCGCGCCGACGGGTGCCGTCGCCATCAACGAAGTCATGGCGGACAACCGTTCAGGTATTGTTAACGGCAACCGCCACCCGGACTGGATTGAACTATACAACTCCAGCGACGCAGCCGTCAGCCTTGCAGGTAAAAGCTTAAGTGACGATGTGCTGGTGCCGACCAAGTTCGTCTTTCCTGCGGGAACTACTGTTCCCCCATTCGGCTACCTTCTTGTTTGGTGCGACAGCGACGCGACCGCGCCGGGAATGCACACGGGCTTCGGCCTAGGTGCCAGCGGGCAAACCATTGCGCTTTTCAGTGGCGGAGCTGTGCTCGACACAGTGACGTTTGGTCCGCAAGCGGCGGACTTCAGCATTGGTCGGATCGCAAATGGCAGCGGGCCATTCGTTCTTACAAAGCCGACTCCGGCTACCGGAAATGTCGCGCAGGCACTTGGATCGAACACAACGTTGAAGATCAACGAATGGATGGCGACACCAGTGAATGGCGACGATTCCTTCGAACTCTATAATCCCAGCACCTTGCCGGTTCAGATCGGGAGCATGTATCTGAGCGACACAGCAGCCGCACCCACGACGACGCGGATTCCCGTGCTTTCCTTCATTGCCGGGAATGGCTTCACTGAGTTCCTCGCCGATGGCAGCAGCGCGGGTGCAAATCACAGCGATTTTAAGCTCAGCGCGAGTGGCGACTCCCTCGTGCTGAGCGCCACAAATGGGGCGACGATCATCGATGCTGTGACCTTTGGAGCGCAGCTCACCGGCGTTTCTCAAGGGCGGCTGCCAGATGGCGGTGCGACCTTGGTTTCGTTCCCGCAGACACCGACCCTTGGTGACAGTAACTATTTGCCTCTCGGGAACGTGGTCATCAATGAAGTGCTGACTTCATCAACAGCGCCATTAGAAGATGCCATCGAACTGTATAACCCGAGCGGTAGCTTAGCGACTATCGGTGGCTGGTGGTTGAGCGACGATAAAACTGACTTGAAGAAGTTTCAGTTCGCGGCGGGCACGACCATTCCTGCGGGTAGCTTCCGTGTATATTACGAGAATAGCTTCAATCCCGCGCCGGGGCAGGGGACTAGCTTCTCGCTTTCATCAACTGGTGACGAAGTCTATCTCTCTGCAACCGACGCAAACGGCGATCTCACTGGCTACCGCACAAGCGTGAAGTTCGGAGGAGCGCCTGATGGTGTTTCGTTTGGGCGCGTCGTTACAAGTGACGGTTCGGACTTCTTTCCCCAAATATCCCGGACATTCGGGCAGGATAATGCTGCTACGCTGGAGCAGTTCCGCACGGGTGCAGGCGCGGCGAATGCCGGCCCTAAGCTTGCACCAATCGTGATCAACGAGGTCATGTATCACCCACCTGATTTCGTCACCGCACCCCCGGACAATGCGCGTGATGAGTTCCTAGCGTAGTGAATGTTGGTAGCTGGGTGTTGAAAGACGCCGTGGATTACACTTTTGCCCCCAGCGCTGTCATCCGGCCTGGTGACTACATTGTGCTTGTTGCCTTTGACCCAGCCGACGCCACCGCGCTAAATGCGTTTCGCACCACTTACGCACTTCCCATCGGCGTGCCGGTGTATGGACCCTATACGCCGAAGCTGTCGAATAGCTCGGGAACCATCGAACTTGCGTATCCCTCGGTTCCCGTGGCGGGGGAGGTTCCATTTGTGTTGGTGGACCGTGTCGCCTATGCCGATGCAGCGCCATGGCCGACTGGACCGGATGGGACGGGGCCGTCGCTCCAACGTCTGAGCAGGACGGCTTTCGGCAATGATCCCATTAATTGGACTAGCGCGACTGCGACTCCCGGAAATGTCAATACCGGTCAAACGCCGATAGTGGACAGCGATGGCGATGGCATGCCGGACACATGGGAAACACTAAACGGCTTTGACCCGAAGAGCGCGGCAGATGGGGTGCAGGATCTGGACGGCGACGGGAAATCGAATACAGATGAGTATCTTGCCGGAACGGATCCGCGTAACTCAGCGAGCCTTTTTTCTTCCGAAGTGACTCGCACAGGCACCGGCTATGCGATCCGATTTACCGCTATAGCAAACAAGAGTTACACCGTGCAATTCCGCGATAGCCTCAGCAGTGGTGTGTGGCAGAAGGTTGCAGATATTCCCGCTCAAGGGACTCAACACCCGGTCGAGGTGAATGACACGAGTAGCGCAGCACAGCGCTTCTACCGCGTCATCACTCCGCAGCAGCCGTGAGTTCGCGGACGCTGCTGCTCACTGCTGCCGCTCTGGGAGGGGTAGCAGCGAGCGTGATTGCGGATGATCCGCTGGCTTCTCTAATCCGCGGGCCGTATCTGCAAAGCGGAGCGCCCAGGCAGATGACTGTGCGCTGGCGGACAGAGGTGCCCACAACGAGTCGCGTGGATTTCGGGCACGAAGATCCCGGTAACCTTCCACAGCACTTCGCTGACTCCGCAGAAACAACCGAGCACTGCATCACTCTTACTGGTCTGGTCCCGGAGACTCGTTATTTCTACTCGATCAGTTCAGCGACCGTTCGTCTGGCTGGCGGGGACTCGGCGCATTTTTTCCACACTTCACCAATGCCCGGTTCGGACTCGCCAGTCCATGTCTGGATCATTGGCGACGCTGGCACTGGCGGCGATGGGTCTGGTCGCGCAGAAGCTGTGCGGGATGCTTATCTGAACTCGGCCTTTGGTGCCACACACGCGGACCTCTGGCTGATGCTCGGCGACAACGCGTATGATGTCGGAACCGATGCGGAATATCAGCGCGCCGTTTTCGATATCTATCAAGAGCTGCTGCCGAACACCGTGCTCTGGCCGACCTTTGGCAATCACGATTGGTATTCGGAAGCAGGCGCGCCCTACTTCTCTATTTTCACCCTGCCTACTGCGGGACAGGCTGGCGGCATTCCATCTGGCACGGAACACTTTTACGCGTTCGACTACGCAAACATCCACTTCGTCTGTCTCGATTCTCAGGATTCGCTCCGCACTCCAGGCAGTCCGATGCTTGCCTGGCTGGAGAGCGACCTCGCCGCCACGACCCAAAAGTGGATCGTCGCATTTTGGCATCATCCGCCCTACACGAAGGGATCGCACGACTCCGATTGGGAAGCGGAACTCGTCGAAATGCGCGAGCACGTGCTGCCCATTTTGGAAGCTGGCGGCGTCGATCTCGTGCTCACCGGCCACAGCCATTCCTATGAGCGATCGTGCCTGTTGGACGGGCACTACGGCCCTTCCGACACCCTAACCGCTGCGATGAAACTAGACGCGGGCGACGGGCGCGAAACGGGTGACGGTGCCTACGGCAAAGATCCCGTGCCGCATGCGGGCGCGATTTACACGGTGGTCGGCTGCTCGGGAAAAGTCAGCGGCGGCCCGCTGAATCACCCCGCCATGATCACCTCGCTGAGCATCCTCGGTTCCGCGGTGCTCGACGTGGCGGGCGATCGCCTCGACCTGCGCTTCCTGGACAGCGAAGGAGCAGTCGCCGATCACGTTACCCTTTCAAAAGCGCCACTCGTCGCGCTGTCCACACTGCAGCCGATCTTGCACGAAGAAGGCGCGCTCGCGGGCAGCATCACGCTTTCGCGCACCCGCGGGCTGGATCAGTCGCTGCAAATCGCCCTCACGCTTGATGGCACGGCCACCCCCGGCGCGGACTTCAAGGCGATTGGCACTTCGTTCACCCTTCGGGCAGGCGCGGCATCACTCACGGTTCCAGTGACCCCCGAGCCGGACCAGCTTTCAGAAGGGACGGAATGCATCCGGTTTCGGCTTGCACCCGTGGCAGGGTATCGCATTCACCGGGACACCGGCACCGCGTTGCTTGCGCTGAAAGACCTGCCGCGCGACGCGTGGCGCTTCAAGAAATTCGGCACCGATGCGAACACTGCTGCCATTGCCGGTGACGCCGCTGATCCCGATGGCGATGGGCACCCGAATGGCGTGGAATACGTCGCTGGAACCGAACCCCGCGACGCGGCGAGTTTTTTTTATGCCTCGGTGTTGCACGAGGCCGATGGGGCGGTGCGCATCCACTTCGTCGCGCAGCCCGGCAAGAGCTACACCATTCAGGCGAAAGACCGCCTGGCCGACCGCAAGTGGCAGAAGCTCACCGACATTCCCGCCACCTCAGAGCCGCACGAGGTGGAAGCGAGCGATCCGGGCGCCAGTGCGACTCCGAACCGGTTCTATCGCGTGGTGACACCCGCAGTGCGATAGCGGACACCGCCTTCACTCCGGGCTGCTCAGACCCGCCAGCGCGCCGGCATATCCGGTCAGCTCCATGTATCCGTGCCCGCGCACATCGCGACCTGCGCGCGTGCCTGTGACGCCGATCATTCCTTCCCAATAGGCGATCGATTTCAGCGCGAGCTCTTGCGCCGGGAGTGGCGTCTCGATTGCCAGACTTAAACCGAGTCCCGGCGTTTCGAGCTGCCACGCGATCGGGTAGCGCACGCCAGTTTCTTTGCTGGTCCAAAAGCGCGTGGGTGTGAGGCGATAATCGTCCATCGCGAGATGCTGCACCGCGCCCGCGGCATCGATCCAGGTGCCGCTGGAGTGTGGGTCGAGGCTCCCGTCACGCAGCCGCATTTGGTAGAACATCAACTCCGTGCCGTCATCGAGCTGGATCGAAAACCAGTTCCATCCCGCCTGCTCCGCCGTGAGCTGATTGGTAGCCCACTCGTGATCGAACCAGCTCTCGCCGGTCACCTCCATCCGCCTGCCGCCGAGCGTCAGCGCGCCGCGCGTCGCCATCCGCGTGCCGGAGTAGTAGTGCGACGCGTGCCCTTCGCCGGACGCCTTTTGGCTGATGCCATCTGTGCCGTGAATCGCCCACGTGGACTTTGCATTTCGCAGCTCGAGATCCAGCATTGCGTCGCCCGCAGCCGCCCGCAGCCGATATCCCTGCTCCGCATCCATCGTGAGCTGCCAATCGCCGATCCACGCGATCCGCTGGCCTTCGCCAAAGCCCGCCTCGCCAAGCACGCCACGACTGAGTTTCTGCTGGAAGACAAAGCGCGTCGCCGCGGGATCGCTGATCGCGAAATGCGCGAATGGGAGATCGTCCATGATGAGGCGCGACGCGGTGCCGCCGCGGGCGGAAGGCGGACGCAGGCCCTGCCGGAAAAACGTGAGCTGATAGCCAAACTCCCGTCCCGCGCCGTCGCGTAGATTGCCGGTGAAATACCACCACTCGGTTTTGAACTCCGGGTGCGGCTGATGGTCGCGTGGGAACTCGTATTGCCAGCCGGGCAGCGCAAGGCGCCAGGGAGATTGCGCGCTCGCCGCGAGTGCGAGGAGCAGAAGGAAAATGACGAATGGCGAATGACGAAGGATGAAGGCGGCGCGTCGAGAAATAGCGCACCGAGAACTGGGGTTCCCGACTACAGCCGGCAGAGCCCTCCACCTGCTCGACAGGTTCACAATCTTCTCGGCCGTTTGTCTGAAGCTCAGGGCACAGCGCCGCGCCACGGTTCCGCCGTCTGAAGTCGGGGCTGCATTCCCGCTCCTGGCGAGCACTGGTGCTGCGTCGTTGCTGGGTGGTCGGTCAATGGCCATCATTCGTCATTCGTCATTCGTCATTCCGCCCTCACCGCCTCCGCGATCCTGCCGCGCGCTGCCACCCACGCGGGCTGCGCGGCTGCCAGCGCAGCGGCGAGCGTGACCCAGAGCGGCGTCGCTGCGAGTGCGCTCCACGGGAAGCGCAGCGCCACCGTCCAGCCGAAAAATGCGGGATTGACCACGCGCGTGAGCACCACCGCGAGGGCGGCGCCCGCCGCCAGCCCGAGCGCGCTGGCGAGCAGCCCGATCATCGCCGACTCCGCGACAAACAAGCGCACGATCTGCCCACGTGAAGCGCCGATCGCCCGCAGCATTCCGATGTCGCGCTCGCGCTCGGCGACCAGCGTCGTCACGGAAAGATAAACGCCCGCGATGGCCACCACGAGCGCCACCGTGCGCAGCACCGAGGTGACCGCGAAGGTCTGATCGAAGATGAAAAAGATGCGCTCGCGCAGCGTGCGGTTGGAATACACCGCGAACTCGCCTTGCCAGCTGAACTCCGCGCGGAACGCATCAGTCAGTGCTTCCCAGCCCGCGCCCGGCGCGAGATACACGGCGAGCGATTGCACCTCCGGCGCATCCCAAAAGCGGTCGAACGTGCGGCGGTCCATCAGCACCACACCTTGGTCGCGGGTGAAGTCCGAGTAGATGCCGGCGATCGGAAACGTCTGCGCGCCGCGCGGCGTCAGTAGCGTGAGCGGCTGGCCTTCCACCACGTGGAAGCGCCGCGCGAAGCTTTCCGTCACCGCCACCGCGCCTTCTTCACTGAAAACGCGCGCCGCTTTGCCCTCCGCGCCGCCACCGGCAAAGCTCAAGTTGTGCCGATACTGGCCGGCCACCACGGCGAGCAGCGCATCCTGCGACGACGCCGCGTCGCGCCCCACGCGCACCGTCTGCTCTCGAAATGTGTCCACGCTTGCGACTTCTGGCCGAGCACGCAGCCACGTGATCGCGTCCGGCGGCACCGTGGCTCCGAGCCCCACGATTTCATTGGAAGCCGGCGCGATGAAAAGGTCCGCGACAATCCCTCGCTCGATCCATGCGTTCACACTTTGGCGGAAGGAAAAGATCATCACCGTGAGCCCCGTGAGCATCGCCACGGCTGCGGCCAGTGCCGCGACGGTGATCGCGTTGCGGTGAGTCGAGCGCCGCAGAAAATCCGCCGCCATTCGCCACACGACGCCGACGCTACGCGTAAGCCACGCCGCGCCGGCGCCGAAGCCGCGAGTGGCTGCGGGCGCGAACGCGGAAAAGCCCGCGAGCACGCCAAACGCCGCGCCAAACGAAAGCCAGGCCGGCCCCGTGCGCAGTGCGAGGACCGCCGCGGCGAGCGACATCAGCAGGCACCCGAGTGCTGCAATCGGCCACCAGGCGGCTTGCTCCGCGCTGCGCTCTGCGCGGGTGCCGAGCGAAAGCGCGCGCACCGGCTCGATCCGCGCCGCTTCGCTCGCCGGTAGCCACGCGCCCGCCAGCACCGCGCCAAAGCCGAGCGCCGCGGCGGTGACGCACTGCGCCGTCGTGGGCAGCGCGCGCTCGATGCTCAGCAGCACGTAGAGGGAGGAAATCGTCTGCGCCACCGCGCCCGCGAGCCCTTGCGCCAGCGCCACGCCTGCCGCGCCGCCGAGCGCGATTCCGCCGATCCCGAATAGGCACGCCTCGCCGAGGAAAAGCGCGCGCACTTCCCCCCGCGTCGCCCCGAGCGCGCGCAGGATGCCGATCTCGCGTCGGCGCCGCGTCACGGTCGCGGAGATCGTGTTATAGACGAGAAACACGCCCACCAGCAGCGACACGAGGGAGAGCGCGGAAAGATTGAGCTGAAATGCGCCGACCATGTTTTGCAGTTGCGTCGACCGCTGCCGCGGCGGCTCCGCATGCAGATGCGCGGGCAGCCAGCGGTTGAGCTCCGCGGCGACCGTCTCCGCGCGGCCGGGTTCCTTCACCAGCAATTGCACCGCGGACAGGTGCCCGGCTTTTCCGAGAAGTTCCTGCGCCCAGCCGATGTCCATCACCGCCAGCCGCGCCTGCCCTGCCGCGGGCGAATCGCCGACGTCGAGGAGCGTCAGGATCGTGAGCGGTTGCCGCGTGCCATTGACGAGCGCCTGCAGGATGTCGCCCGCCTTCAGCCCGTGTTTTTGCGCGAAGTCAGCCGACAGCGCGACGGTCCGCGGACTTCCCAGCCAGCGCTCCAGGTTCCACCCTTTCTCCGCCGCGCCGCCGAGTGGAAAAGCGCGAAACGGTTCGCCGGAGAAGAGGTCCACTCCGAGCAGCCGCAGATACTCGCCGGGCAGCTCCGGTAGCGTGACCACCGCCTCCACGAGCGCCGTCGCCGCGGCGACGCCCGGCTGTTTTGCGAGCTCCGGCCACAGCGCGTCGTCCACCTCGCCGCGCACTTCCAGGTGTGCCTTTCCCGCCACGAGATCGACCGTCGCCGCGAAGGAACGGCTCGCGCTGCCATTGGCAATCTGGATGGCCAGATAGACCGCAATCCCGAGCGCGACCGAGAGCACATTCAGCAGCGCCAGCCCCGGATGCCGCCGCACATCGCGGACGACCTGCCAGGCAAAAATGCGCGGAAGCTGCGGGGTCATGTGCGGCCTACTGTCTGACTTCCGTCACCTCACCGCGAGTGCTGTTTCGGGGCAAGTGGAGTCTCCCTGCAACCCTCCAAACTGAGAGGTGCATTGCCCTTCCATTCTCAATTACGCCAAGCCTTTGTCGAACATCACAGATTACGCGATTCTACACGCTTCCTATGAAACCACGCTTATTCTTTCTGCTCGTCGCCACGCTGCTCGCTGAACTCTCAGCACATGCCGGGACACCTTCAAAGTTTTCCTCGGTGCCGGAGATGGTGGCGAGCTTTCGGGACTACTCATCCACATCCGACACATTCGAGGTTTTAGCAGAGAGCCCGTTGCACATTAGGCTGTTGCCGATTGTGCTACCGGGGCAGCCGGATGAGGTCGTATCGCAAGCGGTGAAATCGACGTTGGATTACGGCATTCTCCGATCCTTCATCCATACGCCAATCGAGCGCATTACTGTGACCGCGACACCGCAGGAGCGAGCGCTTAAACGCGGTCCGAAGCGCCTTTTGGAGTCGGAGAGCCGGACTATCACAGCCACACGTCAGCAGACTCTCCGAGCGCTTCAGAAGTTCTTTCCCGGCAAGACGTTTTCAGACCTTGTCATGACCGAGGACATCGGCGGGACTCCCTTGCCAGACCAGAGGACGCCAATCTTCAACCGAATGTCTTTCCCCGACCAAGGCTCACCCGGTATCGATGCCTTCCTTAACGAGTTTTCCCAATGAACTCGAGTTGTAGGACACGGCGCTACAGCGAACATGCGCTGCGGACACAGGCGCTGAACTTGGGATCGTTCGGTGGCTTGCCAGCGCTTGCTCGAGCGAAGGAGATCGATAACGTGCCCTGATGAAGACGGTCACCCTCACTGCCCACGTCAGCGGCGACAGCATCCAGCTCGATGAGCCGTTTGCCCTACCCGCCAACGCCCGGCTTTTGGTCACGGTTCTTCCTGAAAGTCTGCCCGACGCCGAGCGGCAGGAGTGGTATCCGCTGTCCAAAGCTGGCCTGGCTCGCGCCTATTCGGACGACGACCCCGACTACCCGACGAGCCTCATCCGCACACCCCGCACTCCGTGAAAGAGGGCGATGTGGTGCTGACCGCTTTCGAGCAGGCGGATGGCAAGGTGAAGAACAGACCCGCAATTGTTCTGCGCATCATGCGGCCGTTCGGTGACTTTCTCGTCTGCGGTGTCAGCCGGCAGTTGCGCCACCGCGTCGCCGACTTTGACGAGATCATCGCTCCGACGGACTCCGATTTCGCATTGAGCGGTTTGTCGAGCACGTCACTCATCAGGCTTGGGTTTCTCGCGCTTTTGCCTGCCAGCGAACTCCTAGGCGACATCGGCTCCATTTCACCTGAGCGGCACAGCCGATTGCTTCGCCGCCTTGCCGGCTACCTTGAAGCGCCCACGCGTGAACGGTAGAGCTCCTCACCGACTCAAACGACAAATGCGGTAGAAGGACGGCTGATTGCGAACCGCGCTGTTGCCTCCACCTCGATCCCTCCACTCCGCTCTGGGCTACACCCACTCGTGAATGCGTTGCGCCTTTTCGCCAGAGCTACAGTCGGGATGACACCACGCGGGGGCGAGGGCTTCCATGAAGGAATCTCGCTCTTAGCCACCAACCAGCGGCTCTCTCGTTCACCGAGTAGCGGGGGCGCTCGCCAGGGGGGCAGGGGAAGCGGTGCCGCGCTCGGTGTAGCGGACTTTGCGCGTGATCTGAGGGAGCTTGTCGCCTTCGGGCAGGATGCGCGCCGGCTTGCCATCGATCTCCGCGTAGGCGATCGACATGTGGTTCACGCGCGCCGCGTTCTTCTTGAAGGGCAGGTCGAAGTTGCGTCCTTCGTTCAGGTGGACGCGGCGCTCTGTAAGACCGCTAAACCACTTGGCCCGGCTGGCGATGTCGCCCGCGTCGGCTTCCACGATGTCCGCGGAAATCCAGCCTTGGCCGGCGATGAAATATTCCGCCCAGCAGCGGTAGCCGGGGTCCGCCTCGATGCCAGCATTTTTCGGCTGCAGACGGTAGCCCATTTCCAGTCGAGCCGGGATGCCGACGGCGCGCGCCAGGGAGATGAAAAGGGAGTGGAGATCGGTGCAGCAGCCGCCGCCTTGCGCCATGCAGCTCCCGGCATCGCCGAGGCCGCACTTTGGCACGTTAGGGTTTTTGGAATAATGATCCGCGGTGTCCGCGACGTGGTTGAGAAGCTTCGTGGCCTGGAGCACCGGGTTCTGCTCATCGCCGCAGACTTCGCGGGCCACTTTGCGAATGGCATCCGTCACTTCCATGTGCGGCGCGTCGAGTTGCAGATACTCAGCGAAAAGCGCCTTCTGCGCGGGCGCGAGCGGCGCGGCGGCAGCGGGATCGAGCGCTTGGAAAACTGCGGAGCGCTGCACCGAAAAAGTGACCGTGGTGCTGAGTTCGCTGGCACCCGGCTTCGTCACCTCCACAAAGAGAAACCGGCAACTGCGGTCGCGGTCGCGCACGACCTGCCAAGGGCCAGGCGCGGAGGCGACGGAAAGATCGAGCACGCGCTGGGCAGGGCCGTCGTCGGGAATGCTGACCCACAGGCGGACGTTGCGTGCGCCTTTCGGGATGTCGCTGAGGGTGACGGTCTGTTGAACGTCGTAGGTCTGGGTCGCGAGCGCGGGCGCGGCTGTTTGCGCGAAAGCGGGTGCGAGACTGAGCAGCGACGCGGCGAGGAATTGGAGGGCGGTTTTCATCGGGAGGAAGCGCGCGAGCTTCGTGTGACGCGTTTCGCCTGCAATTGGAATTGGACGAATGGGCGGTTTCTCAGGACGAATCATCGCGGTTCTCGTTGGCCGCACCTCAAATTTTTCCCTCATCCAGCGCCGCAAACACAGAAAAGGCGCCCTCCCTTGCGAGGAAGAGCGCCTTTCCAAAGCAGAACCTTCCGGGCAGCGATAAGCCGGGTTCTGTGCGGCCACGCTTTGCAGCGCAGCCGTGATGATCATTTCTCTCGCTCCGCCAAAAAAGAAAGGCGGAGCGCCGCGCGACTCTCACGAGCCGCGCTGGTGCGACTAATACCCGGGAGCTGCCGCGCTTCCGAAGAAACGCCGCGGGCCAGGCGCCCGGAGCTCCCTGTTATGTCTTGCACCGCAGGGGGTTTTTCATGCCCCGGCGATTGCTCGCCGGGCGGTGGGCTCTTACCCCGCCTTTTCACCCTTGCTGAGATGGGAGATGGGAGCGGGGAGATGGGCGACGGGGAAAAAGCGCGCGGTTTCAACACCCAGCTCCCATTCTCCCGACTCTCATCTCCCACCCCAGCGGTTTGCGTTTCTGTGACACTTTCCGTCGCGCCAGACTTTCGCCCGGCGCGCCCGCGTGTTTTCCGCGGCCTGCTGCCTGGAGGTGCCCGGACTTTCCTCTGTCGGTCGCCCACTCGCGCAGGCTCCGCCAGCGATCATCTGCCACCCGGAAGGAGCGGGGAGAATAGTGCGGCGCGGCGGAGTGGCAATGGGGGAAAATGGGAAATCCGAAGGTCGGAATCCGAACTGTGTGAAATCAGAAAAAATGGGGAAATCCCGCAGCGGCGCGTTTCGGTTTTCAGGTTTTCAGGTCTTCTGATCTGTTGAGCTTGCTTCGGATTTCGACGTTCGGATTTTCACTCCCCATGCACCACTCGACTGCTCCCGAACTCGCCGCACTGCGCCGGCTGCGCGAACGCTTTCTCGCAGCTCGCGCGGGTGCGGACTACTGGCGGTCGGCGGAGGATCTGGCGCTTTACGACGCTACCTTTGCGGAGCGGATCGGGTGGAAGTGGGACGCGGTCTTGCGCGAGCTGGATGCCCGTGCGTGGCGGCCGGTGAGCCGGCACGTGGTGGACTGGGGCTGCGGCAGCGGCGTCGCGAGCCGGCGGCTGCTGGCGCACTGGCCGGGGCAGTGGGAGTCGCTCGCGCTGCACGATCGCTCCGCTCAGGCGATGCGCTTTGCCGCGGAGCGCGCACGTCGCGAGCTTCCGGGAGTCGCAGTCGCGACGGGGCTTCCCGCGCGGTTGCCGGAGGAGACGCTGCTCGTGCTCAGCCACGTGCTGAATGAACTGCCGGCGGAGGACCTCGCGCGCCTCCTCGCACTAGCGCGGCAGGCGCGCGAGATCGTGTGGGTGGAGGCCGGCACGCACGCCGACAGCCGCCGCTTGATCACCGATGTGCGTGAGCAGTTGCTGGGAAAATTCGCTGCCGTCGCGCCCTGCACGCATCAGCAGGGGTGCGGTCTGCTCGCGTCGGAAAATGCGGCGCACTGGTGTCACCACTTTGCGCCCGTGCCATCGCACTTTTTTCAAGATGCGAGCTGGGCAGAGTTCAGCCGGGAACTCGGGATCGATCTGCGGGCGCTCCCGTATTCCTTTCTCGTGCTGGAGCGCGCGGGAGAAGCACTCCCGACGAAGCCGGGTTTTTCGCGCGTGCTCGGGCAGCCTCGCGATTTCAAAGGCTACAGCAAAGTGCTGAGCTGCCAGGCATCGGGCGTATGCGAGTGGATGCTCCAGAAGCGAGACGCGCCTGAGCTGCTGCGCGAAGTGCAGGAGGGGGCCGACGCGATGGTGTATCGGTGGCGGATGGAGAAAGGACGAATCGCAGGCGGCGAAAAGCTCGGCGGGGAAATCAGAAAGACGTGAAGCGGACAAAGGCCCAACGCCCCACGCCCAACGCTCGCCCTTCCCCCGCTCGCGTTTTCGTGCAAGGCTCGCCGCCCTTTCGTGACCAGGCCCGCTTTCTTCTCCCATTGCTTTTGCGCTTTCCTCTTCGCCGCCGCACTGGGCGGCTGCGGGCGGTCGCTTGATCGTGCCGACCTCGTCTTCCTGAATGGCGGCGAGCCCGAGACGCTCGACCCCGCGGTGATGACCGGCCAGCTCGAAGGCCGCGTCGCCTACGCTCTCTTCGAAGGGCTGCTCGCCTTTGACCAGACTGGCGAACCGAAGCCTGGCGTCGCGGAGACGTGGGAAATCTCGCCCGACGGCCGCGTTTACACCTTTCACTTCCGCCACGACGCGCTTTGGAGCAACGGCGACCGGGTCACCAGCGCCGACTTCATGCGCTCGTGGCGGCGCACGCTGCTTCCCGAAACCGGCTCCGGCTACGCGAGCCAGCTCTACTTCGTCCACAACGCGAAACTGTTCAACGAAGGCAAGCTCGCCGACTTCTCCCAAGTCGGCGTCCGCGCGCCGGATGAGTGGACTTTTGAAGTGACGCTCGACAGCCCGACGCCGTTCTTCCTCGACCTTTGCGCCTTCGTCACGCTGCTCCCGGTCCACGTCTCCAGCGTGGAGGAGTGGGAGAAGAAAGGGCAAAGCTGGACCAAGCCCGGCCGTCTCATCTGCAATGGCGCATTCACTCTCGCGGAGTGGCGTTTGTTTGACCGCATCCGCCTCGTAAAAAATGCGCGCTACTGGAATGCCGCGAACGTCGGAATGCGCTCGGTGGACGTGCTGCCGACGGCGAATCGCAACACCGCTTTCAACTTCTACTCCACCGGCACCGCCGACCTCATGGTGGACAAAAATCTCACGCCCACCGCGTTTCTGAATGAGCTGAAGGACCGCCCCGACTTCCACTCCGCGCCCTTCCTCGGCAACTACTTCATCCGCTTCAACACCACGCGAAAGCCCTTCAACGACCCGCGCGTGCGACTCGCCTTTTCGCAGGTCATCGACAAGGACTACCTCGTCTCGCACATCACCCGCGCGGGCGAGCCGCCGGCCTTTTCCCTCACGCCGCCGGGCACCGCCGGCTACCAGCCGCCGCCCGGCCTCCCGCGCGATCTCGATCGGGCTCGCGCGCTGCTCGCTGAGGCCGGCTTCCCCGGCGGCGCAGGCTTCCCCATCGTTTATTTCCTCACCACGGGCGATGCCGGCGGCATCGACCAGGATCTCGCCGTGGAGCTGCAGGCGCTGTTTGCACGCGAGCTCGGCATCCACATCCAGCTCCAGCGGCAGGAGTGGAAAGTCTATCTCAACTCGCTCGACAAGCTCGACTACGACCTCTGCCGGTCAAGCTGGGTCGGCGATTACAAAGACCCGAATACCTTCCTCGGCTGCTTCATCACCGGCGACGGCAACAACCGCACCGGCTGGAGCAATGCGCGCTACGACGAGCTGCTCGCCGCCGCCGGTCGCGAGGTCGATCAAGGAAAGCGCTTCGAGTTTTTCCGCGAAGCCGAGCGCATCCTCATCTCCGCCGAAGCGCCGATCTGCCCGCTCTACTACTACGTCGGCATCCAGTTTTACGATGCGGAGCGGCTTGGCGGCGTCCAGGCGAACATCACCGACGAGCACCCGATCCGGACGATGTTTTGGAAGAAGCCCCGGCGGCAGTGATGGATCGGCTCGCGTATTGGATTTACCGGCTGCTCAGCGCGGCGATCCGCGTGCTCCCGATCATTGCGGTCTTCCGAATCGGGCAGGCACTAGGCGCGCTCGCCTATGTCGTCGGCGCGCCGTATCGCCGCCTCGTGCTGCGCAATCTGGAGATTGCCTTCGGCGCGGAAAAAACGATCGCGGAGCAAAGCGCGCTGGCGCGGGAGCACTTCCGCACGCTTGGCGGTAATCTCTTCTCCAGCGTGAAGATCGCCAGCATGACGCGGGAGGAGATCCTCACGGTCGTGACGGTCGAAGGCGCAGAGATCGTCCAGCAGTTGCTCGCGTCCGGTCGCGGCTGCGTCTTTCCGCTGAGCCATCTCGGCAACTGGGAGCTCTTCGCGCAGCTCTGGCCAGTCCTATTTCAAGGCCCCATGGGATCGCTCTACCAACGGCTAGGAAACCCATTCATCGACGCGGAAATGCGCGCCATTCGCGCGCGGATGGGCGTGCAACTCTTCGAGCGAAAGGAAGGCTTCCAAGGCGCGATCCAAGTCTTGCGAAACGCCGGCTCAGTCGGCGTGCTGGCGGATCAGCATGCGGGCGATGCGGGCGTGTGGTGTCCCCTCTTCGGTCGGCTCGCCTCGACTTCGCCGCTCACCGCCATGCTCGCGCTCCGCACCGGCGCCGCGATCATCTCCGCCGCTGTCTACAGCGACGGCCCCGCGCGTTGGCGCCTCATCATCCAGCCGCCGCTCACACCCGGCTCACGCAACGCGGACGAGGTGACCGCCGAGATCAACCTAGCCCTCGAAGCCCAAATCCGCCGCCAGCCCGCCGACTGGTTCTGGGTCCACAACCGCTGGAAAACCCCGCGCCCGAAGTTCCTGCTCGCGACTTACAAACGCGGCGTGGTGCTGGGTCGAGAGCCGAGCGCCGGGAGCCCGGCGCCTGAAGCCAGCACCGGCGCTCCCCGCTCCCCGCTCCCCGCTCCCCGCCCCCTCCAGCCATTCCGCATCGTCATCCGCACCAGCAACTGGCTCGGCGATGCCGTCATGAGCGTGCCCGCCGTGCGCGCGATCAAGCGCGGGCGCCCGGACGCGCACGTAACGGTCCTTACCCCAGCGAAGCTTGCGGACGTTTGGAAAACCGTGGCGGAAGTCGATGTAGTCCTCACGTTTTTGCCGAAGGAGAGTTTCTTCTCCGTCGCTCGCACCCTGCGCGCAGGCGGCTTCGAAGCTGCCATCGTTTTCCCAAACTCATTCCGAACGGCGCTGGAACCGTGGCTTGCCGATATCCCGCGCCGCGTCGGCCATCCCGGCCACCGCCGTGCCTGGCTGCTGAACCAACTCCTCCGCGACAAGAAGCGAAAGAAGCCGCAGCCGCGCCCGCCGGAGCACCAGGTTCACCACTACCTGCGGCTTGCGGAGTTCGTCGGTGCGGAGGTGAAGCGGGGAGCGGGGAGCGTGGAGCGGGGAGCGTCGGGCAGCGGAACCTCGTCGTCTTTTTCTTCATCTTCATCTGCTTCTTCACCGACTCCGATCGGGGATGAAGAAGAAAAAGAGGTCCGCCCGCCGGACGCTCCACGCTCCACGCTCCACGCTCCACGTCCCCTCCGACTGGCCCTGTGCCCCGGCGCCGAATACGGCCCTGCCAAGCGCTGGCTTCCCGAGCGCTTCGCCGAAACCATGCGCCGCGTTTCCACCGTGCATAATTGCGAATGGCTGCTGGTCGGTGTGGCGAAAGACGCGCCGATCGCAGAGGAAATCCTGCGCGGTTTCACAGGAGCGGTGCGGAACCTCGTCGGCGAGACCACTTTAGCCGAACTCATTGCCGAGTTGCGCCGCTGCGACCTGCTGCTGACGAACGACACCGGCACCATGCACCTCGCCGCCCTGCTCGGCGTCCGCGTTGTCGCCATCTTCGGCTCCACCGAACCCGCCCTCACCGGCCCGCTCGGCCCACGCCACACAGTTCTCCGTCACCACGTCCCCTGCTCCCCGTGCTTCCTACGCGAGTGCCCGCTCGACTTCCGCTGCATGCACGCGGTCACCGTGGACGAAGTAGTCGAGGCGATCCTTGCTATCCTCGGCCGAGTGGATGGCGCGGGAGCCTATCAGGACCCAGTAATCGAGAGCCGCAGAAATACCTTCGATTGACTACCTTTCGGCACGGTGGCTTTCATCAAGTAATACGTTCCTTGATCGCCAAGCACCGTCGCCTGCACCCCTGTATTGACCCAAGTGTTCAAATCCGAGGATTGCTGGACAACGTAAGTAACCCCGGAAAGGTTCTTCGACATTCGAAAGGTTAGGACGACATTGCCTTGTCCGTCCAAGGCGCTGCTCATGGCGCTGCCAGGCTCGCTGAGCATCGGGTTCCTCGCCATGAAATACTCAGTCAAATTAGCGTAACCGTCGCGATCCGGATCGGCGGCGGGTCCGGCTACCACGGGATCGCTCTGCCCCGGGAATGCAGCCGCACGCCACTGCGCAAACGTTTGCACCGGCGTGGCGCTTACTTGCGCGGAACTGGCGCTCTCAGCCACTCCATCGGCTGCGGCAACAACATAGTAGTAAGTTGTTCCGTTCGTCAGATTGGAATCGGTGAATGCAGTGCCCGGAACGCTCCCTGAAGCTACTGTGTAAGGCCCTCCATTCGCGATCGCGCGCATGACACTATACTGGCTCGCACCCGTGACCGCGTTCCAACTCAGCGCCACCTGGGAAGCGCCCGCCGTCGCGGACAAGCCAGCGGGAGCAGCCGGCGGCGCGGCAAGCGAAGCGACTTCGGCAGCGCTTAACGCGCGGCCATGGATGCGAACCTCATCCACGAGTCCGTTGAGATAAGGGTCCGACGCAAACTGCGACTTCCCGAGATAGTTCTGCGGCGTGTTTCCGAGGCTGAAAGGCGCGGTCGTCATCGCGGCGTTCGTCCCGACCGCCGTGCCGTTCACATAGAGAGTGCCGGCGGTGCCGGACAAGGTGACCGCGACGTGAGTCCACGTGCCACTCGGAAGCGCCGCGCTGCCGTCGAGCTTCTGCTCAACGCCGATGCCGCCGCTGCTGATGGCAAACCTCACCACATTCGTGGCGGAGTTTTTCGGAGTGAGGAACATGTAGCGATCCGCTCCGGAGCCGAAGTCGAAGATACGCGCCCAGTTGCTGACGCTGTTCAGTTTCACCCAGGCCGAGATGGTAAAGTCGCCTAGCCCAGCGACAATCCCGGCAGGCAACGTCACGTGATCGTCAGCACCATCAAGGTCCACGGCACCATTGATTCTGCCAGCGGCCCAGGTTGGTCCATTGACCAAAGTGCCGTGCCATCCGTTTGCCAGCGAGTCCACCGCCGTCGTGCCGGTGTTTTCATCGAACCTAAGGTGGGCTCGCGAGGCTGGCCCGGCGGGCGTGGCGCTGGCCTCCAGCGAATTAGGCCCGCCTCCACTCGTGTTGCTTGCGCTGACGACATAGTAGTAAGTCGAGCCATTCCTCAGGCCAATGTCCGTGTAGGCGGTGGAGGTAACTCCTGCCGCTAAGTCCGAGTAAGGCCCGCCTTTGGCAGCCGAGCGCTGAAGAGTATAGCCCGTTGCAGCTTGCGAAGCGGACCAGTTCAACGTCACTTGGCCATTACTCGGGATCGCGGTGAAGGTTGTCGGTGCAGCCGGGATACTTACTGTTCGGGCCGTGCCTTGATACATGTCGAGGCAGTCGAGGCTATAGCCTGCGCTGAGAAATCCCGTGCTCCCGGAGCCACTGATTGGGACGATCGTCAGCGTATTTGTTCCTGCGACGAGGGCGCTCGTAGGCACGGAGAAGGTGTAAGTGGCGTTATTGCCGCGATAAGTGCCGACTGTCAGCGTGCGGCTATCCGGCTGGCTGGAGGCGCTTGGGTTTGCGGCAGTCCAGGAGTTCACCGAGATCCTCGGCCGGCCGCCGGCATACGCGGATGTAATCCCGATCCGCACCGTGCTGGCGACGAGTTGATTCGGAGCCAGATTGAACTGCACAATTTGCCCGCCGTTCACATCCTTCCAGTGATAGCACGGCATGCCCGCAGCTGGAGACGAGGCGCCCACAATATAGGGGCCTGGACTCCAGCTACTCAACCGCACATCGGAGGGATGCATCGTGGTGATCCTATCTCCGTTCAGAAACTCGGTGGGCGTGCCGTCCCAGTTGCCGATGCGCCAGAGCGGGACCGTGCTGCTGGGATCCGTGGTGATGGCGATTGGGCTCAGCGTCGCCGTGCCACCCGCCGCTACGCTGACGCTGGAAGTAGAAACAGACAGTTCGTTTTTATAGACACTCATCACGTAAGTCCCCGGAAGCATTCCGGTCATCTGAAAAGCGCCATTGCCCGCCGCGGCATCGGTCCAGTATTGGGCCGCGGCGTTCGCAAACCCGATCGTATAACTGTAGCGCGCATCCCGGCCAGAGATGGCGCTGCACGTGACAGTTCCGCGGCCGGAAGCGCCGACGTATCCAGTCAATCCCATGTTCGCGACCCATGCAGTGTCAATGGCTGTGGGGACGCCGCCATTGGTAAAGGCGAGCGTATAGGGGCCATTCAGGATGCCAGTGCGGAAAGCCTCCGTCTGCGCCTCGCCATAGTTGATGATGTAGGTGATCTCCTGATCGTCGCCGCATTGGTTCAGCAGACTGCGATAGAACGGACCACCCGAGTCTCCTTCATGATTGCTGCGCACCATCCAGACTCCCACTCCCGCGCCCGTGGCGCCGATAGAGGACCAATCCTTTAGTCGCTGGTTGGAGTAATGCTTCGAGCGCGTGGCGCCGTCGGCCATGCCGAAGATGTCAGCCGATTCGATGGCATCGGTGTTGTTGCGAATGTCAGAGGGCGCGGGTCCGTTCGGCAGCTTGCTGGCGGGGATGCGGACGATGTAGCGGCAAAGACCCAGCGTGCTCGGCTCCGACGTGAAGTAAGTGGCCATGGTGATGTGCGGATAGCCTTTCCGCGCCAGGTAGTAGTGTGTGAGATCGCCCGCAACGACCGTGACTTTGACGTAGTCGGTATTCACCACAGCCGCGCTGACCGCGACCGCCGACACGCCCGTGTAGAGATAGTCGAAGCCGGAATTGAGCTGGCTGCCTCGGGAGGTGTCCTGGTATTCGACCCCGTTGAACACGAGGCTCATGATATCGCCCGCCGACTGGGTGCTGGAGCCGGTGTCCATGCGGCGCACTTTGAAGACGAGCCCCGCACCGGTATCCACCGTGTAGTCAGTAGCATTCGTGGTGAGGCCAAACGCGGCCATCGCGGCACCCGGCACGAGGAGCGAGAGCAGGAACACGAAAAGAACCACCACAGGAAGCACTGCGCGGAAGATCTGTCTGGGTCGGGATGTTTTCACGATGAGGAGGGAAGGCAGGCGCAGCGCAGGTTTTCGCAACGTTTCTTCGGTTCACCCTGCAACCATGAGAGCACGCCCTGCATTGCACGACGTTTGCACTACGTCCACCGGCAATCCTGCGGGCCAGCCCCGCCTTGAACGAATCGCACCAATGACGGTCTCATCTCCCCACTCATGACCAACACGCAGGAACTCACTCAACAGGTCAAGGAAACCGGCGGCTGGATCGCACCGTTGCAGGCGGAAATCGGGCGTGTGGTCGTGGGGCAGCGCTACTTGGTGGATGGCCTCCTCATTGGTCTGCTCACGAACGGGCATGTCCTGCTGGAGGGCGTGCCGGGCCTGGCGAAAACCCTGACGGTTAAGACGCTCGCATCGAGCATCCGCACGGGGTTTCAGCGCGTGCAGTTCACCCCGGACCTGCTGCCCGCGGACCTCGTCGGCACGCTCATTTACAATCCGCGCACGGGCGAGTTCACGACCAAGCACGGGCCGCTTTTTTCCAATCTCATCCTCGCGGATGAAATCAACCGTGCGCCCGCGAAGGTGCAGAGCGCACTGCTGGAGGCGATGCAGGAGCGGCAGGTCACGATCGGCGAGAAGACATACAAGTTGCCCGATCCATTCCTCGTCCTCGCTACGCAGAACCCGCTGGAACAGGAAGGAACTTATCAGCTTCCGGAGGCGCAGCTCGACCGGTTCATGCTGAAGCTGCGTGTCGGCTACCCGACCAAGGTGGAAGAGCGCCAGATCCTTGACTTGATGGCCACTTCCGCGCCGATGCTGGAGGTGCAGCCGGTCGTAGAGCCCGCCGACATCATCCGCGCCCGTAGCCTGGTAAATAGCATCTACGTGGACGACCGCGTGAAGGATTACATCGTCGATGTCGTCTTCGCCACGCGCGAGCCGGCAAGCTATCGCCTCGCGGGCTTGGAAGGGATGATCCGCTACGGTGCCTCACCGCGCGCGACGATCGCGCTCACGCTCGCCGCCCGCGCTCGGGCTTTCCTCAGCGGACGTGGCTATGTGACCCCACAGGATGTGAAGAGCATCGGCGCGGACGTCCTTCGCCATCGCATCATCGTGAGCTACGAAGCGGAAGCGGAGGAGATGACCAGCGAGCAGATCGTCGAGCGGGTTTTCGATGGGTTACCGGTGCCGTGAAGTTGCGCCGGTCCGAAATCCAGACATGCTTCGGGACTATGAAAACCGTCACTCAAGCTGAATTCACCGCGCATTCTGAGGAGTGGTTGCACTCTACTGTCCAGAACGCGGAGGAGGTCGTCATCACACAGAATGGCAAACCTTTGGCGACGCTCTCGCCATTCGTGGGGAAGACCAAGCCGCACCCGTTCATTGGCTGCAACAAGGGAAAGGCCAAAATCCTCGGAGACATTGTGAACGCGATCCCTGGAGTGTGGGAAACCGATGAGTGAAGTGCTCCCACTCGTGCTGGATACGCACGTCTGGATTTGGAGCGCAAACGATCATCCGCGTGCGCAAGTAGTCGAGTGGCCATCCGGCGCGCTTTGGTTGCCCGCCATCGCGATTTGGGAGGTGGGGATGCTGGTCGCCAAACGACGCCTGACGGTTGAGCCAGATGTGCATGCGTGGGTGCGCTTCAGCCTTCGCCATCCGCTCCTGAAAATACTCCCGCTTGAACCGGAGATCGCTTTGCTCGCAAACAATCTTCCCGGAGTCTGTCACCCGGATCCTGCTGATCGCATCATCATTGCTTCGGCGATGCACACCGGTGCCCGGCTTGCCACGGCAGATCGCAAGATCCTTCACTACTGTGAAATTCAAGGCATCCCGGTGCTCTCATTCGCTCAACGTTAGCTCAGATGGAAGCCGCCGGAGACATCCTCAAGAAAATCCGCCGTTTGGAACTGAAGACGCGCGGCATGGTGGACTCGGCATTTTCCGGGCAATACCGCTCCGTCTTCAAGGCGCGTGGGATGAACTTCGAGGAAGTGCGCGAGTATCAGCCGGGGGATGAAGTGAGGGCGATCGACTGGAATGTGACGGCGCGTTTGGGCGAAGTGCATGGCGTGGCTTTCGTCAAGAAGTTCACCGAAGAGCGGGAGCTGACGGTGATGCTGATCGTCGATGTGAGCGCGTCGGGCGAGTTCGGGAGCGTGTCGCTCTCCAAGCGCGAGCTGGCGGCGGAAGTGGCTTGCGTGCTGGCTTTCAGCGCCATCCGCAACAATGACAAAGTGGGGCTGCTGCTGTTTTCCGATCACGTGGAGCTCTTCATCGCACCAAAGAAAGGGCGCGCGCACACGCTGCGGCTCATCCGTGAGATTCTGTTTTTTGAGCCGAAAGGGCGGAAGACCAATCCCGCGGATGCGCTGAGCTATCTCACCCGTGTGCTGCACCGGCGCTCGGTGGTTTTCCTCATCTCGGACTTCCAGGCGCCGGAGTTTTCGCGCGAGCTGGCGCTGATGAGTCGGCGCCACGATTTCATTGCGATGCCGGTCCTCGACCCGCGCGAGGAGGTGCTGCCGGACGTGGGGCGTATCACGCTGGAAGACGCCGAGACGGGCGAGCAGATCGAGGTGAACACGAGCAGCCGCACGGTGCGTCGCGACTTCGCGGCGGCGGTGCAAGCAAGGCGGGAACTGCGCAACCGCGAGCTGCGCCGGCACCGCATCGACACTGTGGAGCTGCGCACCGACTGCGATTACGTGCCCGCGCTGCGAACCTTTTTCCGAACTCGCGAGCGCCGCCTCGCCATCCCGGCATGAGCCCCGCGCTTTTGCTCGCAGCCATCACGCAGGCGGTGCCGACTCCCGATAGCGACGGGATCGATGACATCGCTGGACCTGAAAAACTGCCTTGGGCATGGTGGCAGATCGCGCTCCTCGTCGCGGTGGCACTGCTGCTCCTCGCATTGGCGGTGTGGCTGGTTCGGCGGTGGCGGCAGCGGAATCAATCGCCGCCGCTCCCGCCGCGAGCGACGGCGTTGCGCGAGCTGGAGCGGCTGCGGACGCAGGTGCGCACTCTCGATCCGCATCTCTTCAGCGTAGCGGTGTCGGGCGTGCTGCGGCGTTTTATCCGCGCGCAGCATGGGTTTTGCGCCGAGCGGCAGACCTCGTCGGAGTTTCTGGCTGCGATCGGGCAATCATCGGCCTTTGCAGACGAAGATCGTGTGCTGCTCACGGCGTTTCTGGAGCGTTGTGATCTGGTGAAATTTGCCCGGATCGGCGCGGACGAAACGACCAGCGAAGTGCTGCTCTGCAGCGCGATGGCCTTCGTGCAGGGCGGCAGAAGCGAGCTCGCCGCAGACGCCGGCGCACAGGTGAAGGAAGCCCGAACGGCCGGGCATCCATCTGACGCTGAGAAGCCGCTGCCCATCCCGCGCGCATGAACTCGCAGTCGTTTTCCTTTGCCCATCCGTGGGCGCTCGCGCTGCTTGTGCTGCTGCCCGTGCTGGCGCTGCTGCGCGGTCGGAAGGGCGCGGCGCCGGCGGTCTTGTTTTCATCCGTGGAGCCGCTGCGTGCGCTTGGCCGCGCGCGGGCGGCACGCGCAGGAGCGATGCGCCTGCTGCTGCCGCTTGTGCCTCTGGCGCTTTTCACCATCGCGCTTGCCCGGCCACAGCTCGGGGAGACAATCGGCCACATCGAGGCGAGCGGCATCGACATCCTGCTGGCGCTCGATGTTTCACCCTCGATGAAGGCGGACGACTTCACCATCGGCGGCTTCCGCGCGACGCGGCTGGACGCGGTAAAGCAGGTCACGGAAAAGTTCATCGCGGGTCGGTCTAGCGACCGCATCGGCATCGTCGCTTTTGCCGGCAGGCCTTATCTCGTTTCGCCTCTCACACTGGACCACGATTGGCTGCTGAAAAATCTCGAACGCCTGACCGTCGGCATGGTCGGAGATCGGACCGCGCTCGGCTCTGCCATCGCATCGGCGGCGAACCGGCTGAAGGACAAGCCCGCCAAAAGCAAAATCATCGTGCTGCTGACCGACGGTGATAACAACGCGGGCAAGGTGGAGCCGAACACCGCGGCCGAGGCGGCGCACCTGCTCGGGATCAAGATCTACACGATTTGCGCCGGCTCGACGGAGCCGATCGTGATTCAGGACTCGGCCGGCAATCTCGCGCAAGTGGCAGTGGATGAAACGGCGCTGAAAGAGATCGCGCGCATTGGCGGCGGCCAGTTTTACCGCGCCACGAATTCCAAATCACTGGCTCAAATTTTCGATCAGATCGACAAGCTGGAGCGCTCCGAAATCGAGGTGAGTGAAAAGCGGCGCTACGACGATTTGTTTCCGTGGTTTGTGGCGGCGGGCGCGGCGGTGCTTGGCGTGGGGATGGTGCTTGGCGAGACGGTCTGGAGGAGAGTGCCGTGAGGGGACAAATCCGAAATCCGAATGTCGAAATCCGAAACAAATCCGAAAGGAGCGAAACCCTGAAAATGGAGAAAACTTTCCGCTTCAAGTGCCGCCCGTTTCCCGCTTTCCCGCTTTCTGAAATTTCGGATTTGTTTCGGATTTCGGATTTCGAGATTCGGATTTTCCGCCGCCCATGATTTTCGCTCACCCGCACTGGTTTTGGGCGCTGGCGGCGGTGCCTCTTCTGGCCGCTCTTTTCCTCCGCAGCGAGCGACAGCGCGCGCGGACGATCGCGCGACTGATCGCCGCACGGCTCTACGATCGGCTGGCCGGCAGCGCGAGCGCGGGCCGGCGTCGCGCTCGTTTTGTGCTACTTCTGCTCGGGCTTGCCTGCGCGCTCGCGGCGCTCGCGCAGCCGCGCTGGGGCTTCTCGTGGCAGGAGCAAAAGCGGCGAGGACGCGACGTGCTGATCGCCATCGACACGTCGCGATCCATGCTCGCGAACGACCTCGCCCCGAGCCGGCTCGCGCGGGCAAAGCTCGCGGCGGAGGACCTCATCGGCCAGCTCTCCGGCGACCGCGTGGGGCTCATCGCGTTTGCCGGCTCCGCCTTTCTCCAGGCACCGCTGACGACGGATCACAGCGCAGTTCTGAATGCGTTGCGCGAGCTGAACACGGAAGTCATCCCGCTCGGCGGGACCGATCTCGCCGTGGCGATCCGCACGGCGAGCGAAGCTTTTGGAAAAGGCGAAAGCGATTTTCGCGCGCTGGTCATCATCACCGACGGCGAGGAGCTGGATGAGGCAGGCACCGCTGCGGCGGAGCAGGTGAAAGGTGCGGTGCGTATTTTTACCGTCGGAGCGGGCTCCGTGGAAGGGACGATCATCGCGGTGCCCGGGCGCGGCGGGCGCACGGAATATCTCAAAGATGAACAGGGGCAAATCGTGAAGTCGCGCCTGGATGAAGCGCGGCTGCGGGCCATTGCGGAAGCGACTGGAGGCTTTTACGTTGCGCTCCGCAGCGGGCCGGCGGAGATGCGCCAGATCGTCCGCGACGGCATAGATCCCATGAGCACCCAGGAGTTTGATGCCCAGCCTTCCCGCCTGCCGATCGAGCGCTATCACTGGCCACTCTCGGCTGCGATGGCCTTGCTCGCAGCGGCCCTGCTCATCGGCGAGCGCCGGCGCGGCGCGGCGCGGCGGATGGCTGCGGCCGCGACGCTCCTCGCCCTCGCGTGGAGCGGCGGGAGCGAGGCGCGCGGAGCGGAAAGCGGGTATGCGCTTTACGAGCAAGGCCGCTACAACGACGCGCAGGAAGCTTATGAACGGCAGCTCGGCAAGGACCCGCACTCCGGGTTGGCCGCGTTCAATCTCGGCGCGGCGGCTTACAAGAATGGGCAGCTCGACAAAGCGCTCGACGCCTTTTCCAAAGCGCTCGCCAGCGACGATCCCGGACTGCGCGCAAAGGCGGAATACAACTTAGGCAACACGCTGTTCAAACGCGCCACCGCATCGAAGCCCGCGCCGGAGCTGAAAGGGCTCGAAGACGCGCTCAGTCACTACGGCGAAGCGCGGAAACTTTCTCCAGAGCACGCCTCCGCGAAACGCAATTTCGAGATCACGGAGAAGCGGATCGCGCAGCTCAAGCAGCAGCAGGAGCAGCAAAAGCAGGACGAGAAAAAAGAGCACAAGCCCGGCAAGGAGCAGGATCAGCAGAAGCAGAAGCAGCAGGGAGACGAAAAACAGGAAGGTGAAGGCAAAGAGCAGAAACAGCCCGGGCAGAAAGAAGACGGCTCGAAGCCGCCGCAGAGCAGTCGCGCAAACGGCGGGGAAAAAGGACAGGATGGCAAGGGAGGCGAGAGCAACGAAAAGGAGGAAAACTCCGGTGCGGGGCGCGACAAGCCGGAAGCGAAAAGCGAAAACGGCGGGAAGGCAGGCCAAGAAAAGCAGGGCGCGAAAGTCGCCTCTCCGCCCGATGACAAGGACGCGAAAGAAGGAGAGCCGTCGCAGCCCGAATCCGCCGAAAAGGACGAGTCACCGCAGAAGCCTGCCGGTGAACTGGCGGGTGCTGGCGCCGGAAAAGACGTCGAGGAGCAGGCCGGGCAAGCGGCCGGGCAGACGGCGATGACAGAAGCCGAATCTGCGGCGCGCGATCGGGAGCTGGAAGCGCGCGCGTTGCTCGATTCTCTGAGCAGCGAAGACCTGCGCGGGAGGCTGCTGAACCCTGCCGAGCGGCGTCGGGCGGGCCGCGCGCTGCGCGACTGGTGAGGCCCGCACGATTCCACATTTGAAACGGCAAGAGTGCACTAAATCCATGAGCCACCCCTTTGATTTGCCGACTTTTTGCATCCCGGCCCGGCGGACTTGCATCCGCGGCGGCGTGAATAGCGCTGTCAGCGGCTGGGTGCCCGCGCTTTTGGTGCTTCTACTCTGCGTTTGCGGCGTCCAGGCGCAGGCGCAAGGCATTCGCGCGAGCGCCGCGCTTTCGCAATCGACTACCGGAATTAGCGAACCAGTGAAGCTCCGGGTCGTCCTCAGCGGGACTCGGGGCGAGAGTCAGCCGCCAGCTTTCGAAGTGGAGGGACTCAAAATTCGCTTCGTCCGCAATCAGCCGGCGCGCTCGTTTGTCCTCGGCACCAGCGGATTCCACACCTCCGTGACGAACACATTTTACTACGAAGTCACGCCGCAGCGCGCAGGCGTCTTCACCATTCCGGCGCTGAAGCTGGAAGTGGAAGGCGAGCAGGTCGAGACGGAGCCCGTCACGCTGACGGTGCAAAGCGACAGCGACAATCCGGGAGGAGGCGGTGGTGCGCAAAAGCCGGAGCGGCTCGCGTGGGCGGAAACTGTGCTGCCGAAAACAACCGCCTATGTCGGCGAAACTCTCCCGGTTGAAGTGCGGCTGTATGTGGATGCGCGCCTCGGTTCGCAAGTGGAAAACCCGCCGCAAATCGCCGGCGAAGGATTCACCAAAAGCGCGATGACGGCGCCGCGCCAGGAGCGCGCGCGAAAAGAAGGACGCGAGTTCAACGTCACTGTTTTGCGCACCGCGATCACGCCGGGGAAGGCAGGCCGGGTCCGCATCGAGCCAGCGGCGTTCCAGTTCATCATGGAGATTCCGCGCGCCCGTCCGAATCGGGCGCGGCCCGCGTGGGGCAACGAATATTTCGGCGAGGGTTTCTTCGATGATGCTGATGCGTTTGGGAGTTCCCGGGAAATCGAGCGGCGCGTGGAAAAAGCGGAAGCGGTGGAGCTGGAAGTGAAGGCCTTGCCCGCAACCGGGCGCCCGCCAGGATTTTCCGGGGCGATCGGAGAGTTCACGCTGGCGGTCGCGGGGAATCCCGCTGCGGTCAAGATCGGCGACCCGATCACGATGAAGGTGACCGTGTCGGGCAAAGGCAATTTCGACCGCGTGGCGGCCCCGGCTTTGACGGAGCCCGCGGGGTGGCGCGTGTATCCTCCGACCGCGGGCTTTCAGCGCGCCGACGAGCTCGGCGTGCGAGGGGAAAAGACCTTTGAATTGGCCGTGATCCCCGAAGCGATGAAAACGGCGATGCCGGTGTTCGCATTCTCGTATTTCGATCCTGCCACGGAGCGATATGCCACGCTCACGAGCAGCCCTGCGCCGCTCAGCGTGGAAGGGCAGGCATTGCCCTCGCCCGCCATCGCGCAGGAAACTTCCGGGAGTTCTCGTCCCGGCAGCGACCCCGCGCGAAAGCCTGATACCGCGCCTGTGAGGGCGACCGACATCCTCGGGATTCGCTACGATTTTGGTCCGCCGGTTTCGTCACGGCCCCTGCACGAGCGTCGCGGATTTTGGCTGGCGCAGGCAGTGCCGCTCGTGGCGCTGTTCGGGGTGCTGGCGCGGCGGCGAAAGCCGGATGACACGGCGCGGCAGCGTGCCACCTGGCAGCGGGAACGGGCGGAACGGCTGGCGCAGGTGCGTCGCGAGACGGGAGGCACTGCATTCTACGAAGCCGCCGCTCGCGTGCTTCAGCTCGATCTTTCCCTTGCGACGGGCCGACCGCCGGACACGATCGGCGCGGCTGCCGTGCGGGAGCAGCTCGGGAAAGACGGCGAGGATGCCGCCATCATCGACGAGATCTTTGAAGCTCGCGCGCAAGTGCTTTATGCGGGCGGCGACTCCGGCGAAGTGCGGTTGTGCGACGATGTCCGAGCCCGCATCCTGAGCATCTTGCAAGGATGAAATCACTCCTCCGTTTCCTCCGTCTGCTGGCGTTCATGGCGGGCGCGACTCCCGCATTGGCCAACCCGGCGGATTGGGAGGAAGCCAATCGATCGTTTGAAGCTGGCGACTTTCCGGCTGCGCGAGAGCGCTACGAAAAGCTCGCGATCGGCGGCGAGCGAAGCGCGAACCTCTTCTTCAATCTCGGCAACACGCACTTTCGACTCAGGGATTTGGGCCGCGCGGCGCTCTTCTACGAGCGGGCGCTGGCGCTCGAGCCGGGTCACCCGGAAGCGGCGCGCAATCTCGCCGTGACTCGCACGCAAGCCGGCGCGAAGGAAATGCCCGCTGGCTGGGCCGATCGCCTGCTCGCTCCGTGGCCGGTGGATACGTTCACACTGCTGGCGGCAATCGCCGGGTGGGCAGCCGTGTTTTGCGCGCTGGCCATCTTCCTTTCCAAGGGGCGCGCAAGGCGGTGGACCTCCGCTTTCGTTTTGTGTGCGGCGCTTTGCGCATACACTGGCTGGGCGGCGTGGCGCAGCACGCATCGGGCGGAGACGCTGGCGATCGTGGTCGCAACGAACGTCGTGGCGCGGCTCCAGCCCGCGGTGACTGCGGGTGTTTCCGAATCGCTGCCTCCGGGCAGCCATGTGCAGGTGCTCGGCGAGCGCGGCGACTGGATTTATTGCGAACTGCCGGGTGCCGGACGCGGCTGGCTGCCGGCAGCCGCCTTGGGAAAAGTGAACTCCTCCGCCTCATGAAAATCTGGACTGCCCTGCTGTTTGGCATCTTCGCGATGCTCCATGCCGTGGCGGGCGACTGGCCGGAGGATGTGATCTCAAAGCCAGGTTTGTTTCCCGCGCTGCGCCCGGTGCGCGTGCGGTATCGTTTCGGGTGGACGGCGTTCACGGCGGCGGAAGGAGACTTCGATTTTGGCCGCGGCAAAAATGGGCTCACACGCATGAATGTGAGCGCGCGGACGATCGGCTTTCCTCGCACGCTCTGGCGCATGGATACGCAGGCCGTGGCCGCGATGCAGCCGGCGACGTTTCGCCCGGTCAGCGTGCGGCAATCGGAGGTCTATAGTGGGGAAACGAAAGCGACGAAGCTCGACTTCACCCCCGAAGGTGTGGTGCGCCTGCGCGAGGTGAAACCCGGCGACGGCAAGGTCGCGAAGCCGAAGCACTTTGAATTTCCAGACCTGTTCGATGTGCATAGCGCGTTCCATTTGCTGCGCAGCCAGCGCATGGAGCCCGGCGACATTTACAAGGTGGCGGTGTATCCCACGACCGATCCTTACCTCGCGCAGACCGAGGTGCTCGGGCGCGGCAAAGTGGAGGCCGGTGGAAAAAAGTGGGATGCGATCAAGCTCGATTTGAAGCTTTGGAAAATCGACGACGAGACGCTGAAGCTTGAGCCGTATCAGAAATTCAAACGCGCCACGGTGTGGCTTTCCGACGACGCCAACCGCCTGTTGCTGAAGGTGGAAGGGGAGATATTTGTGGGTAGCGTTTGGGTGGAATTGGAGAAGGTGGACTGGAAGGCGCATTGATTCGACGAAGGAAAAGGTGGTCCCGCATACGGATCAGGAGTTACGCCGTTCCCGCTCTGTCGGATTTGGTGCCCTGCTCCGGGCACTTGCTCCGCTGACCTGCCACTTCTAACCTGTTGGCATGGTTGCTTCGCTTTTCACCCGTCCGGAGCTGGCAGATGCTTTCGCAAAGTTCGCACATCCCGAGCCGCTCGCGGATGGGGTCGCGCCGGAGCAGCGTGTGGTCTGGTGTGGCATCGGTTGGGCGCGCCACCTGGCCTTCGACCAGGCGCTCGGCGACGACCGGCCCGACCCGCGCTTTTATTACTTGGACGGAGACTTGGAGATCATGAGCACTTCGGAAGAACACGAGCGCATCAAAAAGCTCATCGGTGATTGCATGCTGATTTACTTCATGCACATCGAGATCGAGGCCGTCGCCCGTGGCCAGGCGACCATGCGCATTTCTGAAGATGCTGCTGCGGAGCCGGATGAATCGTGGTGTCTTGGTGCGGAAAAGCGCTGGCCGGATCTCGTGCTGGAAATTGCGCTGACAAGCGGCGGACTTCCGAAGCTGGAAATCTACCGGCACTTCGGTGTGCCCGAAGTGTGGTTTTGGCGTCGCGGGCGGCTGGAGTTGCACGTCCTCCGCACAGATGCCTCCTGCTACGATCGCACGGAGGCAAGCCGGCTCCTGCCTGATCTACCGCTCGAGCTGATCGGGCTGGAGCGCCCGTTCGACAACGCCGACGTGATGATGATGGAGAACGCCCTCAGGGGATGAGACAGGTGGATGGACAT
>CAXSDZ010000005.1:39799-50765 GCA_964235505.1 uncultured Chthoniobacteraceae bacterium
GAGCTGCTGGAGCGCTGTGTCGGCATCGCGTCGTGGCAGGAAGCACGGAAGACTTTCCGCAGCGGCTTGCAGTAACACCGCTCCAGCTCCGCTTTTCTCTGTCCGCCTGAGCGGAGTTCGATCCAGCGCAGTGCCTGCCGGGTTGTTTTGCGCGGCTCTTGATCCGCGTGCGCGGAGAGCCGATGATCCCGCCCCTTTTTCCAAAGCGCACATGACTCTCGATCCCGCTCTGCTCCGTTCGCTCGCCGAAAAGTTCGGCACCCCTTTCTGGCTCTACGATGCCGCCGTGCTGCGCCAGCGCATCGCCGACATCCGCTTCCTTTCCGACTCGGAAGGAGTGCAGGCGCGCTTCGCCATGAAGGCCTGCCCGGCGACGCGCGTGCTGCGCGAGATGCGAGCGGCCGGCATCTGGATCGATGCGGTCTCGGGCAACGAAGTGCTGCGCGCGCTGCATGCCGGCCACGCCGCTGGAAGCGAGCCGCCGGTGATCCTTTTCACCAGCGATGTCTTCCGCGACAACGCGCTCCCTGTCGTGCTGGAGCACGGCATCCTGCCAAATGCCGGCTCGCCGGGGATGCTGCGCGATCTGGAGCGCGCGGGCTATCGCGGCGCCATCTCGCTGCGCGTGAATCCGGGCTTTGGACACGGGCACGTGAATGCCTGCGACACCGGCGGGCCGAGCTCGAAACACGGCATCTGGTTTGAGGAAGTCGCCGAGACGGTGGCCAGCGCGGAGCGGCGCGGGATGCGCGTGGCGATGCTGCACGCGCACATCGGCAGCGGTCCGCAGCTCGCCGAGTTGCACGCAAATCTGTCGCGCCTCGCCGGGGACTTCGCGGAGTTCCTTGGCAAGATGCCGCACGTCAACGCCGTGAGCCTCGGCGGCGGCATCCCTTTCAATTACCGCGACCGCGACGCGCAAATCCCGCTGGAGCCGCTCCGGGCGCTTTTCGCGGAGTGCCGGGAAAAACTCTGCGCCGCGGCAGGTCGCGCCATCCGGCTGGAGATCGAGCCGGGCCGGTATTACGTCGCGCCCGCCTGCTCGCTGATCACGCGCGTGGCGGATGTGAAGGCAACGCGCACGAATGAAAAAGGACGCGGCGTGAAGTTCGCGATGGTGGATGCGGGCTTCGTCGATCTCGTGCGCCCGGCAATGTATGGCTCATTTCACGCGATCGAGGTGGTGGGCAAGAATACGGGGGAAGATCTGGAGGAGATCGTGGTCGCGGGCCCGCTGTGCGAAAGCGGCGATGTCTTCACCCGCGACGAGGGGGAACTCCTCGTGCCACGTGCCCTTCCGCGCCTGGAGCCCGGGGATCTGCTCGCGATCCGCGACGCCGGCGCCTACGGCTATGCGATGAGCTCGAACTACAATTCCGTCGGCCGCGCTCCGCAGCTCTGGCTGGAGAGCGATGGCAGCGTGGAGGCGATCTCACGCCGCGAGACATTGGAAGATTTGCTGAAGACGGAATTGCGAGAGGAAGGGGAGCAGGGAGCAGGGAGCAGGGAGCAGTGGCGCGTCGCTTCAGGGATTCTGAGCACTGACAACTGAGCGCTGCTTACTTTCCCATCTCGGGCGGTTTGCGCAGGTTCACGTCGATGCCGAAGAGCTTCCAATCGGGCAGCTCATACATGAATTTCAGCGAGAAATGCACCCAGAAGGGCTGGGCTTCGTAGTGGCCGGCAACGAGCAGGAGACCGTCGCTGGTGACTTGGGGCGGCTCGTCGAAAACGGGATCGAGCGCAGCGAGGCCGGTGAGATTGATGCCGCGATCCATGAAGCTCTGGAAGGCGTTCTTCAGCTTGTTTTGGGTGAGCTGCGCCTGCCATGAGACCGCGACATAATTGTAGAATTCCTCGAACGACTTGTCCCGGATCGCGACGGCGAATTTATCGACCGCTTCTGTCGAGATCCGCCGCACGGTCGCCTCATCCGGTGGCGGGCGCGTCGCGGCTTCCTGGAAAGCCGCGCCGCGGCCGAAGAGGCTGAATCGATTCCGATTGGAGCCTGTCTCCGCGTCGCGCGGAGTCTTGATGGCGAACACTCGCCAGGCGCCGGACTCCTGCTGCAGCGCGATGTTCAGAGCCACGGGGCCACTCGCCCGGGTCGTCACCTTCACGCTGAGCTTCGCCGATTTGCCGCTCACTTCCGCCGGTCCGACTTCCACTGCCGGTGCGCCGACAAGCCCCATGTCCCGGGCGGCTGCCTCGAAAGCGACGGAGGTCTGCTGCGCTTGGAATCCAAAGGCGGCAGTGGCGTAGGCGTCTTTCGTCTTCCCACCCGCGATCTGCTGAAAAAACTGCTGCGCCGCTGCGGTGGGATCGGGGGTGCGAGAGCAGGCGCTCACAACCAGTGCCAAAGCAAATAGTGCGACAGGCCGGAAAACCTGTCGGAAACGTGCGGCGATCATTGCGCGCTGAGCTCCAGCATCCGCCGGATCGGCAGCTCGGCACGCGCGCGGATCGCTTCCGGGATGATGATCTCCGGCTCCCCGTTCAGCAGACAGTCGTGCAGCTTTTCCAGCGTGTTCATCTTCATGTAGCGGCAGTCGGCGCAGGCGCATTTATCCGTCGGCCCAGGGATGAAAAGCTTGTCCGGGCACTCGCGCCGCAGCCGGTGCAGCATGCCGCTTTCCGTCACGATGATGAAGGCCTCCGCCGGGTGCTCCTTGCAATACGAGATCATCTTTTCCGTGGAACAGACTTCATCCGCGAGCATCCGCACCGCCGCCGTGCATTCCGGGTGCGCGACCACCGGCGCCTCTGGATGCGCCTCGCGGATTCGCTCGATCGACTGGCGCGTGAACTCCACGTGAACGTAACAATTTCCCCGCCAAAGCTCCATCTTGCGTCCGGTCTGCTCCATCACCCACGCGCCGAGATTCTGGTCGGGAACAAAGAGGATGTTCCGATCGCGCGGCGCGGCGTTCACGATCTTCACCGCATTGCCGCTGGTCACGATGCAATCGCTCAGCGCCTTCACGCCGGCCGAGCAGTTGATGTAGGCGATCACGTAGAAATCCTTGTCCGCGTGCTGCCGGAGATAAGCATTGAGCTTGTCCGCCGGGCAAGACTCGGAAAGCGAGCAACCCGCGCCGAGATCCGGCAGCACGACCTTCTTCGTGGGATTCAGGATCTTCGCGGTTTCGCCCATGAAGTGGACGCCGCAAAAGGCGATCACATCCGCGTCCGTGTTCGCAGCCTGGTAGGAAAGCCCGAGCGAATCGCCGACGAAATCGGCGAGCTCCTGAATTTCCTTCACCTGATAATTGTGCGCGAGGATGACAGCGTTGCGCACGCGCTTCAGCTCCAAAATATCGTCGACGAGATCGAGTCCGAGAGTGGGCATCCGTGATTTGGCGGTTGGCAGCTAGGCCGCCTGCTGCGTTTCTGAAGATTGCAGGCGGGTGATGAGGAATACATCGATGAGTTCGAACTCGTCACCTTCTGTGCTTACGAACAGCATCCGTCCGCCTTGCGTCAGCGCCGCAAAGTCCGGGTGCTGAATGGTGAAAGCCTTCCCATCCGCGACATGCACCGTGAAGGGAACGAATGGAGCCGCGTGCAGCATCTGTTTGATCGGAAAGGAGTTCATGCGCTCGTTATCGCATCGCTGCTGCGAAGCGGCAATGCCTTGCCTTCGGGGTGCATCAGAAACTCTCTGCGATCCAAGCTGCCGAGTGCAAATCGGCAGGGAACGCACGGATTCGTAGATGGCGGGAGAGATTCGCAGCAGTCCTTTAACCCCGCTCCACCGCGCGCAGCTCCTTCTTCAGCATCCGCGCGAGCCGATGCTTGATGAGATACACGTGCGCGACATTGACGCCGAGTTCCGCCGCGATCTTCCCTGCTGGCCACTGCTTGCGGAGCGCGCAGTCGAAGACTTGGAAATGCCCCGGCTGCACCTGCCGCTTCACGCGTTCCAGCGCGGCTTCGAGCAAGCCTTCGCGCCATTCCTCATCCCACGCCGCTTCCAGCGAAACGCCGTCCGGCGAAGGGAAGCGATCCAGCGTCGCCGTGTCGCGCGCGGAGTCCGGCTCGTCCGGGTCGCGCGGCGCTTCCGGCAGGCGCTTGCGGAACTGATCCGCGATCCGCCAGCGCGTCATCTGCAAGAGCCAGCCTTTGAAAGACCCGGCGGCGGCATCGTAGCGCGCCACGTTTCGGGCGACCGCGATCACCGTCTCCTGCACCACATCGTGCGCCTCCGCGTCGCTCAGCCCTGCGCGGCGCGCCACGCTGTAGATCAGCCGCCAGTAGGTGTCGAAAAACTCGCGCCAGCGCGCTTGATCGTTCCAGTCCGCGAGGCGCCCGATGAGACTCAAGCGCGTGCCTTCCAGGCGATCTGCGTGGTGGGCGATGCGAGCGCGCGGCATGACGCCGGGACAGTAGCAGGAGCGGGTGAAAAAAGTTGCGCCATTTAGCGCGTGCGGGATTCGATCGAGTAGCCAGCGGAAGCACCGCAATTTGCCACTGTGATCTCCTAACTTGTCGCCGTGCAGATACCCCGCTGCCGCGGTGAAATCTTCTTTGGGATCGCCAGCGCAGAGGTGCATGTTCCGGGAACGATGAAGATTGCGCTTCTTACCCTTTCCAATGCGCTGCTCCTGATGCTAGCCGCCCCTCTTGCACCAGCGCAGACTGCCCTCGATCCCGTCCCTCGCGCTCTGCCCGAGAGTCCCGTGCGGGAAGTGAAAGATCCCACGGAACTCCCGGTGCGCATGGAAGCGGGCCTCATCACCATCGCGGGAAAAGTCTATCGGCAGGCTTCCGTGGTGGCGGTCGGCGCGGCGGAAGTGCGGTTCATTTCGCCGGACGGGGGATTCACGGTGCCATGGGCAAAGGTGCCGTGGAATCTGCGCACCAAGCTGGAGTCCGAGCACGCGCAAGCCTTCGCAAAAGGCCAGGCGCTCGCCGCGGCACAACGCCGCCGCGAGCGACTCGCAGCACTCGGTCTTGAGCTGATCGAAGGTGTTGTCGTCGGGAAAACCGGTGGCGGCATGCTGGTGGAAACGGCGGGGAGAAATCCGCGCACCGTGCTCCTGCGCGGCCATCCCGACCAGGCGGGCATCGCCGACCAAGACCGCGTCGCAACCGCAGCGCGCGCCGGTGGCACGCATGAATATGGCGGCGGCTTCTTTGCAGTGGCAAAGACCGCGCGCGTCTATGACTGCGTGCCAGGGGAGTGACAGATATCGAGACGACACTCGGTCTGGCGACGACGTGAAAATGCACGCCGGCCCATGGTCGCCGGCAGTGGGACGGCAGCGCTAGGCCGTCGATCATGTGCCGAACCTCACTCCACCACCACCGCCACGCGGAAGCCGAAAATCACGTCGCGTTCGCTGCGATCGACCACATTTCGATACGAGGCGCGCAGCTCCGCCGCGGTCGCAGTGCCCCAGGATCCGCCGCGCAGGACACCCCAGTCCTTTACGCGCGAGCCGCCGCGATATGCTTCGAGCACCCATTGCCAGACATTGCCGCTCATGTCGTGCAGCCCGAGCGCATTTGGGGCGAAAGTGCCCACCGGCGAGGTTTGCGGGAAGCCGTCGCGGTAGCCGGAGATAGTCGCAGTGCCGCGGCGTGCCGGCGCATCCGCAAAGTTCCCCGCACCGGCGGGCGGCGGCCACTGGCGCCCCCACAGAAAGTCCCGGCCTTTGCCATCGCGCTCCTCCGGCGTGGCGCCGCCTTCCGGCGGAATTCCCGCCGCGTCGCTCCACTCCGCATCCGTCGGCAACCGATACCGCTGGCCGTCTTGCAGCAAGCCGGCGGCGCGTTCCTTTTGCGTCAGCCATTCGCAAAAGGCAGTGGCGTCTTCCCAGTTCACCTGCACCACGGGATGGGCTGCATCCTGCGGAAAATCGGCAACGGATCGCGGGCGGCTCGTCGCGCCGCAAAAGGCTTCCCAATCGCGCACTCGCGCCGGCCACACGCCCATGAGCACGGCGCCCACCGGGGCGAACTTCATGCCGAGGCTGTTCTCCCAAGCCGACCCGCGCTGCGGCCCGGCGCGCTGCACGAACCGCGCGCCGATGAACGCCTGCTGCCCGGGTTGCACGTCGCCTTCGATCGTCTGCGATTTGAAGCCGGAAAGCCGCAGCTCGTAGCGCACCGCGCCAGGCTCGAGCTCTTCCAGCAGCAGCGGCGTTTTGCCGAGCGCCCTGCCTCCCGCCAGCACCGTCGCGCCACCGGGCGCACTCGTGATTTTCATGCTGCCGCTGGGAAAGGCGAACGCCGCCGCGGCGGGCTGTGCACGGCCGATCTGCACCGCGCGCCGCTCCTCCGGCCAGCCGCGGAAGTGCGCGGTCAGCTCATGCGCGCCTTCCGCGAGCACCAGGTCGAGCGGTGCCGAGCCGGCGGATTTGCCGTCCACCGCGATCTCAGCGCCGGCGGGTTCGCTCGTGATCACGAGTTGGCCGGAGGCGAATTCCGCGTCGCAGTGCGTGATTTCATCGCGCTTGATCGCCACCGAGTGACGCTGCTCGCGGCCTTCCAGCGCGATCCGCACCTCACCCTCGCCCGTGGGAATCTGCGCCGCTTCGCCCGGTGTCACGCCGCGCGCGATCACTTCGTTCCCGGAGGTGAGCGTCCACTCGGCGCCGGGGGGCGAGCTTTCCACGCGCAGCGCGCCGTGGCTGCGCGCCAGCCGCACCGGCGGCGGCTCGGCATGGCCGCCCGGCACTACGGTGAAGCGCACTTCGGCAGGATCGAAGCCCGCGAGCATCACCCGCGCGGCGTGCCCGCCCGGCCGCAGGCGGTCGAACCGCTCCGGGCTCCGCTTCATCCTGTCCCCCAGCACCACCATCGCGCCGGGTGGCTCGGTCGCGATCGTGACCGCGCCCGGCGCGCGGCTGTGCTGCCACCACGCGCCGCCAGCGACCACGCAGCCGAGCGCGAGCGCCGCCACGACCACCTGCCTGAGCCGCGACCGGCGGCAGGCGAGCGCCCGCCCGTCGCGGATGCATTGCAAATCCGCGCACATCTCCTCCGCGGACATGTAGCGCTCGCGCGGATCCGGCGCGCAGGCCCGCAGCAGCACGCGGTTCAGCAGCAGCAGCCGGTCTTTTTCCGGCAACGCGGTCAAGTCGGTGTGCAGCGCGGGAAAGTCCAGCCGGTCCTTTCCCATCGCGATCTCGTAAAGCACCTTGCCGAGCGAAAAAACATCCGCCTGCACCGAGCCCGGGCCTTCCGGCGGCACGTAGCCTTCCGTGCCGACAAAGGAGCCTTGCCCGCTCGCCGCGACCAGGCCGATGTCCGCGATCTTCGGCACGCCGCCGACGAAGATGATGTTTGCAGGCTTGATGTCGCGATGCACCAGCCCGTGCCGATGCAGCGCCGCCAGCGCGTGGGTCAGCGACAGGCCCACGGCGATGCATTCTTCCACCAGCAGGCGCGAGCGGCGGGCGAGCTCCGTGCGGAGCGTCTTCGGCGTGTAGTGCTCGGGATCGACGTGGCCGCCCGTGGCGTCGTCCGCCAGCTCCATCACGTAATAGAAGAACTCGCCCGCTTCATCCCGACCGACGTGGAGGATATCGACAAAGCCCGAGTCGCCGCGCGAGATCGGCTCGAAGCGCGACATGCCCTCGAACTCGCGTTGAAAAGTCTTCTCGGTTTCAAACGTGCGCCGCCGCACGATCTTCACCGCCCGCAGCGCGCCGGTGAGCGACCGCGCGAGCCAGATTTCGCCATACGCGCCCCGGCCGATCACGCGCAGCAGAGCGTGATTGGGAATCGGCGGAGACTCGCAAGTGGCAGCGGACATGAAGGGATCAGGATTGAATCCGAATCTCGAAATCCGAATCTCGAAACAAATCCGAGAGGAGTGAAAGGAGGAAACCTGGAAACGATTCCGGCGGCGCGTTTCTCTTTCCCGGAAGTTTCAGACGTTTTGAATTTGTTTCGGATTTCGAGTTTCGGATGTCGGATCAGCTCTCTCAGCTCTCCTTCCGGACCCGGATCTTGATCTGCCGCGAGAGCATCCAGCGCACGGCGAACATGTCCATCGTCGCCTTCAGCGCCCGGTTGCCGAAGCCGTATTTGCTCACCCCAGCCGTGCGCGGGCGGTGCTGCGTTGGCACTTCGGCCAGCGTGTAGCCGAGCCCTTTCACAAGCGCGGGGATGAAGCGGTGCATCCCGTAAAATGGCACCAGCGCTTCGCGGCACTCGCGCCGCATCGCCTTCAGCGTGCAGCCCGTATCCCGCACGCCATCGCGGGTGAAGCGGCTGCGGACGGCGTTCGCAATCCGGCTCTGGATGCGCTTGAAGGTCGTGTCTTTCCGGTTCGCGCGGTAGCCACAGACGAGGTCCGCGCCGCGTTCCAGCTCGGCCAGCAGCTTCGGAATGTCGGCGGGATCGTTTTGTAGGTCTCCGTCGAGCAGCACGATCACGTCGCCTGTTGCCGCCTGGATCCCGGCATACATCGCCGCGCTCTGGCCGGTGTTTCTTTCAAACTCGATCACCCGCACACCCTGCCGCCGCTCGATCCGCGAGAGCGTCGCGTCCTTCGATCCATCATCCACGAAAACGATCTCGTGCTCGATGCCAGCCAAGGCGGAGTCGAGCTCGCGCTGGAGCGCGGCGATGTTGTCCTCTTCATTGAAGAGCGGGATGACGACGGAAAGCATGGGCAAGAGGGAAAAGTGAAAGTGAGACGTGGCATGCCGCCGGGGGAAAGCCGCGCGCCGCTGAAAAGATGCGCTGAAGTGGGATAGCAGGGAAAGCGCCGGATTCGCGCCCGGGCACGTCACTTCCCACTTTCACCTTCCACTTCTACAACTGCGCGCCGTGGTAGCCGGGGCACGCGAAGATGCGAATCTGCCGCAGCGGCAGGCCGCGCCGCGCGATGTCGATGCAGGCGACCATCTGCGTGCGGTCGCGGTCAAAGCCGCCTTTGATCGTCGAGGGCGCCTTTTCCTCCGCGCGATCGGTGATGTAAAGGGCGGTGCGGCCGGCAAAAAGATTCACGCCCTGCTCTTCCACGAAGGCCTCATCCAGCGGCAGCTCGGGCCGCGCGGCGCGCAGGGCGCGGACAAGCGTGCGGCGCGCGTCGGCGACTTTCGCGCCGGGCATTTGCGAGTCTCTTGGCAACGCCGCGAGCGCCTCCTGCACCGCGTGGCACTGCGCCGGATCGCCACCCTTCTTTTCCAGCGTGGCGAGGACGTTTCGCGCGACATCGGGCAGCTCGGTCGTCTCGTCGTAGCGCGGCCAAAAGGAGTATTGGTTTTCGATCGCCTGTGATTCCGGGATATAGACCGGCGGATGCTGCGGCCCTTCCGTGCGCGCATCCTTCAGGTAAAAAGCGAGCTCGGCGGCGACTCCATACGAGCCCGCGATGAGGAAAACCGGTTGCTTGTTTTCAGCTTCGTAGCGCTGGCGAAACTGCTCGACCGCTTCCGCCGTCGTGCGCCAGCCACGCAGCCGCGCGCTCGGGTCCATCTTGTAGGCGAGGTGAATGCCAACCCGCCGGAGCATCTCGGAATCCAGCGCCAGGAGGCTGATCACGAGCCCGACCGCGAGCGCCGCGAGCGCGAACTTGCGCGCGGATGGCGGGCGCTCGGCCGCCTCATGCCACAGCGCCAAGGCGAGCACGCTGAGCGAAAGAATCGCGGGCGCGGTCCAGTTCGCCTCACCTGCCTGCCGCAGCGACAGGTAGAAATACATCGCCAGCAGCGGCAGCGCGAAGACGAGCAGGAAGCGCGGTTTGAAGTGCGCGCGTGCGCGGTCAAAACTCTGCCACAGCGCCACAAGCATCGCCCCGAAAATGAGCGGCGAATAAACGCCAAAGTGCGCGCCGAGAAAGGTGAAGAACTCACCGAGATCGAGCCGGAACGCCTTTTGCAAACCGCCGCGGGCGGAAAGGTGTGCGAGCGTGATCCAGTCGTGCTGCGCGTTCCACAGGATCGGCGGCAGCGTGAAAAGCGCGAAGACTCCAACCAGCGACCAGAAGCTTCCGCGGATCAGCTCGCGCCGGTATTTGCGCGTGATGAGCAGCAGCAGCACGATCGAAAGGAGCTGCATCGCATTCGTGTATTTGCAGAGAAAACCGAGGCCGATCAGCGCACCCGTCACCGGCCACCACCCGCTCCATTCCGGGCTGCGCTCCAGCGCGCGCCAAAAGGTGAGAAGCGCCGCCATCCAAAAGAACATCGAGAGCGGATCGATCGTCATCAGCAAGCCGCCGGCATTGAAGATCGGGATGACGTTCAGCGTGAGGACGGTCCAGACCGCGATCGACTCGCCGAAAAGCCGGCGCGCGAACCGAAACATCAGCAGACTCGTGCCGAGCGCGAGCAGGGGACTCAGCACGCGCACGCCGAATTCATTCGCGCCGAAAAGGTGCGTGCCGAGCCAGATGGCCGCCATCACGCCGGGCCCTTTGGAGTAGTAAGAAATGTCCGGCCGCAAGCTCCACTGGTAGTAATAAGCTTCGTCCGGCGACAGCTCGACCTGCCCGATTGTAAGCAGCCGCAGCACCGTGAGCGCGCCGAGAAAGAGGAAGAGCAGGCGGCGCGGAGTCATGCGGGAAAAGAGGCGAGCAGGCTAGGATGTGCGGCATGCGTGCGCGGCAGCAGGGACGCGCCGCGCGAGCGCCACAGCGCCTCCGCGCCGGCGAGCAGCAGGAGCGCGACGCTCGCACCGAGGATGAGCGAGCCCGCTACATCGCTTGGCCAATGCGAGCCGGTGTAAATGCGCGAGTAGCCGACGAGCAGCGGAATCGCAAACGCGAGCCACCCGCGCCGCCGCCAAAATGCCGCCACCACGAGTGCCGCGGCGGTCGTGTTTGCCGTGTGCGAAGAAGGAAAGGAACGTCCGTCCACATCGCCCTCGCCCGGCGCGGAAACCTTGATCTTTACAGGCCTGCCGAGTGCCAGCAGCCGCGGCTTCGCCTTTGCCAGATCGACCTGCCGCACCCCTGCGAGCGCCTGGTGCGGACGCGGCCGGTCGGTGAAGCGCTTGAGCGATTTCG
>CAXSDZ010000006.1:0-19899 GCA_964235505.1 uncultured Chthoniobacteraceae bacterium
TTAGCTCGGCTCGCCAAATTTCTGATCTGAACGTCTCGGCCCAAACGGCTTCGTTGCGAGACTCAAAAGTTCCGCTCTTGATCGGAGTTGATCAAGAGGGTGGCAACGTCATCCGTATCCGCAATTCTCCGACCTTGCCCAGTGCGCTCTCGATCGCAAAAACTCGGGATCTCACGGTTGCGCGTCGGGCGGGTTCGGCCCGTTCGCCACAAAGACGAGCGCCGGCACGATGAAGCTCAGGAACTGCGGGCCCGCCGGAACGATGAACGTGTAGCTCGCGCTCGATCCGCCGCCGACTTCGCCGAGCACGAGCTGCCGGCCATTTACGCTCGTCTCGCCCGCGCCGCTCCAGCCCACGGGCAGTGCATTGCCGCTGGAGAAATCACCGCCAAACAACCCCGCGCCGCGGAACCCAAAGCTCGCCGCGCCTATCTGACCGCTCATCCCGATCGTCACCGCGCTTGCGCCGCTCGCAGGTGTGGAGGGCAGCGAAATCGTGCCGCTCGGCAGGCGCGTCACGGCCGAGTAAGTGGCGGGCAGGAGATTCGCGATCCGGTAGTTTCCGCTCGCATCCGTCGTCGCGCTCGCCTCGCCCGCATCCAGCGCCGCATTGCCGTTTGCATCCAGAAAGACCGTCGCGCCGCTGATTCCCGCTTCAGCGCCACCGAGCACGCCGTCGCCATTCGCATCCGCCACCACGCGCCCGGTGATCGCGGCGAGCTGGAAGTTCGCAAAATTCGCCGTGTTCGCGCCGCTGCTGAGCGTCACCATCTGCGACGGCACCGCGCGCCAGCCGGTCGGCGTCACCTGCGCCACGCGCACTGTGCCGAGCGTGAGATTCGCGAACGCATACGCGCCGTTCGCGTTCGTCACTGTGCTTGCCTCCCCGCGTCGAGCGCGCCGTCACCGTCCGCATCGAGAAATACGGTGCGCCCCTGCAGCCCTGATTCCGCCTGACCCTGAAGACCGTCGTTGTTCACGTCCTCGAAGACCACGCCGCTCAGGGTGGGCGTTTGGAACAGGCCGAAATTCACCTCGCTCGCCGTGCCGCCGCTGAAGAGCGTCACGCTTTGCACGCCGCTGCCGCCGGGCGAGGTGCGCGCCGAACCGGCCGGCACTTGCACGCCGACGCGATAGGTTTGCTGGCTTGGAACCGTGAACGCGTAGTTGCCGAAAGCATCCGTCGTCGCGGTCACCTCACCGCTGTCGAGAGCACTGTTGTTGTTCCCATCGAGGAAGAGCGTGATGCCGCTCACGCCCGCCTCGCCATTGTCCGCGGTGCCGCTGTTGTTCCGGTCGTCGAAGACGCGGCCGGTGATCTGTCCCGGCGGCGGCGCGATGATGACGCGGCCCGCTGCGAACGTGGAATAAACCGACGGATTCGACTCATCGGTGATGACGCCGTAGATGCGATAACTGCCCGGCGCGAGCCCCGCGGTATTCCAGGTGTAAGTGCCCGCTCCGCCAGTCTCCGCGAGCCCGGTGACGATCGGCACGCCATTCTGCGGCGTCGTCCCGAGCGTGTAGTAAAGCGCCACTTGCGCCGCGGAATCAGGATCGCTCGCGGTGTAGCCGATCGTCACGTTGCCGCCGCCATTCTTGGTTCCAGTTCGCCACGAGATCGCCGTGCCCGCGCGCCACGCCGCCCGCCACGAGCAGGTCGCCGGAAAGCGACAATCCCTCGGTCGTGATCGTGGCATCCACCACGAGCTGCACCGGCTTGGCGGCGGAGCCGATCCACGGCACATAGCTCGGGATCGGCAGGGAAATCGGGAGGCCCGCCTGCGCTTCCAGATGCCCGGTGAACTTCAGCTCCGGCAGGTTCCGGATGTTGATCACGTCGCCGACGATCTTGCGGATCTCGAAGCCCGTGCTGCCGAGCGGAGTCGCGCCCGCGGAAGCACCCTCGATGTGGATCTTGTCCAGCGCGCCTTCCACAAAGGTGAACGTGCCGGTGAGCCGGAGGTTGCCCGGAATCGCGATCGTGAGACTGCTCTTGGTGATCTTCTTGGTGTTGTCGATCTCGACCGTGCCGCTCTCGATTTTCCACAGCGGCGCGATCTGCACCGAGTTGACTTTGAACTCGCCGATCACCTCCACCTTCGGTGCGCCGCCATTCTTCGTGAGGCGGATGCCTTTGCTGCCGGTGAAGTCGCCCTGCACTTCCGCCGCGCCGCCTTCAAACAGGCCGAGCTTCAGCTTCAGGATGCCGTGGACCATCCACTCGTCCTTGTCGCCCTCGCCCTGCTTGTAGTCCACCGTCACGCGCTCCGCCGACACGTTCAGTTGGTCGCTCAAGCGGAAATCAAAGGTGTCCAGCGTCGCCCGAGCGCCGGTCAGCGTCATCTTCTCGCGCTCGACCGTGAGCACATTTGCGCCACCGACGGTGAAGCCGACCGCCGCGCTGAGCTGCGGAAAGACGATGACTGCCCGCGCATTGCCGAGGCTCGGAATTTCAAACGCGCCCGTGAGCTGCGCGACTTTGTCCTTGATGTTCAGGTCGAGCTTCGTCTCCGCGATCAGCTTGATTTCTAGGATGCCGAGCAGGTTCACCGTCTTGCCCGCTTCGAGCGAAAGCGCGCCGCCGTTCAGACTTAGTCCATCATGATTAACGAGGAAGCGGTGGCTGCCATCGACGCTCGCCTTCACGCCATTCAGCAGGCCATCGGGCAGTTTCAGCGAGCCTTGCAGCGTGAACTCCGGGTCCCACGTTTCGCCCGCATTCACGTCGCGATTGGTCTTGAAGTTCAGCTTCGTGATGTCGAATTCCATCCCGAGCACATCGAGATCTTTTTGCCCGTCGCTCTCGACCTCCAGCTCGATGGCTTCTTTCGAGTAATCGACCTTCGCCTTCAGCGTGGAACTCGGTGTCTTGATGTTCGCGGTGCCGAGGTAGCGGCCCTTTTCCGTGTCCACCTGGAGCGCGAGCGTGTTCAGATTCCACGAGCCATCCGGCATCACGTTGAAGGGGCCGTTCAGCGTGATGTCGCCGACGACCTGCACTTTTCCGTCCCTGGAGATCCTCACATATTTACCGCCCGTGAAGTCGAACTTTGCGAGCTGTCCGTCCGCGCCTTGCAGCGCTTTGAACGTCACCGCGCCGCGGAACTCCACGCTGCTTTCCGTGTTGTTCCAGGTGAGCACCGGGTTTGCGACATCGACCTTCGCGATGCCGAAGAGCGGCACGTCGTTCACCGCGCCCGCGATCCCCAGCTTCGAGTTTGGGAACTGCACGCTCGATTGCGTGATCACGATCGGCCCGCCCTGCGTCTGGAACTTCAGCTTCGCCGGAGCGGAACGTCTTGTCCGCCGCGGTGTATTTGAATTTCCCATTCCCATCGATGCCGCCGTTGCCCGGCAGCTTCACCTCGATCGGATCGAGATCGACGTTCAGCGCGTCCTTTGTGAAGGCGTTGTTCGCCGCCGCATCCTTCGTGAGTTCTTCCAGCTCCGCGATCACGCCCGGCGCTTCGTTCACGTCGGTCTTTCCTTCCGTCCAATCGAGCAGCACGACCCATTTCAAGCTCTCGATCGAGATGCCCGGCGGCAGCGTGATGTTCGTCAGGTCCACATTGACTGTCCGCTCCGCAGACTCGTCGATCTTCAAGCCCGCGGGCGATTGCCGCACGTTCAGCTTTTGATACCAGCGACCCGCCGCGACGTTGGTCCCTGCCACACCTTTTCATCGGTGCCGATCCAGAGCTGCTCGGTCCACACCTTGCCCGTCGGCGTATCTGCCGTGCCGGCGTTCTTCACGGTGTAAGTCAGCTCGCCGAGCACCTCGCCAAAGGTCGGCACGGGCGCCTTCAGCTCCTCAACCTGCAGGTCCGCCGCTTTGAACTGCACGTCCGCGCTCGCGATGCTGTCCGGCACCGCGGTTTCACGGATTTGCTGATCGCCATTCAAGCGCAGCACCCACTTCAAGCCCGCCTTCACCATTGTTGGTGTGAGCCGCTCGTTGAACTGCAGCATCTCAACATCCAGCGTGTGGTCGCCGCCCTTGCTGAACTCGCTGCTGCCGACGAGGAACTCGAAACCTTCGCCGTCGAGCACGCCATCATCGGTGACCCAAAGCTGTTCGGTCCACAGGCTGTTCTTCGGCAGGCCGCTCGGATTTTCAACCCGCACCTTGTAGGCGACCTGAGCCTTCGCGCCGAACTCCACCGCTTTCGGCTGGAACTGCTCCACCGTCAGATTCACCAGGCTGACGGGCTGCGTCACGGTCTGCGCGTCGAGCCCTTGCGGCTGCCCGCCCGTCACGATGATGCGCGGCGCGGTGCTGCCATCGAGCACATCAATAGGCGTTGCCGCGAGGCGGAAATCCGCGAGGCGTCCGAGTGAGTCACGGATCGCCGGCACATCGAAAACGAGCACGCGCCCGATGCTGCGATAGGCGACGAAGAGCTTCGTGCCGTCAGGTGAAAGCACGAGGTTGTCCGGGAAGCTCGCATCGATCGGCTTGGTCGCCGCGATCACGCGGTTCACGCCCATTCCGAGCAGGTTGAAGGGGTTGTTGATGATGCCGGCGTTGCCGCCGACGTCCGCGCCGGGATGCAGCTCGAAGTCGTGCGACGGCTGGCCTTTGATGTAGCGATTGTAGCCGCTCACGAAGGCGTATTGCAGGTCGTCCGTCACCACGATGCCGACCGCGTTGTTCACGTCGAACGAGTCGATGCCGCTGCCGAACCTGAGCCCGATCTCGTTCGATCCATTGCCCGCGATCTCGCGGATGTTCCCCGCGCCCGTGAAGTAGTTGCGCCGATCAGTCACCAAGATGCCCGCGGGCGTCACCTTGATGTTGTAAGGCTCCTTGCCTTCATACTTGTTCGTTTCCGTCGTCGCGACCGGCAGCGACCGCGTGCTCTGGGACGACCTGATCTCAAATTCGTTGAACGGCTTTTGCTGGAAGGACGAGACCTTGGTGAGATCCTTCAGCTCCACGATCACGATCGTCCCTTCCGGCCCGCCTGCTTCGCCGCCGCTGGTGAAGACCGTCTGCGCCGGTGCGGCAATGTAGAGCCGCTCATTATCCAGCGTCACATCGAGCCCGCGCAGGCCGACCAGCGGCGTGCCGGCCGGGGCGATGATGTCCATCATCCGCACCCGGACTGCACGGAAGTGCGTCAGAGCAGGGTGGAAAGCGTCTGCGCGTCCGTGCCGTCCACATTCCCGTCGAGGTTCACGTCGCCCACCACTGTCGCAGTCAGCGTGTAAGCGCCGCCTGCGGTGACGTTCGCGCCGGTGAGTTCGATGAGCTGGAGCCCCGCGCGATTTACGGCAAACACCGCATACGCACTCCGAGCTTCCACCCGCGACACGAGCGGTGTGAGGCCAACAATGCTCGGCAGAGCCGACGCGAAGCTGCCCGCCGTATCGAGGCGCACGCCGATGAGCACCGTCCCGCGGTTCGCCGTGGAGGCGAGCTCGCTGTCGCGAATGCTGAAGGTGAACCGCGCGCGGGAACCGGGGATCAGGTTCCCCGAAAACGCTCCGCCATCGAAGACCACCGCAGACCCGAGCCCGCCCGTGATCGGCGAAGAAACCGGAGCCGGAGTGTAGCGGATCGTCGCCGGAATCGTGAGCAGATGCGCGTCCGCGGCATCGTAGCCGTAGCGGCTGATGCCAACGCTGAAGTCGCGGGCGCTCGTGAGATTTCCTGCGGTGTCGTAGCCGTAGAAAATCGTGCGGCCATCCGGCGCGGTGATGGACGCCACGCGCCCTTCGCGGTCGGCGCCGAGTTGCACGGCCGTCTTCGTCGTGAGATTCAGAATCACCGCATTCGTGTAGAGCAGACGCGTGCCGCTCGGCGCAACTTGAGCTTCTACTCCGCGCGCGGTGGAAAGCTCGTAACGTGTGCCGTTCGGTGCCGTCAGCGTGTATTCGGGATCGGCAAAGTCGCCGCTCGCCGGGTTGTAAGGCTGCGCCGTTTTCAGGTCGTAGAACTGATCGCCCGCTCGCGACAGGAATGCGTCCGCCGATTGCAGCGTCCAGCCGATGCCCGCATCTGCCACCCACGCGGGCGTGAAGTAGTCCGAGTTGCCGACGATCGAGTGCCGCTGCGGCGCGAAGGTGAAACCCGCGCGTGTGCCATCCGGCAGCGTGAGATACAGCCGCGTCCCAGCATGGAACGGCGCGTGTTCGCCCGAGGCTTCGTTGCCGGTCAGTGGCACGTTTGTCTCGATCGCCACGTCGCGCCCGAGCATGCGCCAGCCGAAGCCGAACGAGCCCTGCTCCGTCCGCGCGAGCGATGAGTAGGCGCGCGCAAAGTTCAGCATCACATCACCGAGCGTCACGGTCATGTCGCTGTCCGTGCGCGTGTAGCCGAGCGCCTTGCTCGCGCTGTTCACTTCAAAGGCAACGGTCGTGCTGTTGGCGCGCCCGCCGATGTCCGTCGCGGAAAGTCGCAGTTGGTAGAAGCCATTCTCCAGCGCCACCGCGTCGAGCTGCGTGAGCACACCGCGGGTGAGCGTCTCACTGCCTTCGCCGAGCGTCGTCCACTCCGCGGAATTGAAGCGCGCAATCTCCAGCTTCCATCCTTCGAGATTGCTGTCGCTGATCGAGCCGCGCACATCCGCAACCGAGCTGACGACTGCGCCATTCGCAAAGCCAGCGAACGCCACCACCGGCGCAGTCACGTCCGCAAGATTGCGCACTTTCAGGACGCTCGTCACTTCGCCAACGAAGCCGTCCGCATCCGTCGTCACGGCGCGAATCGCGAACAGCCTTGCCGCTCCCGGCGTGAACTCCGCGCGCCCTTGCGCATCGATCGCGACCTGCGCGCCATTCACGAAGAGCCGCAACGAAGCGATGTCCGCGACACCATCCGCGGCGGCATGCAGGATCACTTTCTGTCCCGGCACCGCTGGGAAGCTCGGCGTGAGCTCGATCGTCACGTGCGGCAACTCAGGCCGCACCGACGCGTTGATCACGATCGACTTCACGGCCATGTCCTCGCCGTCGGAAACGCTGAACTGCACGACATGTTCGCCCGCTTGGCCCGCGCCCGGCGTCCAGTCAAAGCGGCCCGTGCTCGCATCAAAGGCAGCGCCTTCCGGCAACCCCGTGGCCGAGTAACTCAGCGCCGTGCCGTTGTGATTATCCGTGAAGGTCGCGAACGGCGGCAGCGTGAAGAACGGCAGTCCGCTCTTTGCGGTGAGCGCGATCGGATTTCCGTCCGCATCGCTTGTGCTGACGGTCACGTCGAGCGTTTCGCCGCGGTTGATCGTGCGATTCGCGAAGTCGGCGAGAACCGGCGCGCGGTTCGCGTTCAGCACGCGCAGCGGCACGGTCGTGGAAACCTGCGCGTTGCGCCGGTGCCGTAGCCGCTGTCGGTCGCGGTGAAGACCACGTTGTAAAGCCCCGCCGCGGCGAAGCCCGGCGTCCACGTGAAGAAGCCAGTGTCGGCGTCGAAAGTCGCGCCCGCCGGCAGGCCGGAGACGCTGTAGGTGACGGTCGGCTGACTATCGTCGGTGATCGTCAGCGAGCCATCCGCGTTGCGGTCCAGCGGCTCGAAGCTCGGGTTATCCGGATCGAGCGCGAAGGCGCGGAAGCGGATTTGCTGACCTTCCAAAACCTGGAAGAGATCGGGCTCTTCAAACACCGGCGCACCGTTCGCATTCAGCACGGTGGTCCGCGTGGTTCCAGAGGTCGAAGCCGCGCCGTCGGAGACGGAGAACGGAATGTCGTAGGTGCCCTTTTGCGTGAACGCCGGCGTCCACTCGAAGATGCCCGTTGCCGGGTCGAGCGTCGCGTTCATCGGCAGCCCGCCGCTGCCAAAACAGAGCACCGCACTCTCCGCGTCGCTCGCGTTGAGGCTGAAGCGGATGGTGTCGCCTTCGCGGATCGTGCGGTCGGCGGGAACGGTGAGCGTCGGCGCCTGGTTCACCGCGGCGATGAGCAGCGTGGTCGTGCGCTCGACCGTGGTCTTCCCATCGGTCACGAGGAACTTCACGTTCGGGTAAGTGCCCGCGTCGTTCGCGCCCGGCGTCCAGCGCAGCGTGCGCGTGGCGGCATCGAAGACCCCGCCCGGCGGGATGTTATCGACGAAGTAAGTGAGCGCGTCGTTGTCCACGTCGAGCGCGCCGATCGCGATTTCGAGCAACTGTCCCTCGCGCCCGTTGATCGTCGCGGGCAGCGAATCGAGCGCCGGCGCGCGGTTCGCGCTCGCCACGTTGATCGCAAACTCCTGCGTCGTCACCCCGCCGCGACTGTCCGAGACGAGCACCACCACGGGCGCGCTCTGCGGGCTTGAAGTCGTCGGCGTCCATGTGATGCGGCCGGTCTGCGCGTTGATCGTCATTCCCGCGGGTGCCTTGTAGAGCAGGTAGCCGAGCGAAATGCCGTCGGGATCATGCGCGGCGATTTGATAGCTGTAAGCCTGCCCGACCGTTGCGCTGGCGACCGGCGTGGAGTCGATCACCGGCTTCGCGTTTTTCGACAAAGTCCAAACCGTGAAATCGAAACCCGCCGAGCCCGTGGTCACGCCGCTGACCGTGATCGTGCGCAGCGGCAGCGATTCGCCTGGACGCAGCTTGCTCCCGACGAGCTCACCGCCGAGGTCGAAGAAATAGACGTTCTTGTCCGCGACATACGTGGCGCCCACCGGCATGCCGGTCGCGCCAGAGCGCGGCGCGAGCACGAGCAAAAGCGGCGCGAGCAGGTCGAAGTCGCCCGTGTTTTTCAGCACGATGTCATACGAGATTGTGCCCGCCGCGCGGTTGGAGCGCGCATTGGCAAACTGCAGCTCGATCGATGGCGCGAAGTAATCGACGGCCGTGAAGCTCGTGCGATAGGCGTTCGCCATCGGCAGGCCATTCGCCCCGCGCAGCAGCGAGGAAGCAACGAGATCGTAGCCCTCCGGCTCCAGCGCATCGAACCCGAGCGTGACCGCGTGCGTCGCCGCGTCGTAGCTCACCGACTGCACCGGCACGAGCCCGCCGGCCGAGCGGCGCAGCTCGTAATTGTTCGCGTTCAGCACGGAAAGCGCGTCGCCCGGCTGGCCGACAAACATCGCCTGATCGAACCGGATCGTGACGCTGCCGCGCGGCAGGATCACGAGCGCACCATCCGTCGGATTTGAGCCGATGACCTTCGGCGCAAGTGCGAGTGAGAACACATCGACCTGCGTCGATTGACTCAGCAAAACGCGGCCGTCGGAAGTGGCTCTCACCACGTCGCCGCGCGAGCCGCCGGTGCCGATCGCGACGCGCTTCAGCGTCGCAAGATCAACCATCGTGAGCTCACTGTTCGTGTTCGTGGCGCCGGCATTTGCCGAGGCGAAAAGCAGACCCGAAAGCGCGCTGCCCGCCGGGCCAAACGAGAGCGAATCCACCGGCGAGTCGAAGCGAAGCATCGTCTCCGCTTTGCCCTGCGCATCGAAGCGCACGACGTCGCCACGCGACGGCCAGGTCGCCGCCCAGAGCTTCCCGTCCGCAGGATTGAACGCCAGATTCCCCACCCGCACATCGCTGAAGTGCGTGAAGGCGCTGGTGCTCGGATCAAACACCTCCACACCCGCGCCGGACGACACAAACACCTTGCCCGTGCCGGGCTGAATGGCGAGCGCTTGCGTGATGCCATCGCCCTGCTCGCCGATGATCGCGCCGGTCGTCGGATTGAGTTGCAACAGCGGCCCGCCGCCGGTCGTCGCCCGAAGTCCGCCCTGCGCGTCAAAGGCGAGGTCGAAGATCGGATACGGCAGCATCGCCAGCGGCGCGCCGACCGCGCCACCTTGCGAGCCGACGTTGAAGAGCTGATTGCGCGCAGCCCCGCCGGAAATGATCGCCGAACCATCCGCGCGAATCGCGATCGCCAGCGGCCCGATGCCGGCGTGGCTTTGCGCGATGCCCGAGGCAAAAGCGCGCCCGGTGAACGGACGCAGCACCGTCGCAAACCCGCTCGCGCCAGTCGCTGGCTGGAGCGCCGGCACCGCCTGCGCAGCTTCCGTGAAGATCGGATTCGTGGAAGGCAGCGTGCTCGGCGTCGCTGGCGGACCTTGCGTCACGCCGACCGGAGCCGTCGGCAGGGTGCCGAGATTTGCACCTGAGCCGTCGTCGGGAACCGCGAGGCCGAAGCTCGGCTTTTCGCGATTGCCCGCGTTGTCCGTGGCGAGCGCGAGGAACTCATACGTGTGGCCCGCAGTCCCTTGGTAAATGCCGGAAACGTCGGTAGTCTGGCGCTTCCATATCTTAAGCGCGCCACCGTCCTCCGCGACAAACACCGTCACGCTTTTCACCCCAGAACCGGCCGCGTCATCCGCCGCCGTCCACTTCACCTCTGACGCCGCGCCACTGCCGAGCGGCGTCGCGATGAGGGTAGTCGTCGGCGCGCTGCCGTCGGTCGTGTGCGTGATCTTGAGCGTGTCCTGCGGCGGCCGATCATTGAAGAGCACGCGCGCCTGCGACTCGATCTTTGCGCCGGTCGCAGCGTCCGCCTTTGGCTGCACAGTGAAGTTCACGAAACCCGCGCCGATGCCGTCCGCATTGTTTGGCCTGAGCAGTCCTTTCGTCGTGTCCTGCATCACCTCGCCCGTCGTCGGATCGATCGCCTGGAGCACATAGCTCACCGTGTTCGGGCCGAAGTCCAGCCCGGCGCTCACGCGCAGCACGAAGCCTTTGCTCCCGGTGAAATCGAAATCCCCGGAGAACGCGCCGCGCTCGCCGGGGATATGCACCTTGATATCGCCGATCTTGATGTCGCCGAGGCGGAACGTGCGTGGGTCGAGATGGCTATCGAGCTTCTGCACGATGCGGATCTCCGCGACGCTGGAGTTCGCCGTCGCCGGATTTTCAAACGCGACCGAGTAAGGCAGCGCCTGCCCGAGCGGCACATAGTTCGCCGACCCAAAGCCGACCGGTCCGCTGATGCTCGCCTGCCGCCCGACCTGACCCGCCGCCGCAAAGAACGAGTCGAAAGTGACCGGCGCAAGATCCTTCAGCGATGGCTCATCAAGCTTCGCGTTGCCATAGGGAACGAAGATGTTGAACCCCTCAAAGTGCGTCGGATGCGACAGTCCGAGATCGACACTCGACGCTGCCGGCACCTGCTGCTAGCCGAGAAGATCAGCGTCGTGCCCATACCATTTCCGCACCTGCGTGAAGAAGGTCGCGAGGTTGCCGTCTGTGAGGATTTGCTGACCACCTGTGGCGAGCAGCAAGCCAGTCGCCAGCGTATTGGAGAGCGAAACCACGAGCGGGTTCTCGCGAATTGCTGGCGCGGTGTTCGTGGGCCGCAGATAGCCGGCAGCCTCCAGCGCTCCAAGATAGGATTGCGTCCATTGCTGCGGATTCGCTGCGAGCACCATGAGCGAAGTCGGCGCCTGATTATCCGCCAAAATTGCAGTGCGCAGGTTCAGGGCGTAGCTCGTCTGCTGGGCGATGAATTCACCGCGCGTTAACACCGTCGCCGACGCCATGATGTGGAACTTGAACGCCACATCGAAGTCATCCACGTCTTCCAGCGGATTGTTCTTCGCCTGCACGGCATTGAAAACGTCCGTTAGCCCAGGTGCGATGGAGTCTAGGTCTTCGGGCCCGCTGTCCAGCGTGCCGACGAGTTCAGGGAAGGAAGAGTAAAGCTTGTCGCGCAGCTTGTTGAAATTACCCGCCAGCAACTCGGCTAGTCCGGGGTAAGTCTGCACCGAGAAGGTCCGTCCGACATAGCCGCGCGCTGCGAGGTCAAAAGCATAACCCGGCGCGAGCAGCTCGCCCGCAGTGTTCAGAGTAGAATCGAGACTCGCCCACGGCACGTTCTCCGCGAGCGGACCGATCGGCGCCCCGCGCAGGTTATTCGAGAAGACGACATAGCTCAGGTCGAATACCTTCGGGTTGGTGCCCAACTCCGGGATACCGAAGTTGAAGTAAACGTAAGGCGTATCGATGTTCGTGAGGCTCTGCAGCGAGAAGCCGTAGAGTCCCGATCCACCGGCCGAAATCACCCTGGGTCCCCCGAGTCCCACCGCGACATCAGGCTCGATCGCCCGCTCCACGAGATAGCGATACGGCAGGATCGCCGTGCTCCCGTCGGGATTGATGACTTTCAGGTCATAGAGTCCGTGCGGCGCGCCGGTGAGGTCGAAGATGCCGGTGATCTTCGTCCCATCGACGACCTGATAGCTCACCGGCTCAAACTCGGCGATGCCCGGCCGCACCAGCTTCACGATCGCACCAGCCTTGAACTGCGCTCCGCGGATGGTGGCGGTGACATATTTGGAGTCGCCGCCGATGTCCGGCGAGACGCTCGTGATCGAGAACGGCACCAGTTCCGCCGTGATAGTGACCGGCGTGTCCGCCTGCGGCTCGCTTTGTCCGCGAACGAGGATGTAGTAAGTGCCGGGTTGCGTGCTCGGGATTAGAGCGTGTTCTTAACTTTCAGGTGTTGGAGGCGGTGAAGAGTCTGGCGAGTATGAGGCAGGCGAAGGCCACGAAGTGGAGTCCGGCGAGGGTGGTGGGCAGCCGCTCATAGTCGCGGGCGAGCCTGCGAAAGCGGGCGCTCCAGGCAAAGGAGCGCTCCACCACCCAGCGTTTTGGCAGCAGGACAAAGCCGCGTTTGGGCTCGGCATGCCTGTTTCACCACAAGCTTGATCCCGTGGGCCTGCGCGGCGACCGCCGGGTCTTCACCCGTGCAGCCTTGATCGGCATAGGCCAGGGCCACGCTTTCGCCGGTGATGTCCTGCACTTGAGCGGCAAGTTCGCTCACTTGGGCGCGCTCCTGCTCATTAGCCGCAGTGACATGGAGCGCAAGCAAATGGCCCAAGGTGTCCACGGCGAGATGCACCTTGCTGCCCTTGCGCCGCTTGTGCCCATCCCATCCAGCCCGCGCCCCACTCTCCACGCTGCTCTGGAGCGTGCGCGCGTCGAGCACGATGGCGCTCGGCTCAGCGGACCTCTCCGCAAGCAGCCGCAGCACCGCGCGCAGATCGTGGGTCATGGCCTCGAAGACCCCTGCCCGGAACCAGCGCTGCGCCTGGTCATAAACAATCTTCCAGGGCGGCAGATCGCGGGGCAAAAGCCGCCACGGGCAGCCCGCCCGCGCAAGGTAACGCACGCCATTGAAGACCTCCCGCAGAGGATACTCGCGCCGGGGGGCATCCTCCCGCATCAGGCAGAGGTAAGGGGCGGCAAACGCCCACTCTTCCTCAGCAACATCGCTTGGATAAGCTTCTCGGCTCTTCATCCAAGAACCTACCCAAGCCTCCGCAAAAGGTTAAGAACACGCTCTAAAGCCAAAAGCTCTGCATGAAGTTCCCTCCGCAATTCCGCTCGCGCAGACGGCGCGCCAGTCCTGCTGCGCACAGGACTTGCGGCCTTCGCAATCCTCGCCGGCCCTATCAGCGCAGCCGAGACGATCACCTCCAAGGTGGATGTCAGCATGCCATCCCAGCACTTCACCGGCGATGAAGCGCGGGCGCTATCCTTAGCCGCCGTAAGTGTTGCATTGACTGTCTTGGTGTAAGTGGCGCGGCCACCGGCAAGAGGAGTCTCTGTGAAGATACCGAACCCGGATTGCGAACGGTCCGTAGCCTCCCAAGTGGCATCCGTGGAAAGGAAGAGCTGGTCGGTCCAGTCCGCGTTGGCGATGTCGGCTCCGGTGTTTGCGATCGTCCAGCTCAGGGTGACAGGCGCTCCGCCGATCTGCCCAGTGGATGGTCCCGTGAACGCCGTCACCTCCAGATTCACCGCCGGCCCGGTAACTGTGATCGGTTTGGCGACTGAAGTGTTATTCGTCTCTTTGGTCTGCGGCTGCTCAGTGAATTCGTCGGGGCGGTAGAAAATGTAGCCGTCCCCCCCGCCACCGTCCCAGGGAGCCGGATGTCACGGGTCAGCGTGTATTCCGCGCCGCCCGCGAGCGGGCGAACGGCCGAAGTAGAGAATGAGGTAAGGAATGCGTCTGAAGAGTCGAACGTCGCGTCTGTCGAATAGTAGATCACGTCGATCCACTGGACGGTACCAGAATCCGCATTCAGATTTTTCACCGTCCACGACACGGAGAATAGGCTGCTGACGACCACACCTGCTGGGATGGTGTCAGCAGCAACCGTGAGGTCCACGCCCGGCCCTGCCGGAGTGTCTTCGCTCGATCCGAAAAGGTCAGCCTAAGCGGCACTGGGATCGTAGCTCAAGTCGAGCGATGCTGGAGCCATCGAGTGCGCGAGGAAGTTCTGCTCCTGCGTATCGAGCTGGATCACCGCACCAGCTTGTGCGGGCTGCGGGGCGGGTGAGGCCGAGAGCAGCACGCGCGCTTCCAGCGGCTCGAACCGCAGCCCGCGACGGCGGGGTGCCGGACCGGAGCGCGCTTTCAGCAAGCACGCAATGTAGCGCAGCCGTTCGCGCAGCTTCCGGAAATCGGTGCAAAAAGGTAACTGGAAATACGGATTGGTGGACGTGACTGGGCGTGAGCTGGGGAAATTTCAGCTCTTGCGCCGACGCACTGCATAAATTCTGGAAAATGCCGCGACTTCCTGCTGAATTTATTCAGTCTGCTCGAAGCGCTGCTGCGCTGACGCCAGCGGCGTCCTTTTGGATTCTCGCGCCAGTGCTGGACAGAGCGCGGCGCCCGGGAAGCATGGCCGCTCCTGCCATCCTGCGCGGCGCTTGCTGTAAAAAGCGCAAACGGTGCTTCGCCGCGCAGATCGGGCGAGGTGACAAGTGAGTTGAACCCGCTGCGGCCCGGCAGTAACCAACACACCCCCGCATGCAACCCGATCTCGATCCCCCCGACGCCACGCCGCCGCAGACCCCACCCGCGGAATCGCACGAGACGGACACGGAGGAGTTCGTTCAAACAAACGACGCGGTCATTGGTCGGGCACTGCGTTTCTCCCTAGTCGCATTGGCGCTCCTCGCCCTTGTCGCAGGCGGCGCCATCTACCTGCGCAACCGGCCGAAAGCCGTCACCACCCCCAAGGTCACGACGCTGGTCGCTCCGACAAAGCGCGAGCAGCCGGCAGCCGAGGTGCCAATGGTGAAATGGATCGACATTACCCGCACCGCGGGCATCTCCTTCTCCCACCACAGCGGCGCTTATGGCGACAAGCTGCTGCCGGAAAGCATGGGCAGCGGCGTCGCATTTTTTGATTTCGACGGCGATGGCTTCCAAGACCTTCTCTTCGTGAATGCCACGGATTGGCCGTGGCATCGCGCAGAAGGCCAGGCACCTGCGACCGCCGCGCTTTACCACAACGAAGCAGGCAAAGGCTTCCGCGATGTGACCGCCGGCTCCGGGCTCGATGTGCCGATCTACGGGCAGGGCGTCGCGATCGGCGACTACGACAACGACGGTAGGCCGGACGTCTTTCTGAGCGCCGTCGGCACCGCCCATCTTTTTCATAATGAAGGCGCGGGGAAATTCCGCGACGCCACCGCGGACGCGGGTGTTGCCGGGACCGCGCAGGACTGGGGCACAAGCTGCGCGTTCTTTGACTACGACAACGACGGGCGCCTGGACCTCTTCGTCTGCCAATATGTGAAGTGGTCGCGCGAAATCGATTTCGAGGTCGGCTACAAACTCGTAGGCATCGGACGCGCTTACGGACCGCCCACGAACTTCGAGGGCGCATTCTCGCGTCTCTACCACAACGATGGCGACGGGCACTTTTCCGATGCCTCGGAACGCGCCGGCATCCAGGTAAAAAATCCAGCGACCGGCGTGCCGGTGGGCAAAGCGCTCGGCGTCGCGCCGGCGGACATCGATGGCGACGGCTGGATGGATTTGATCGTCGCAAATGATACCGTGCAGAACTTCGTTTTTCGCAATCAAAAGGACGGAACCTTTGAAGAAGTGGGTGCGCTGAGCGGCATTGCCTTCGACTCGTATGGCAACACCCGCGGCGCGATGGGCATCGATGCCGCGCACTTCCGGAATGACGCGGCGCTCGGCATCGGCATCGGCAATTTCGCGAATGAAATGACCGCGCTTTACGTGTCGCAACCCGGCGGCGGCGCGATGGCTTTCACCGATGAATCCATCACCCACGGCGTCGGCCCCGCGGGGCGGCTGATGCTGAAATTCGGCATCTTCTTTTTTGATTACGACCTCGATGGCTGGCTCGATCTGCTCACCGCGAATGGCCATCTGGAAGATGAGATCGGCAAGGTGCAGGCGAGCCAGAAATATCAGCAACCCGCCCAGCTCTTCTGGAATGCCGCGGGTGCCAGCAAGGGCGGCTTCGTCGCAGTGCCGGCGGAGAAAAGCGGCACCGATCTCGTGCAGCCGATCGTGGGGCGCGGCTCCGCGTATGCCGACATCGACAATGACGGCGACCTCGACGTCGTGCTCACGCAGGTGAATGGCGCGCCGCTGCTGCTGCGCAACGACCAGGCGCTCGGCCACCACTGGACGCGCTTCGAGCTGACTGGCACAAAGGCAAACCGCAGCGCCATCGGCGCGGCGGTGCGGCTGAAGCTCGGCGACCGCACACTCCTACGCTCCGTTGTCGCCGCGAAAAGCTACCTCTCGCAGTCCGCGCTTCCGGTCACCTTCGGCCTCGGCGCCACCGACCACGTGGACGGCGCGGAGATCATCTGGCCGGGCGGTGAAGTGCAGCAGATCGAGCAGGTGAAAATCGATGGGCTCAATGCCATCGAACAAACCCGGTGACCGGCGGGCGGTGCCGGCGATCGCGTCGCGCTCGGCGCAGCCCGCGACGCGCTGCCATCACTGCGTGGCAGAGGCTTTCCCGAGCGCCATGATCGCCGGGTGGTGCAGCAGGTAGGCCCGGCGCTGGTCGGCGAATTCTTTGACGCTGATGGTGCGGCGTGGGCCGCGAGCTTCGGGGTTTTCGGCCTCTTCGCCGCCGCCCGTGAGACTCGTCTCGAAAGCCGCGCTTGTTTCCAGCTTGCGCGTATCGATGCGCACATCGTCGGCGATGAGGGTGTGCGCCTGCTCGGCGATCGGTCCGAGCCGCTTCCAATCGAGCCACTTTTCCGCAATGTCGCGGATGGTGCCGAGATAGCGGGCGCGCAGCGCGGGCACGGCGAGCAGCTTGGAAAGCAGCGGCTTGCGCGCGTCGGCAGCGCTCGGGAGCGGATCGAGCTCCACGCCTTGGATGCGCGGTCCCGCGCCGGGCCGCGGACCTCCGGCGGAGCCTCCATCCGGCGGGCCGGCGAACTCCCGCCGCGGCTCACCCGGGCGCGGCGCTCCGCCTGCATCCGGCGCGCGATCCATGCCCGGAGGGCCGCCGGGGCCGCGTCCGAAGCCCGGTCCGCCGGGGCGGGTGAAGCCTTCGTTCGTGTCGTGCGGCAGGATGTGAAAGCGCCCGCTTTCATCTTGGTAAAGCGCGTAGTCGCTGGAGCGAATCCAATAGCCATCGTTGTTGATCAGCGCATTTTCCACCGCGAGAAAACGGAGCGCGCTGTCGATGTCGAGGATCGGCGCGAGCTTCGCTTCGATCTGTTCGGCCGGGGTTTCGTTCAGCGTGCGGCAGAGCGCAATGAGGTCACTCCACGCCTTCGGATCGTCCTTGGTTTTGATTTCAAAGCGCCGCTTGTATTCGGCCACATCTTCGCCGGTGTATTCGAGCCCCGCGCGGCCCATCGGGCTGCCAGGCGCCTTCCAGCGAGCGCCTTTTTTCGTGCCGAACCACTCCTCCACGAAGTCCTTCGTAAAGGGCTGCTGGTTCGAGTAGATGCCCCAGTTTTCGCCGTTGATGACGACGCGCACCGAGTTCGCTTTCGGCGCGGGCAGATAGTCGCGCGCGATCACGCAGTAGAGCACCGTGCGGAGAAAGCTCGGGTCTTCGTGGGAATTCAGCAGGTGGAGCGAGCGGTAGCCGCCGAGCTTTTGCTTTTCGTGAACGAAGTCGAGCGACACGCCGAGCGAGCGTTTGCGGCCTTCGCCCACCATCATGAAGGACGACATGCCGCGCATGTGCACCCCCACGTCTTCGTAGGTCTTGCCGTCCACCGTCAGCCTCGCGGGCACCTCCACGTCGGTGCTGTGAAAGTCCGCCAGTTCCTTCTCCCAATCCGCTCCGGGAAACTCGAAGAACAGCGTGCGGACGACGCCGCTGTCGTAGAGCGGAGCCGCGGGATAGCTCTTCACATCGGCTGGCGCGAGCTTCACGCCGGGCTCGGGTGGCGGCAGGTTTTCTCGCCGTCCGGGGCCGCTTGGAAAGCTGGGGCCGCCGGGCGGATTCGGTGCGCTGGGACCGCCCGGACCGCCGGGTGTCTGCGGTCCACCCGGTCCTCCACCTCCACCCGGACCTCCGCCAAAGCCGCGCGGCCCTCCGCGCCCGCCCGGGCCACGCCCTAGCCGTCCTTCCGCGCGCTCTTTTGCGAGGAACTCGCGTGCTGCTTTGCGCTCCTCGGGATCGAGCAACTTCCCGTCGCCATCGCGGTCGAACTTCGCGACCAGCTTCACCTCCTGCTGCATCGGCCCGCCGGGGCCGCGCGGCGCGCCATCCGGTCCGCGCGGCGGCTCGCCGGAAGCTGGCGGCGGTGGGCCGTCGGCGGGTGGGCGCTCGCGCTCAGGCGCGGGATTCGGCGGCGCCTGCTGGGCGAAAACAGCGCCCGCCGTGAGGGTCGCGCAGGCAAAGAAAGTCGCGGAACGGAAGAGGACGGCGCGGGACATGGCAGCGATCAGTTGGGAGAGAAAAGCGCGGCTCGGGAAGTGGGCCACGCATCGGGACGGTGCCCGCTCCATCGCAAGGAGCGACGCTTTTGGGATGAAGAGGATTCGTTGTGGGATGAAGCGCTGCCTTTGCCACGCGAAAGAGTCCGCGGTGCCGCTGCGTTCCGCGCCCGCCGCTATCTCGCGGCGGGCAGCGGCAGCTGATTCGGGTGCTCGAGATAGGCGATCAGATCGCGCACCTGTTCGGGCGTGAAGGCTTCCAGCAGTCCCTCCGGCATTTGCGACATCGCGGAGGTCTCCGTCGCCGCGATGTCGCTGCGCTCAAGGGCGGTGGTCTCGGTCGCAGAGCGCAGAGTCACGGTGCGATCGGTGCCCGCGACCAGCGTGCCATTGAGCACGCGGCCGTCCTTCATTTTCAGAATCGTCATGCGGAAATCCGCGTTCACCACCGCGCTGGGATCGACGATGTTTTCGAGCAGGTAATCGAGGTTGTCGCGCCCGCTGCCGGTGAGGTCCGGGCCGATCTTTCCGCCCTCGCCGTAGAGCGTGTGGCATGTGGCGCAGACAGTCGCAAAGATCGCCCGGCCAGTGCTCTTGTCCGCCGCCGCGAGCACGCCGGGCGTGAGGCGGGCTTTCCATCCGGCGATGGCGTCGCGTTTCGCGGCAGGCGTGTCGCGCACTTCACCCCACACGTCGGTGACCCGCGCCGTGAGCTCCGCGTCGTTGAGGCTGCGGATTTGGCGGACGTGGAAGGCGGAAAGCTCCGTGCGCGGGATTCCGCCCTTTGCGCCTTTCGCCACCGCGGCGAGCAGCGTGCGGGCGAAGGCAGGCCGCGACACGAGCAGCGAGATGATCTGCGGGCGCTGGCTCGCGTGGAATTTCTGGAAGTTCGCCACCAGCGTTTCGCCGATGGCCGGATCGTCGAAAAGCGCGAGCCCCCGCGCGGCGGTTGCATTCAGTGGACTCTCGCCGAGCAGCCGCTCGCACACGGCGCGGAGATCGTCCGGGCGGGCGTCGATGAGCGACTCCAGCGCAGCTTCGCGCGTGGGCAGCGCGGCTTTCGCATCGAGCGCGATGCGCCGGATTTCCTCCAGCGCGCGGCCATCGCCGAAGACGGCGCTCAGCTCGCGCACCCGTGCGCCGAGCGCAGCGTCCGCAGCCTTCTCCAGCTTCGTTTGCACCGCATTCCAAGCGGAAGGCTTTTCCGCCTTTCGCCAGCCGCCGAGCGCCTCGCTGACGCCGTTCAGGATGTCGGCTTGGAAGGCCGGCAGCTCGCTCGCCGACACGAGCGCGAGCAGCGCATTCAGCGGCTCGGCGTTCTTTTCGATATCC
>CAXSDZ010000006.1:19909-30996 GCA_964235505.1 uncultured Chthoniobacteraceae bacterium
CATTCTTTCGCCACGCGCACGAGCGCCATCGGATCGCTTTCCGCCACGGGGATGAGGCCATACCAGACGAGCAGCGGCAGGTTGTGATCACTCGCATCCTCCGTGCGCGACACGAGCGCGGCGGCAACGTCCGCGCGCTGCGCAAAAGGCATCCGCTGGAGCGTGGAGGCGAGGACGAGCCGCACGAGGCCGGAGGAATCCATGCGGGCAAGCTGCACAAGGAGCGGCGACACTCCTGTCGCCGACTCACCCACACGCGCAGCGCTTGTCTTCGTCTTAGGCTCGCTGGCGCTCGCATCGGCGGCAGGAGTGCCGCCGCTCCCAGTTGGGCGCTTGGAATCAATCCGATCCAGCGGCCAGGCGTCGGTGAGCAGACGCAACGCCCACGCGCGAACGTGCTCATCGGGGTCTCGCAACTGCATGCTCAAAAAATCCTCGCCCGCGGCCCCGGTGCCGTGCAGCGACCACAGCGCCCGCAAGCGCAACGCAGGATCTTTTTCCTGCGCAAACATCTCGCGCAGCTCGAGGTTTGCGTCCTCCACTCCTTCCTTGGTGGTGCTGCGTTCGGCGAGCGCAAGCCGCGCCTGCCGCGCGTGCCATTCGTCTGGCGCGCGGAGCAGTGCAACGAGCTCGTGCGCACTTTGTTTGCGCACGTCAGACGGCATCCGCGGGGGCGGCGTGTCGCCGTGCGTGATCTTGAAAATGCGCCCACTCGTCCGATGCACGCCGGTGTTTTCGTGGCATTCGCCGGTGTCGCTCCAGTCGAGCACATACACGCCGCCATCCGGCCCTTCGCGCAGGTCGATCCCGCGAAACCACGGGTCGGCGCTGAGCATGAAATCCGGCGCGTGATGCGCCACGTAGCCGCTGCCCGATCGCTCCAGCGTTTCCTGATTTGCGCGGCGTCCGTGGAAGTTCAGCGTGAAGAGTTTTCCGCGATATTCCGCCGGCCAATTGGTGCCTCCGTAGATCATCGTGCCTTGGTGCGAATGGCCGCCGCCGAGCGAGTTCGCCTTCCCATCGCGCGAATCGGTCCAGCTTTTTGCAGTGTCGAAATGCCAGTGGTCCGCGTGCATATCGATCTGCGCGTAAGTGCGCGGATTCGGGTCGCGCGTGTGCACCCGCACGTAGTGCGCGCCGGGGATCATGTGCCAGAGATGCCCGTTCACCGTGTTCACGAAAAACGCCTCGCCGAACGCATCCCAATCGTGCCCCCACGGATTCGTCGTGCCGTGGCAGAGCACCTCAAACGTGCCGCGCCCCGGATGGAAACGCCACACGCCGCCCGCGAGCGGGATGCGCTCCCCATCAGGCGTTCCCGGCTTTCCGACCGCTCCCGGACTCGACGCGCCGCAGCGCCCGTAAAGCCAGCCATCCGGCCCCCAGCGCAGTCCGTTCGCGAAGTTGTGATAGTTGTCCTTCGCCACGGTGAAGCCATCGAGCACCACCTCCGCCGGGCCGTCCGGCACGTCGTCACCGTTCGCATCCGGCACGAAAAGCAGGCGCGGCGGACACATCATCCAGACGCCGCCGTGGCCGACCTCGATGCTGGTGAGCATCTGCGCGTCGTCGGTGAAAACCGAGCGCGAATCGAAGTGTCCGTCGTTGTCCTTGTCCTCGAAGATCAGCACCCGGTCGCGCAGCGCGAGATCGAAGCGGACAGCGCGCTCAGCGTAGGTGTAGTTCTCCGCGATCCAGAGCCGCCCGCGCGCGTCGAAGCTCATCGCGATCGGGTTTTGCACGTCCGGCTCGGAGGCAAAAACGGTGGCGCGAAAGCCGGGCGGGAGCGTCATCGTCGCGGCGGCTTCCGCAGCGGGAAGCGCGACGGTGCTCGTGTCTTTTTCGCTGTTGTAAGGCGTGGGAAAGTCGGCGGCGCAGGCGAGGCGTGCGAACATCGCGAGAAGCGCGAAGCGGAGGGGAAGGCTCATGGCTCCATCAACGCGCGGAACGGTGCGCCGGGGAAAGCATTTTTGGAGCGCCGTGCAGTGGGGTTCACGCGCGCTGGCTCGCGAGCTTCACCGCCAGCCGCACCGCCGCGAACAGGCTCCCCGTATCCGCCTTTCCCTGCCACGCGATATCGAGCGCGGTGCCGTGATCCACACTGGTGCGGATGATCGGCAAGCCGAGCGTCGTATTCACGGCACAGTCGAAGGCGAGCGCCTTCAGCGGGATGTGGCCCTGGTCGTGATACATGCAGACCACCGCGTCGTATTCGCGCCGCCGCGCGGGAAGGAATGCGGTGTCCGGCGGCACCGGACCCGTGACCCGCAAACCCTTTGAACAAGCGGCTTCCACGGCTGGCGCGATGATGCGCTCTTCTTCGCGCTCGCCGAAAAGCCCGTGCTCGCCCGCATGCGGATTCAGCCCGCACACGAGCAGGCGCGGCTCGCGCCCGCGGATGCGCCACAGCGCTTCCGCGGTGAGCTCGATCACGTCGAGGATGCGCGCGGAAGTCAGCAGGCGCGGCACTTCACCGTAGCCGACATGCACCGTCGCAAAGGAACACGTGATCTCGTCCGAAACCTGCAGCATGCAGGAGCGCGGAGCTGATGTGCGCGCGGCGAAGATCTCCGTGTGGCCGGGAAACGGGATGCCCGCGAGTGCCAGCGCTTCCTTGTTCAGCGGCCCAGTAGTGACGGCGGCAACTTCGCCCGCGAGCGCGGCGTCGATGGAGGCATCGACATACGCGAAGCCCGCCGCGCCGGTCGCGGCGTTGATCTCGCGCGGCGTGAAGTTCGCAAGGTTCAGCGCGCACAAATCGAGCACGACCGGCTCATAGATCGTGTGATGCGCGGAAGCCCACTCGCCCTTCGCAAGCACACGCCGCGGCTCCGGGCGCCCGACTGCACGCGCGGCGCGGCGCAGCACTTCCGCATCGCCAAAGATGATCGGCACGCACTCGCGCGCGATCCCGACGTCAGCAATGAGGTCGAGGCAGATTTCCGGCCCGACGCCGGCCGGGTCGCCCATGGTCACTGCGATGCGCGGTTTGTTCATGGCTCCAGTCCAGCGCAACGGAACTGCGGCGCAAGCTCGTGGGATTCCGCTGCCCCGTCAGACATGCCGCAACGCTCCAGCAGCTCGCAGATTTGCTCGCGCGTGGCGCCGAGTTTTTCCGCGCCAGCGAAGAGGTCGTCCGCGCACACGGGATACCAGTTGCGCCGCTGCCTATCGGTCAATCCAGCGATGTCGATCGGTGCGATCAGGGCATCGACCTGCGCGCCGAGATCCCGCACCGGACCTGTGGTCGCGCGGCGGCAAAGAGCGTCGAAGCCCGCGGCGAATCGCCGGTTTTGGCGGAGAAGAAAACCGTCTGCCTGTGCGACGCTTCCAAGGCGCCGAGTGGTTTCAGCGAAGCTCGCGGCGGCAAAGTAGATGCGGGCGAGATGGGTGAACGCGGCGAAGTCGCCCATGTTTGCGTAAAGCGCGGCGACGAGTTGCTCCGCCGCATCGAGGTCTGCGAAAGTGTCGCGTTCGTAGCTGGCGAGCTGCCCTGCGAAGCGCGGCGAATCCCAGTCGCTTTCAAAAGTCCGCGCGAGCCGCTCGACACCGAGCAGCGTAAGCGGAAATCCGGTGGAAAGCAGCGGATCGATAAACCCCGCCGCGGAAGGAAGCAGCGCCCAGCCAGCGCCCGCCGCGGCCGCGCTGCGGAAGGCGAGTCGCGGCACGTGGCGAAAGGGCTCGACGACTTCCGCCTCCGCGAACTGCCGCCGCACCGCCGGAAGCCGCGTCAGCAGACGCTCCCACGCGGCGGCACCGTCCGCAAACCGCAGCTCCCGCGCGACAGCCTTTGTCGCTGCGACTCCCGCACTCACGACTCGGTTGTTGAACCGCAACACCCAAATCCATCCGCCCGGAAAGACGTGATGCAGCGCCGCATCGTCGATCGGAAAAGGCGGCTTTTTGCTGGACGCGACTGCGGCGGCAAAAGGCTGCACGCCTCGGAAGTGGGCGAACAACCCTTCCGTTTCCGGCAGGTATTGCGAAGGCTTTTCACCAAGGGGCAGCAACTGCCAGAGCGCCCCGCGCGGCCCGGAGGCATCGACCACAAAGCGCGCGTGAACTTCGATCGGCTGCCCTCCCTGCGTGCCGGCGAGGCGAGCGCCGTCCTCTGCAAATGTGGCCGAGTGCAACGTCGTTTCTTCCAGATGCACCACTCCGGCGCGCCCGGCTTCTGCGGCAAATGTCGCGTCGAAGTCCGGGCGATACCAATGCGTGTCGGCGATCTCGTCGTGCGGGCTGGCGGCAACGAGCAGCTCATTGCGGCGATCCGCTCGCGGTTGAAAATCGCGATTCCACTCATGGTGGAAAAAGCTGAAGCCGCGCTTGAGCCCGCACGCAACCTCCGGGCGCACGCGCTGCCAGGTGCCCCACTTTGCAAAGGGCGCGATGCCATCTAACTGGTAGCGAGAGGCGAGGTCTTCGAGGACGAGATTGGCGAGCGGCGTGGAAGACTCGCCAATCGCGAAGCGCGGATGGCGCGCCTTTTCAATCAGCACCGCGCTGCGGCCGAGCCGCCGCGCGATCATCGCGAGCAGCGAGCCAGCGAAGCCGGAACCGATGATCGCGAGATCAAAAGTCATGCCGCGCAATGCGCGCACGGGACGCGCGGGAGAATGGTTTGCTGGAGGTTCATTTGCCGCAGCCGCTCGCTCCGTGCCGGGAAACAATGCGGGCACTCGGCGAGGCGCGAGAGATCCCAGAGATCGGCAAAGACGCGGGCGCGGCGCTGGCCGATGCCAAAGTCGAGCGCTGCCTCCAGCGCCGCGAGAGTGGCCGGCGTCCACTGCCCTGCCGCGGCGAGCGCATCAAGCGCGCCGTTGCCGGGGCGGGTGGGAATGATCGAGACGGCCGTCGCGCCGCACTCGATCGCAAATGCGATGGAGCGCTCGACCCACCGCGCCGCTTCGCCCGCAGCGATAAAGGGCGGGTTGGTGAGGAGGAAGACCCGCAGCGCGATGCCGTGCTGCGCGAGGCGGCGGCCGGCCGCGGAAAAGTCGTCGAGCGTCATCCGCTTGTTGATGCGCTCAAGCGCTTCGGGATGCGCCGTTTCCAGCCCGATCGCGACTTCCAATTGGCCGGCGAGGCGATCACGAAACGTCCAGCAACGGTCGCCGAGGAAGGCGGGATGACATTCCACAACGACGCGCTCAAAAGCTCCGAGCTGGCGGGCTATCGCGGCGTGGTCGTCCGGCGGGATCGCGCGCGGATCGAAGAAGCTGCCGCTGTTGTAGAGCTTGATGTGGCGCGCGGGCGGCAGGCGCGCGAGAGCATGCGCGAGCTGTGCAGGGATCGCGCCGGGCGGCACAGTCCCGGGCAGCGTGTGCTGCCACAGATCGCACATCGCGCACCGCCACGGACACTCGCGATTCGTGAGCAGCACCGTGGAGACCGGCACGATCTCGCCACCCGCCGCCAGCTCGCTTTCCGCGAAGAAGCCGGCGGGGCGCTGCGGGTCCGGCACGGCCCGCTCGCCGCGGCGCGCCAGGACCCAGCGGTCGCGCGCGGCGCGGTCCTGCGGATAAGGCTCGGCGAGGGCTGAGCTCAAAGATACTGGGCCAGAAAGTGGCGGCGATATTCCGCCTCGCGCGCCGGCAGCGACTCCGCGGCGAATCGGCTGCGCGACGTGTCTGCGGAGACTGCGCCATGCTGAAAGCGCCGCTTTTCAAACACCGGCATCTCCAGGCCGGTGATCGCCTTTACGCCACGCGCCACGATCTCGCCTTTCAGCGCGTAGAGCCTCGGCACGTCGTATTCTGTGAGCTCCAGAAACGGGATCGCCTCCGCCGCCTCCACCACTGCGGGCCGTGTGAATGGGCTGAAGCCGATGAAGCCGTGCTTGCGTGCCGGCGCGTAGGTGCGGGTGAAAGACCGGCTCAGACCGCCGCTGTGCGTGAGCGAATGTTTGATGCGACCGACGCCCCAGCCTTCCTGGTAGAGCATGAGGTTGTGGAGCACGCTGCGGATCGTGAGCTCCGGGTTTTCTTCGATCGGGTAATCCTTGAGATTCTCGTCGCCGCCATCGCCATCGATCAGGTGGCGCCAGCCGGGATACCGCGCGCGGATGCCGCGGCAAAGCGCCAAGCCCATCATCGCGCACTCCACGTCGAGCGGTTTGTAATCCTCGACGGTGCGGATGGCTTCCAGCGGATCGAGGCGGTCGATCTCGATCGGCTCGTGGAAAAGGCCGAGCCCGAGCACATCCAGAAACGCGCGAGCCTGCGCGAGATCCGGTCCGCCATCGGAGGTGAGCGTGAAGGCTTTCAGCCGCCCGAGCGGCAGGCCGGCTTTGCGGAGCGCGTCATAGACAATGAGGAAGACCGCACCGCTATCGATGCCGCCGGAAAAGCAGACGCCGATCGGCTCTTGCGACGGGATGCGCTCCAGCCAGGCGGAAACTTCGCTCGCCAGCGCGCCGACATACGCCTGCCCGATCGCGTCCGGGTCCGCCGCGAGCGCATTCCGCTCCGGTGTGAAGAAGCGCGTATAAACCGGGTCTGGGTCCGGGCAGCCGACGAGCTGGATCTCGACGATGTGGTGCGCCGGCACCATGCGCGTGTAGCTCGGGTGAAACTGCTCGGCGATGCCCTCGCTCTTCAGCCAGGCGTGGATCGTATCGATGCGATCTGCGACCACGAGCGCCGGTCCGGCGGCGAACTTCGCGAGAAAGTAGCGCATCGGCCGGTCGAGCGAACGCGCCATGCGCACGGTCTTGCCGGTGCGCGCGACGATCGCAAATGAGCCGCGCAGGGCACGCACCGCGGCCGGATCGCCCGCTTCCACGCGGGCTCGGGCTGCTTCCACGGAGACGTCGTGGAGGTCGTTCGCGGTGGCTTCGGTGAGATCGACGACGCGTTCGAGATAGTGGTCCATAAGCGGGGAAGGTGTGAGGCGGCGGGAGCTCGCGAGCGAGCGCTGCGAGCCGGTTTATTCCAGTGTGGCGTTGCAGGTGAAACTACGGTGGGCCTGAAGCGGTTTGCATTCGAGCGTGTCCCTGTTGCAGTGGCTTTGCTTTACCGCAGAGGACGCAGAGAGCGCGGAGGAACGCGGAGAAGATGCTCTGCCTTTCTCTGCCTCTGCGTTCTCCGCGTCCTCTGCGGTAAAGAAGCAGCTCCGACCCGCGGAAAAGCCGCATCGGGCTGCAAGCCGCTGTAGGTTTGCAGCGTGGCTGGAAACGAAGCAGGCCAGCCCCCTTCCAGGAGTTAGCCTGCCCGAGAGTTTTTTCCACCGCGTGCGGGGGGGCGCCTTTTACGCCACGCGCCACTGGTCGCGATACTCGCGCGTGAGCCACTTCGGATCGCCGCTGCCTTCGGCAAAAGTCATCTCTTTCGGCTGCCACTTCACCCCTTGTCCGTAGCGGTAGCCGAAGTTCAGCAGATGGCAGGAAGTCACCGTGCGGGCGCCGATTTCCACGTCGGCGATCGGCCGCGCCCGCGAGCGGATGCACTCGATCCAGTTCGCCTTGTGGTCCTTGGAATCGGTGAGCCGGATCTTGGCGTCGGCGAGGTATTCCTTTTCCACCGCATCGAGCTGTTCGTTGAGCGATTTCTCCGGCGGCTGCGCGTTTTTCTTCGCGGTGAAAAGCACCACGTCCTTGTCCCCGATCGTGAACTTCGCGGTCCCGCGGTTCACGTAGATCGTCCCTTCGCTGCCGTAGAAGTTCACGCCATTCTGCGGGATGTGCTCGAGCTCGACGCCGTTCGCATAGCGCAGCTTGTTGCCAAATTTGGCATTCTTCCAATCTGCCGCCGGGATCATTTCGACCGGGCCGCTGTCGTCCACTCCCAGCCCCCACTGCGCGATATCGACGTGGTGCGCGCCCCAGTCGGTGACGTAACCGCCGCCGTATTCCCAATACTCGCGCCAGAGCGGGAAATGATCATGGACGCCGCGCGGAGCGAGCTTGGAGTGGTAGGGGCGCATCGGGGCCGGCCCGAGCCACATGTCCCAATCCAGCCCCGATTCCATCGGCTCTTCCGGCAAGTCGCACGAGCGGCCCGGCCCGTCGAACCCAGCGGAGACGTGTTCGATCTTGCCGATGCGCCCATTGCGCACCAGCTCGCAGGCGATGCGGAACTCGCGCGATGAGCGCTGCTGGGAGCCGGTCTGGAAAACGCGATCATTTTTGCGCACCGCATCGATCAGCGCACGCGCTTCATGCACCGTCTCGGTGAGCGGCTTTTCGCAATAGATGTCCTTGCCGGCATTTGCCGCCGCGATTGCGATCGGCGCGTGCCAGTGGTCGGGGGTGGCGATGACCACGGCATCAATGTCCTTGCGCGCGAGCAGCTCGCGGAAGTCGCCATACGCGTCGCAGCCTTTGTAGCCCGTGCCCATCTTCTTTGCGTAGCCTTCATCCACGATCCGCTTGCCGTCGTTGCGCCGCGTGGTGTCCACGTCGCAGACCGCGACGATTTGTGTTTCCGGCTTGCCGAGGAAGCCGCCGAGATGACCGTGCATCTGCTTGCCGATGCCGATGCAGCCGAGCGTCAGGCGATCGTTCGACTTCGTCTCGGCCGACCAGATGCGGCCGGGCAGAAACATCGGCGCGACACCGGCGGCGAGCGCGGCTTTGAGGAAGTGGCGGCGGGAAGTGCGAAGAGTCGAGGGAGACATGGGGCGCGAGCTTGTGACTGCGGTTTGCGGGCGGCAAGGGGGAAGTCAGCGGAGACCGATGTGCGGCGGTTTGTGGTGTGTTCCTCCAAGTGTGCAGCCGTGCCCCGCAAAATCTGCTGCCACAGGTCGCCGGGCAGTGGCCGCTCTGCTTTTCATCCGCGCCGCGGCGAGCTTTGGAGAAATGAACGTTTGCCGCGTCTGAGCGCAAATGGTTCACTGCATGCGAACCAAAGACAGCAGAACGCTCCGGGTCAGATGCCGGATTTTCCTGTGGGAAGTTGAGTGCGCGGGTGTTCCGACACAAAGCTTCCGGCGGGCCGATCCTTCCAATCCGATCAGCGGAGGCACTCCGGCGGGCTGCTGTTTTGAAAAGTCAACAAACCAAGTAGTTATGGCCACCAAATTGTTCGTCGGGAATCTCTCCTTCGACACCCTCGAAATCGATCTGCAAGACCTGTTCGCTCAGGCTGGCACCGTCTCCGAAGTCCTGCTGATGCAGGACAAATTCACCGGCAAATCCCGCGGATTTGCCTTTGTCACCATGGCTTCCGAAGAGGAAGCCAAGAACGCGGTCAACAAGTTCAACGGCCAAACGGTGCATGGGCGCCCGATCGTCGTGAATGAGGCCCGTCCGCGCGAAGAACGTCCGCCGGGTGGCGGGTTCCGTGGGGGTGGCGGAGGCGGCTACGGGGGTGGGGGGGGGGGGGGGGGCGGCGGCGGGGTGGGTGGGGGGGGGGGCGGGGCTGGGGGTGGCGGTTATCGTGGTGGAGGCGGCGGGGGCGGTGCCCCGCGCGGCGGCGGCGGCGGCGGATATCGTGGTGGCGCCGGTGGTGGTGGCGGGGGCGGAGGAGGATATCGCGGCGGCGGCGGGGGCGGTGGTGGTGAACGCTACTGAACCACCGAGTTTCCATTTCCAATCCAATCTAACGAGCGCCCCGGCAGAAATGCCGGGGCGCTTTTTTGTTCACCGGCAGCAGGTGGATTGCAGAGCGGGCGCAGGCGGCTGGCCGATGGACAAAGCGCCGCAAAAAAAAACGGCGGCTCACTCACTCAGGATGTGGATGGTATTGACCACCTCGCTCTTCATCTCCGCGCCATCCGCGGCTTTGATCTGATACCGGATCGACATTTGCATCGCCGGCTTCATCCCCGCGATTTCGAGAAACACGCTGCGGTCATCGGTTCCGATCGTTGCGCTTTTGATCACCAGCGCATCGTGTCCTTTCTTTGCCAACTGCCCGGCGGAGAATTGCGGCGCGCCATCCTTGCCGATCTCCGCCAGCTTTTCCGCCGCGGCAGTCGTGGAAAGCTCCGGTGAATCGTAGGCGGCAGACCAGAGGTAATTCCAAATCTCCACATTCCAGTTCTCAGGATCAGCCGCGGTCTTCGTATCCAGCGAGCAGGTGAAGCGCAGCAGCACGCCGTCGCGTTTCGCCTCGATCCCGATCGGCATACAGACCGGCGCGCCGGTGAAGCGCACGCGCTGCAGGCAGCCGTTCTTCAGCCCAGTCGTCTGCCAGCCGCGCAGGCCCGCCACGTAGAGCTGGCCATCCTGCGGGTGGAAGCGCGCGCGCATGATGCCGCTCTGGAACTTCAGCCCGGCAAAAGGCGCGACGGCGCCTTGCATCAGCGAGTCGCAGCAGCTCGCGAGGTTTGGATCGCGCACCTCCTCCATCATCACTCCGAAGAGCGCGCATTGCCCGTAGCTGAGGTGCAAAAGCTGCCCGCGCCACGGCCCCCATTTGTCCGACTCCGGCACCCACACCTGTCCGCCGCCGGAGTTGTCCAGGCGCTTCGGCAGCCAGCAGAGCGGTGGATCGTAACGCGTCGAAGATCGAAGGCCGAGAGTCGAGGGCTCGGAAGTCCCGACAGAGCCGGGAGCATTGAGCGAAGGCGGCGCGGAGCTCAGGCCCTCGGCCCTCGTTTCTTGACCTTCGCCTCCAAAACCATGCGCGAGATCGACCACGCCGTAGAAGCCGCCGGGCTTGATCCAGTTGATCTTGCAGGCGGGCGTCCACGTTCCTTCGTTGTCGCCGCTTGTCATCTCCCCGTGCGGCCCGATGCCGATGCCGTTCGGAGCCCGAAAGCCGGTCGCCATCGTTTCGAGCCTCTTCCCATCCGGCGTCACCCGCAGCAGCGAGCCGTGGTGCGCCACGATCTCGTCGAAGCCGCGACCGCCATTTTTCACCGGCCCAGCCTTGGCGAAATAGAAGTAGCCCTCCTTGTCCGTCTGCAAGTCGAAGACGAACTCATGGAAGCTCTTCGTGACGAAGATGTCGTTGTTGAAGACCTCGTAGAAATCCGCTTCTCCATCGCCATCGAGATCGCGCAGCCGATAGATGCCGTCGCGGCACGTCACATAGATTTCGCCTTGGTGAATCTTCAGCCCAAGCGCGTGGTAAAGCCCGCTGGCAAAGCGCCGCCACTTCACCGCGCCGAGCTGCGCATCGATTCCCGACGCCACAAACACG
>CAXSDZ010000006.1:31006-34008 GCA_964235505.1 uncultured Chthoniobacteraceae bacterium
CATCCTCGAAGAAGTCGAATCCTCCGACAAAAACGGGCGCGCCCCACGGGTTCGGGTCCGGGAGCTTGATCGTATCGACGACATACGGCTCATCCGTCGCGGCGGCGAGTTCGCCCTGCGTGGTCACAGTTTCCGGCCACCGCGGCGGCCCGCCTTTGGTAAGGGCGAGGACATCCGCCAGCGGCGGCTCGCGGGTGAAAGGCGGGAGCGTATCGGTCTCCGGCGCGCACGTGCCGACGATGATCTTCACGGTCCCCGCGGTCTTGCGCGGCGGCAGCAGCAGGCACATCTGTCCGGCGATCTCGCGCCACTCAGCGCCCTCCGGCGCGCCCGCGTCGGTGACCACCATCACCCTGCCGCCAGCGGTCCATTTCGTGAAACCCGCGCGCTCCACGAGCGGAGCATTCGGCTCCGCGGAAAAGTGGATCACCTCGTCCATCTTGAGGAAATTCCCGCGCTCGGCCGGCACCTCGCAGGCCGCGACCAGCAGCGGCGCGTCGGATGCGCCCACCCGCAGCGTGCGCGTAAAGCACGCGACTCCGCCGCGGCTCTCAAAGCCCGGTGTTTCCAGCACTTCCACGCCATTCACCGCCCACTTCAGCGCCACCTTCCCACCGCGGACGAACATCCCGCGAAAGCGCACTTCCGGGAGCGGCCCAAAAGGCTGTGGACGCGGATCGCGGAGAGCCCCGATCAGCGGCAGTTTTGGAATTTCGGCCTCCCTGCCCAGCTCCGCGCTCGCCGCTTGTTTTCCGGTTTTTGCAGCAGCCGCGAAAGCAGCGCCCGCACCGAAGCCCGGAACCTCGCCGCTGGTCCACGCCACCTCACCCAGCGCAGTGGGAAATTCCCCGCGCGACATCAGATTCATCGGCGTGGTGAACTTCCCACCCGTCCACGCCCCCGCCATCCGGCACAGCTCGAGATCATACGCCACGGCGGCCTCTCCTCGCTCGCCGACCTTGATCGCGAGCCCTTTGAGCGCCGTCGTTTTCGGCCCGGTCCCATCCGCCGCTTTCCCCACGCCGATCGTTCCGAAAAGCCACGGTCCCGGCGCTTCGCCGGCGGGCGTCTGCATCTGGAACTGCGCCGCCGCGGGAAGCCCGAGGGCGCACAAAAGGAGCACGAGAACACTGCGGCAGCAGAGAAAATGGCGGAATCGCATGGTGGTCGCGGACTAAAAACCCCCGCCGCAGGCAGCGCAAGCGGGCCGGCAGCCTTCACGCCACTGCCGAAATTCCGCTGGCAATTGCCTTCTGTTTTGGAACCTTCTGCCGCCGCATGAAAAGCGCACGCTTCCCCTCCCTCTTCGTCTTGATCGTGTCGCTGCTCGCGTGCGCCGCTCCAGCTTCCTTCGCCGCGCGAACGGTCGTCATCGACGCCGGCCACGGCGGCATCGATCGCGGTGGCGTGCCGGGCGACCGCTACGCGGAAAAGATCTACACTCTCGATGTCGCCCGCCGCGTGGAGAGCAAACTGCGCAGTGCCGGTTTCAAGACCGTCATGACTCGCTCCAGCGACACCTTCGTGGGTCTGCGCGAGCGCTGCGCCATCGCCAACAGCCAGCGGAGCGGCGTGTTCCTCGCCATTCATTTCAACTCCGCGCCGCGCGAAGGCGCCAACGGGATTGAGACATATTACTATTCCTCAGGCAGCGCTTCCTTCGCCGCCGCGGTGCATGCGCGCGTGGTGCGCGCGGCCGGCACGGAAGATCGCCGCATCCGCCAGCGCGGCTTTTACGTCCTGCGCCACACGCGCATCCCGGCGGTGCTGGCCGAGCTCGGCTTTCTCACGAATCGCGCAGAGGGCGCCCGCATCGCCTCTTCATCCGGCCACCGGGAGAAGCTCGCGGACGCGCTGGCCAGCGCGGTGATCGCGAAGTGGAGATGAACGCAAGCCGGCCCATTCACAGACCGCGCCGTCGAACAATCAACGCCTGCGTGACGAACAGCAGGAGCGCAACAATTCCACTCAAAGCAAGCCGCCCGAGCGGTCGCCACGGCTTCGCGTAAGCTTCCGGGTCTGACAGCGGCGGATGGAATGCACTCATCGTCCAGCAATAAAGCGTCCACAGAATCGCGACATATATTACCAGCCAGCAGGCGTGCAGAAGGACAGAACGCTTCATGAATCGGGACGTGGTGATTCCACCTTAAGCAGCAACCTTCCACGACTTCATTGTGATTCTCACTGCCTCTAAAATGCGCGCCCTCGAAGCGCGAGCCTTTGCCGATGGCATCTCGGCAGAAGCGCTCATGGACGAAGCCGGCGCGCAGATTGCGCGGGCGGTGCAGCAGTTCTTTCCGCAGCCCGGCGTGTGCGTGGCCGTTTTTGGGAAGGGCAACAACGGCGGCGACGCGCTCGTCGCCGCGCGGCACTTGGCAATCGCCGGTTGGAAGACGCATCTCGTGCCCGCATTTCCCGAGACGGCGTGGAGCCCGCTCCTGCACCGGAAGTTTGGCGAAGCCGGACTCTGCCTGCCGGAGCCTACGGGCATGCTGCCGCTTGCGCACGGGCGTCCGCTCGTGGTGCTCGACGGCCTTCGGGGCCGCCGGCGCGCTCCGCGATCCGATCGCCGCGCTTGCCCGCCGCATCAATGCGCTGCGGGAAGAGGCGAACGCACAGGTATTCGCGCTCGATCTGCCGACCGGGCTGGACGGCGACACGGGCGCGGCAGATCCCGACTGCATCGTCGCCGATTACACGCTCGCGATCGGCTTCGCGAAGTGCGGGCTGCTCGCCGACGACGCAACCCATTTTGTCGGCCGCTTGGCCGTGTTGCCGCTCGCCGCGCTTTCCACGCGATCGGTTGCCGAGCCGGATGCGCCGGGCGTCGCCACCGCCGCGGAACTCGCGCCGCTGCTGCGCCGCCGCGCGTTCGATTCGCACAAGGGCGACTACGGCCGCATCGGCATCGTCGCCGGTTCACGCGGCTTTGCGGGCGCGGCCATCCTCGCCGCGGAAGCCTGTGTCCATGCGGGTGCGGGGCTTGTGAGCCTTTACGT